>JAFCCM010000078.1 GCA_017610225.1 Candidatus Aenigmatarchaeota archaeon | reverse complement strand
ACGCAGACAATTATGAAATCCTTCCATGTCGGCGGAGCAATCGAAATTTTTAAAAGAGATATGATTGGAGATATAATTCAAAATGATCCATTAATAGGATTGAGTAAATAATGAAAACAACTAATTTAATTAAAAACAATCTCATTAAAGAAATTTCAAAAAATAAGTGTTTATGTAATGTATGTAATAAACAATATACTAAACAAGGAATAGCCGCTCATTATCATTATTTTCATACTAAAGAGGGAATAAATAGTAAAAATAATATTAGTTCTAAATTAAAAGGTAAAACAAGAAAAGAATTAGAAAGAGAACAAGAATTAAGAAAAATCCAAAAAGATAAAGAAGAAAATTCTTTAGGAATTTTTAGAATTAAGATATAACAATAATAATTTATCTAATATAAGCAGATGGTTAAAAGAGAAGTATGTAAACGTTTATAATTCAGTTATTTTAAATACAAGTTATTTGAAAGAAGGATGCACATTTATTGAAAGACTTTTTAATATAGTGAATGATATTACCATTCCTAAGTTATGCAAAAAATGTAATAATCGAGTAACATTTAAATCTTTATATTATGGATATCACAAATATTGTAGCACCAGATGTGGCAATAAAGATGAAGATATTATTCAACAGAAAAAACAAACTTGTTTAAAAAAGTATGGAGTAGAACACCAAAGTCAAACTAAAGAATTCAAAGAAAAAACTATAAGAACTAATCTAAAGAATTTTGGAGTTAATCACGCAGCACAATCACCGGATGTTATTAAAAAAACAAAAGAATTTTTTATTAATAAATATGGTGTGAGTAATCCAATGAAAACTCAAGAAGTTAAAGACCGTTGTGTAAATTCATTAAAAAATCATCATATTAGAGATCCAGAATTTAAAGAAAAAATTTTAGAAAAGCAAAGATCTACTAACCTTAAAAAATTTGGTGTAAGCCATTTTATGAAATATGATTGTCCATCAAAAAGAAGAATTATCGATAAGCAAATGACTTGCTTTTATAACAAAATGGAAATAATTCTCAATAAGCTAGATATCCAATTATTAGATAAAAAATATGAACATGCTCATTTTATACATATATGGAAATGTTTAAAATGCAATAATACATTTAATGTTTCCTGGAATTCAATACAGCAAGGGTATAAATGTTTAATATGTTATCCAAGAGTAGTTAATAATGGCGGACCTTCTAAATTAGAATTAGAAGTGTTGGATTTTATAAATAATGTACTACCAGACACTCAAATAATTGTAAATGATCGTTTTGTTTTAAAACCAAAAGAATTAGATATTTATATTCCAGAAAAAAAGATAGCTATTGAATTTAATGGCCTTTATTGGCATTCTACTTTGTTTGATAATAATATTGATAAATATTATCATTATAATAAAACGGTGGATTGTAAAAAACAAAATATTCAACTAATTCATATTTTTGAAGATGAATGGATTTTTAAGGAAGAAATTGTTAAATCCAGACTCAAACAAATTTTAGGTGTTAATAAATCTAAAAGAATACACGGGCGTAAATGTATCATAAAAGAAATAGAACCCAAAATTAAAAATGAATTTCTTGAAAGGTTTCATATTCAAGGAAAAGATTCCTCAGCCATCAAACTCGGAGCATTTTATAATGATGAATTAGTTTCAGTTATGACTTTTTCAAAAGGAAATATTAGTAAAGGATCTAAATTTCAAGAAGATGTTTGGGAATTAAATAGATTTTGTTCTGATTATAATTACCACATCCCTGGTATATCTGGAAAATTATTATCTTATTTTAAGAAAAATTATAAATGGAAAGAAATCTTTTCATATGCTGATCGCAGATGGTCCCAAGGAAATTTATATTATAAATTAGGATTTGAATTAGAAAAAATAACAAAACCAAATTATTGGTATATCAAAGATTTTCAACGCATACATAGATTTAGTTTAAGAAAAAGGCCAGATGAACCCAAAAATATACCAGAATGGGTTTTAAGAGAAGCAGAAGGATACGGAAGAATTTATGATAGTGGTAGTTTAAAATTTTCAATTAAAGATATAAATGAATTGAGGTCATAAAATATGTCAAAGAAAATATCAAATTTTCTAAAACAAGATGATAATAAATTAATAGCAAAAGATAACTGTATCATAACTATTGATTTATCTAATTATGAATCCAAGGATGATTTTCAAATAGATTATGATCGAGGAACTGCATGGTTTAAAGGACTATTATGTAAAATAGAATTTGAAGAAATAATTTTTAATATTATTCTTGATTATCCCATTGAAATCCAAATATATGAATCAGAGCTAGTTGGGAAAAATATTTTAAAATTAAGATTTACAAAAAATAGTATTATTTTAGTGGCCCCTCTTGAAGCAGATATTTTATCAGAACAAATTCAATATATTAAAAGACTTCTAGGAGGAAAAGAAATCTATAAAGATGCTAATCATTTATTTCTAAAACTTCTTAAAATATATGGACCATTAACGGGAACTGATTCAGTTCATTTAGAATTATTATTATCACAGTGCCTTCGTGATAAAAAACGTATAGAACTTCCTGCTAGATTGGGAACTAAATGGGATCCTGAAATGGTGAATATGAAACAAATAGTTTTTAATACAAGTTTTTTACAAGGATTAGCTTTTGAAAATATAGGAGAAGCAATCAAAACTGGATTGATTTCAGAAGAACCAACAGAACCAAGTATTATTGAAAAAGTTTTGACAGGCGATTTAGCTCCCAAGAGGAAAAAGTAATGATACAATTTAAATCAATGCGTCAATATACCCATGTAGTAGATGGTGTTCGTTTTCCACAAAATCCTAAAAGTCCTTTTGTTTTAATTTATTTTAGTGAAAATTCATCACTATTAGATGATTATCCAAAATTAAATTTAAAAATTATAGATTTTAGAGATGTTGTTGTTCCCATTACGATAATACCAAGAACTAGATTGACTCCAGATTTAAAGAAATTATATAAAGATTTTAATCTGTTATCTTTTTCATTACATACAAAAATTCCGCAAAATAGAAATATCATTTTAGATCTTTCTCCATTTTTGATATCATTAGATTCTTCGTTCACCCCTACTGATTATAGGAAAAGAGCTGGTTTTTTGATAAAAGATGTTTTATTTAAATCTCTAATTAGATTTCCAGAAACTTATCAAAAAGTTTTCTTATATTCAATTGATAATACAAAAGAATTTAACAAATTTATAAACAGAAAAATATTTCCTATTATTCAAGATTTAAAAAATTCGAATATAGTTTTTAATGATATGTTATTAAATGTAAATGGTGAAACTTCTTCTTATAGGCTTTTAATGAAGGATAAATCATTTAAACTACCAAGAGTAATTCAATATATTAAAAATATCAAAACTGTCAGTCCTGAGGAATTAAATAGTGATATTGAAAAAGCTTCAAATTTTTTAATGAAGAAATTATCTGGAAAAATAAATCCAGAAAATTCTTTAAAAATAAAAGGAACTATTATAGATTTTCTAAAAAATGATAAAGATGCATATGAACAAATTATGTCTGGTGATGTATCAGATGATTTTGCAGAAAAAACAGCAACTGCTTCAATAATGTATAGAATGAATAATGATATTGACTCATCTAAAAAATTATTAAAAACCATCCCAAAAAATAGAAGTTTATTTGCGCTTAAAGCAATGGATAAAAATTATGGAGATGAATTACTTAAACCACAAAAAACTTCTAGTGTATCAATAGATCCATTAACTCAAATATATGATATTCCTTCTATGCTTGATAACAAATCACCAGAACATATATTTCAGAAAAGACAGATTGACTTTGAAACAAATCTAAGAAAAGATATGATAAACTCTTTTAAATTATTAGAAAATCAAGATCCACCATTAAAATTTGAAAAACTAGAAATCATAGAGAAAAAACAAAGAAGCGGTGAATTATATAAATCTGATATTAATATTATACGAGTATTTTTATCGGACCAGTTTGGAAATAAACATTCTATTGACATTGAAGTTCCCAGAATTAATGCTAACACAGGAACATTTAGAATTAATGGACAAACTAAATGTTTAATAAATCAAATTATTCAATGTCCTATTACATTTCCAAAACCAGGGCAATCTAGATTTGAAAGTGCATATGCAATTTTTAGAATAGAAAGTAGAAAATTAAGAAGAGAAGAATTTTTAGAAAGTTATATAGGAGCTTATAAATTACCATTTTCCATTTTGACTTTTTTTAGTTTCGGTTTTAAAGAAACTATGAAATTATACGGAATTGATTATGAAATTGTTGATAGAAAAATTAAAAAAGAGGAAAAAGGATCTAAAATAACTGAAACATCTTCTATAATTTTTAAGAACTTAAATTCTAAATTAAAAGAAGAATTTGTTCAATCATTTATAAGATTTAAAGTAAATCAATATGAAACAGAATCTGAGTTTGGAACATTTTCTTATTTTGAAGAACTTATAACACATTCAACTGGAAGATTAAATGGTTCATTTGTAGTAAAATCAATTCTTCAAAATATTGTTGATCCTGTTGTAAAACAAATTTTAATCTCTAAACAACAACCTTTTGAATTGTCAAATATTATGAAATACATGGCAGAAAAATCAGTTGAAGGATTTGTTATAGATAGAAATGATTTATCCAATCAGAGAATAAGAAATTCAGAAGTTTTAGTATCTTTAGCACAAAAACAAATGTTATCGTCTTATACAATTTATAAAGAACAAGTATTATCAGGGAACGAAAAAGCAAACTTTGATATGGCGGCTACAAAAGTATTGAGTGATTTTATAAATCTCGAATTGGTTACAAATATGGAATATGCAAATCCAATAGAAGAAATGGCAACTATAACAAGAGTTTCTCCTGTTGGAAAAGCAGTGGGAGGAATTCCTGATAAAAGAGCAATAGCAACCAATGCAAGAAATGTTCATAATTCATATTTTGGAAATATTGATCCTCTTGATACACCTGAAGGTCCAAACATTGGTATTACTCAACAATTAACAATAGATGCTCATTTAACTTCAGCAAGAGGATTGATTGCTTCAAAAGGAATAAATGAAAATGAAAATAGTGGAATGTTATCAACAACTACTTGTATGATTCCATTTCTTGAAAATAATGATGGAGCAAGAGTAATAATGTTAGCAAATCAATCAAGACAAATGCTCCCTCTAAAAAACCCAACACCTCCAGCTGTTATATCTGGATATGAATCTGTACTTACAAATACATTATCAGATAATTTTGTTAAAAGAAGTCCAACAGAAGGGAAAATTGGAAGTATTTCTAGTTCTATTATAATTGTTATAGATTCTAAAGGAAAAAAACATGAAGTAGATATAAGCCCAGTCCATTTAAAATCAGGATCTGGGAAAGATTCTTTAAGTATATTTAAATCAATTACAAAAACTGGACAAAAAGTAAATAAAAATACAATAATTGCAGAAGGTGGTTGTTTATCAGAAGGATCTATATCTCTTGGAAAAAATATGTGTGTTGCAATGATGCCATATAAAGGATATAATTTTGAAGATGGAATTGTGGTAAACGAAAAAATTCTTGGCGAGGGAACTCTAACATCTGTTCATGGGATTGAAGAATCTATTATTTTAAATGAAAAAGATAGACTTCTTTTTATTGAAAAAATTGGTTCATATACAGAAAAAGGAGAACCATTATTAAAAAGAACAATGGGTGAAATTGAAGAATTAATAGGTTATGAAGATGACGAATCTGTTGATATGGCAGGACGCCAAGTTATACATAAAAGTCCCGGAGGAAAAATAGTTGACATTGAAGTTTTTTCAAATGTAGCAGAGGATACATTCCCAGAATTAAAAAAACTGATAGAGAAAACTAATAGAAAATATAAACCAGAAAATAAAAAATATACAGAAAAAGGAAGAACCATTCAAGGTGTATTAATTAAGTTTAGAATTGAACAAGAGTTGCCTATTGGATTGGGAGATAAATTATGTAATAGATACGGAAATAAAGGAATAATTTCTTTGATAGAAAAAGATCAAAATATGCCTAAAACACCAACTGGAGATCGAGTTGATATTATATTTAATCCAATTGGATTAATTGGAAGAATGAATATGGGGCAATTATATGAAATGTATTGCGGATTAATTTCAAAAGAAATGGCAAGACAGATAATAAAGTTTACTACTAAAAAGCAAGTTATTACATTAATTAAAAAAGTTTTTACACAAATTGATACATCAAAAGATCAGCGATATAGCATAAAAGCTATTCTAAATATTGAAAAGCTAAATGATAAAAAATTTAAAGAATTTATAAATCAAATAAAAAAGACTGATTTCTTTCCGTTGGTAATTCCTCCTTTCAAAGCACCAAATTATAAAAATATTATTAATACATTAAAAATATTGGGACTTAAAACATCATATAATTTGAAATTACCTGAATATAATACTAAAACAAAAAATGCAGTTCCATATGGATATATGTATATAAGTAAATTAGAACATATCGGAGAGAATAAATTATCTGCAAGGTCTACTGGACCAATGACAGGAAAAACCGCACAACCAACGGCAGGGCGTAAAAAACTCGGCGGGCAACGCCTTGGAGAATTGGACAGCTATTCATTTTTGTCATATAATTCAACAGCTTGCCTATCTGAATTAATGGGACCATTGTCAGATGATTTTGTTACAAAAGATGAAATTATTTCTGAGGTTGTTCAAACCGGCGGAGCTGATTTTCGTCCTGCGAAAGCGAACCCAAGTAAAGATTTATTGAATTCGTATTTTGTAAGTCTTATGTTAGATAGGAGTTAAAAGAAATTTATGTATAAAGACATAGATAATAAAATCCTTCTTGGAAATTCAATTCCGATGCCGGAAGCTGATATGGATGATAATGAAAGTGAAATAAATGACGAAGTTGAAGCACTTCATTGTTATTGGTATAATGTGATGCTTGATAATTTAGGAATTAAAGATTTTAAACCAAATTATTTATCCGTAAAAAATCAAATATTAAATGAATGTTCTTTAAATGACCAAAGAGAATTATGTAAAAGAATACTTCAAAAGATAAAACTTATATATGGTTTTGTATTTTATAAAACAATTGATTTTAATAATCCAGATGAGATTCAAGAATTTTTTGATTTTATAGAATTTTTGGAATATGATAATGAAAAATTTATAACTGATGTTTGGATGTTTTTAGATACTAATTTATCAGGATTATCTATAGAAGAATTTTGTAAAAGAAATAGTAATCAGATAATAAATGAAATTGAAGAACAAATAGATTCAAATTCATTTAATGAGTTAATTACTATTTTTCTTAGAACATATAATAAAAGCAATATAATAGAGTGGTTTTTGAAGAAATCAGAAGATAACAAAACTACAATTCTTTTAAGAATGATGGAAGGAGATGAGAAATAATGTCAGATGTATTAATTAAAAAAGGAACAATTACACTACAATTGGATCGAAAAGACTTAATTGAAATTTTAGAAACTGGTGATGGTGTGGTATTTAATTTGAAAGAAGGGCTTCAATTTATTTTAATTGATGGTGATATGCCAATGCACACAAAGAATATTATGAAAAATAGTGCTGATAGTTTTCGACAAAATAAAATAATTTTTGACCTTACAAATTATGATAAACCAACTATGATTGATGCAACTTAAAATTATTTTAAAAAATAACATCTATATATATTAATAAATAAGAAGAACATATTGTACTAAATTATGAAGTGTTCATAATATTTTTTTCTATAATTATTTATGCAATAACTATCTTAAAATTTGTTATATTTTTCCTACGTAAAAAACAGAAAGGAGACAAATGAAAAAATAATGGAGATATATGTTTAGAAATAAAACCTCTTTCTATAAGAAATTATAGACTTATTAATCGGAGGGTAGTATTTAAAAATCATGTCAAACAGAGCTGAACAGATTAAAAAACTCAGAAGGAGAATTGAAGAATTTTTAAGAAATTGTAATGTTGGGACTTTAATTAAAGTTGCAAATTTTCTAGGAATTAGAGTTCAAAAAGATCTTCAAAAGTAAAATATAATATATTGCGGTCATAATATTTTGCATATTATGATAAAGATATATTATAAGAAGTAAAAAGTACATACTCATGTCGTCGAACATGTGGTAGATTGCTTTTATTTCCCCTTTTCTTAAGGAAATAAA
>JAFCCM010000077.1 GCA_017610225.1 Candidatus Aenigmatarchaeota archaeon | reverse complement strand
TCTATAATTAAAAGGTTTAGGAAAAAATATATCAAAAGTGGATTATCTAGAGAGATTCATCAACGAATGTTTTTTGAAAAACCTGGTGATAAAAAACGTAGAAAAAAAGCACAATGTATTCGTAATATAAAAAAGGAAGAACAAAAAGCTCTAGAAAGGGAAGATCAATATAAAAAAATGATAGTAAAGAAAAGGAGAAAAGAAAAAAATGAACGAATTAAACGCCAAAGCGGTAAATGACAAAATAATAGTAAAGATATTAGAAGAGGATAATAAAACAGAAGGTGGAATTATTGTACCCGAAATAGCGCAAGGTAACTTGAAACCACAAGAATTAGGAGAAGTAATATCTGTTGGTGAATTAGTAAAAGAGATTGAAGTAGGTGATATAATTATGTTTAATAAACATGGTGGTATGGCTATAATGCTTGATCGTAATCTATGTAAAGTTTTAAAATATGATGAAGTGTATGGAATTCTGAAAAAGGCAGGTGAATAAAAATGTTAAATACACAATTCATTGAAGCAACAAATTTAGGAGATGCATGGTTTCAAACCCTTTTTAGAATGCTTGAAGAGGGTAGAGTATTTAAAATTGATAGAGGTTCATATGCAGGGCAGAAAAGGCTCGAATTTTTTAATGTTGTGATTGATATAAAATATCCGGGGGCTCAACTTCTTCTACCACAGATACCTGAACAGTATGGTATTCCTAATCCTGTGGATAGTGATTATCTTAATAGTTACCTCCCATATTTAATGACTGGAGAATTAAAAGAAGGTGAGTCATATACCTATGGACAAAGATTAACAAAAGAAAGACTTGATCCTATTTGGGTTGATGAATATAATAAAGAAAGATTTAAAGATATTTTAATTCAAGATAAAGAAGCGTGGGAAAATAAAAATGTTATTGATACAAAAAGTTCTTCATCCCATGGAATTCGACGTAGTGATGATTTTTTAAATCAGATTGAATTACTAATCTGGACATATAAAAATAAAGGGCACAGAAACAATCAAATGGTTTTACAGGTGGCACAACCAAATGATATGTTACTTCAAGACCCACCATGTTTACGTTCTATAGATACTCGGATCCAAGAAGGAAAATTACATTTTTTCCCACATTTTAGATCTTGGGATTGTTGGAATGGCTTGCCAGCAAATCTTGCAGCTATACAAATGTTGAAAGAATATGTTGCTGCTGAAATTGGAGTGGGTGATGGCAAGATAATTGCTAATTCTAAAGGTTTACACGTTTATGATTATGTATTTGACCTTGCTAAATGTTTAAGGATGAAAGAAGACATGGTGTTAAAAAATGGAAATATGTGATTATGGGTGTGATTTATATAAAAATATTTTGAAAGGAGAATAAATATGTCAACTGTTGTTGCTATTGTTAATAAAGGAAAAGTTTGGATGGGAGCTGATAGTTATGCTACTATGGAGAGTGGACAAAGAAGGCGTATAATATGTGAAAAAATGTTTGTAAATCCTCCATATCTAATTGGTTATGTTGGTAGTGCTAGAGTTGGTCAAACAATTAGACCAGAATATTTCACCCCCCCTGAAAATATTTTTGATTTTCCTGATATCCTAATTAAACATTTTAAAAAGAAAGGGTGTTTGGGTACAGACTCAGACGACCAAACTGCTGTAAATGCGTCAAACTTTTTAATAGCTACTCCAAATGGTAAATTATTTGAGATTCTAGTAGATTTTCAAATAAACGAAGTTAGAGATTTTACAGCTATCGGTTCAGGATCTACATTTGCACTAGGGTCTTTATATACAACAAGAAAAAAGAAAGATTCTAGAAAGCGAATAATGACTGCTTTAAAAATAGCAGACGTTTATGATATACATACTGGTCCTCCTTTTTTAATTGAGGAATTTTTGAAGTGAAAATGGATATTAAACTAGAAGAAGGTGAAATGATATGTCCTTTATGTGATGGGACTGGTGAAGATAAACATAGTATATATATTTGTAATAAATGCAATGGTGAAGGGAAAATTGATTGGGTTACTAATGTTGTAATAAAAGATAAATCTTTGTCAATTTTAGAACGTATAGATGTTAGAAAAGTAATAAAATCTATCAAACAGATGGCTTGGAGTGAAGATTTTACTAATATGGATATTTTTTATAAAAAAATGAATAATCATTTAGAATCTTTACAAGTAAATAAAGCAATCATTGATTATAATATTGCATCAAATTTTATGAATAAATATATTGATATTAGTATAACACCAGTTCAAAGTATTGAATATATTACTTTAAGTCTTACTATAAATTAGAATATAAATGAAGCAATAAGAACAAAATTAAAAATATGAATGAGGTGAATAAATGGTTAAATCTGGTTACATTTTAGCAGGGTTTGAAAGTCTTGCTTCAATATTAAATAATTATATGTTAGGCAAGAATGGTCGATTCTACGATAACTTTACCAGGGATCAAATTTCTGATTTTCTTGGGGCAATCTGCTCAGGGTTTCTTCATTCGTATGGTCAAAACTTTGCTGGTAAAAAGAGATATAAAAATTATAATAAAAATGAAGAGAATGTATATAATAAATGTCGAAGTTGGGGATTTTTCAATTCATCAAATTTGATAGTTGATTCAGGTGGATTTCAAATATCTGTTGGTAGATTAACTAGAGCGGAATCTGATTTACTTGGAAAGATGTATTATGAATGGATTGAGAATCATCATCATGTTATCGAAAGAGCATTTATTTTAGATATTCCACCAGGTCCAAATTGTGAAATATTTAAAACATTTGAAGATGTATATGAGTTGAATTTAGAATCATATACTAGAGCCAAAGAACTTCCTGATGATATTAGAAAAAAGTTAATTTATATACATCATTTTAGAACACCCCAACTATGGAAACTCTATACAAAAATACTTAGAGAAGATAATATGTTCAATGCATTTCAACATCATGGTACAGGTGGTATTGTTGCAAACATGTCTTCAGATATGGTTATTCCCTGTATTATCTATGTCCTACCAATAATTCCTTTATTAAATGAAGCTAAAAGATGTGGAAGAGATTTTTTAAATTTTCATATTTTAGGTGGAGCTAATTTCAGAGATGTAACTTTTTATGAATTATTCAGAAAAGTTGTATTAGAAAAACATAACATAAAATTGAATATTACTTATGATTCGTCTGGATTATTTAAATCTCTAATGATTGGAAGATATTTGTGGGTAGATCACCCAGATGGTTATGTTCAAAAAATGGATTTAAGAACACCAAATTTAAATAATATGTTTAGTAAAACTACAAGAGTGTATGAACAACTGCAAATAGTTTTAGATCATTTTGCTAATGAAATGCATTTTAAAAAAATTAAAGTTAATGAAGTTTATGATCCAAAAACAGGAACATTTTATGAAGATGTTAAAGTATATTCAATGTTATATATGCTATGGCAATGGGCAGAAATTCAAGAAAGATCTAGAAAGATTGCAGATGAAATATATCCTCTATATAGTTCAGGCGAAGTAGAAGAATTTACAAATAAATGTGCAGAGTTAACAAGAAATTTAAACAGTGGTAAAATGACGAAAAAAGGTGTTAAGAAAGCTTCTAGTGTTTCAAGATCATTAGATATGTTAGTACAATTAGATGAAGATTATTGTGAGGATTTAGTCAAGAAATTTTTAAGTAAAGATGAATTTATTGATTTAGATCGTGAAACGGAGATTTTACATATATGAGAAAAGAAGCTGTCTATTACAGAAAAACTGAAATAAAAGAATTTAAAGATTTTAAAGAGAGTGATTGTATATGTGAAGTTTGTAATGGTTGGGGATACTTCTATGATTGTTTTGATAATAAAGTTTCTCAATGTTATCATTGTAAAGGGATAGGAAAACTTGATTGGATAACTAATGTAACTGGAGTTGTTGGAATATCTGGAAATATGGGAAGTGGAGGTTCTTCATGTTATGGTACAAGTGGAGGTTCATTATATGTTAAATGAAGGTGAAGTAATATGCGATGAATGTAATGGTACAGGATTTCGGAAAGGGCATCAATGTTATAAATGTTTAGGTAAAGGAAAGCTTGACTGGATTTCAAATGCTATGGAGGGCATAACCCCATAGTTATGGATTGGGAATCAAGTATGTCAAGTGGTTCGTCTGGTAATAGTCTTAAAAATAAATTTGTAGAAGCAGCAGCACGAAAGTTGGCAAAAGAAATTGATAAAGAAATACTACAAAGTCTTTCAGAACCAGATTCTATAAAAAGATATATAAGGAGAATAAATTTTGATTACTGATTCATTTTTAAATTCATGTTTTATTTTATTATTAAACAAAAATTCTAAAATACGAAAGGTAAAAGCATTGTATAGAGATATTTTGGATGTTTTAAAATTTAGTGAGGGACAAAAGTCATTTGATGTTCCTTTAGAAGTCCAAAATAAATTAGAGTTATTAAAACAATTATGTGGAATGTTTCTAAAAGATAAAATTGTTGAGAATGCAATTGATAGTATTATGATTGGAGAAAAATTTAGACAACATGTTGGGTTTATAGATTTGAAGATCAATGAAGATATTAAAGATCATGCATTCCAAGATATTATTAATCAGATTAGGTTAAGAAAAAAGATCAATGCTTTGTTTCAAAATTATGATGAACTAAGCGATGTTTTAGATTCAATCAAAGAAGGATCATTTGATTCGCTTGATAACTTAGTTGAAGATTATGAAGTAACTATAAAGAAACTATATTCAAATTTAATGGAGAGTAACAGATCAGTTACTATTGAAGCATCAGCATCATTAGATTTGGTTAAGGACGATTATGAACATGTTATAGACATGATTAAAAAGAAATATGAAAGACAGAATACAACTTCGACTGGTTTTCCAATTTTTGATAATAATATAATGCTAGGCGGGTATGAACCATCTAGATTATATGTATTTGGAGGAGGATCTGGTAGTGGTAAATCAACAATACTTAACAATACTATTTATAAATCTGCAATATTAGTAGATCCTAATAAACCAGCAGTACCACCAGGAGAAATAAATAAGGTTTATATTTATGTAACTTTAGAAAATACAATTGAAGAAGCTTTGATTAGAACTTATCAACCTATGTTTAATAAAACAACACCTCAAATGCTTCGAGAGATTGCTGATAGTGTTGACATTAAAAAGAAAATCCTTAATAAACTTTCTAAAAATGGCGCAACTATTATTATGAAATATTTTCCAGCTATGAGTATTAGTGTAATTGATATAATGGGAGTTGTTGATGATGTAATAAATGATTATGGAATAGAGGCTATTGCAGGATTGTATGTTGATTATATAGATTTATTAAAATCAGATACAGGGTATGATATGTATAGATTAGAGTTGGGGCATATTACTTTATCATTAAAAACTCTTGCAGTACAGTATAATATCCCAGTTGTGTCAGCCTCTCAGTTAGGTAGAGCGGCATACAGAATACAAGAAGCTAGTCAGTTAAATGTAGATCAAATGTCGGAATCAATCAAGAAAGTAGAGCATGCAGATTTTGTTATGTTAATGGCAAAAGATCAGACAGACGATACATTGGTCTATGGAAAAGTTGGCAAAAACCGTAGCGGTAAAAGCGGAGTTTCAATTAATTTTCAAGTAGCGTTTGATAAATTTAAATTTTTAAATGCAAATCTATTAACAAATATAAAAAAGGCAGACTCAACACAAAATGCCCCAATGAGTTTTGCTGGCTGTGAGATATAAGGAGGAATGAAATAGTGCAGTTATGTGATTATGGTTGTGGTCAAGAAGCAAGATATCAGTTTAAGAATGGTAAGTGGTGTTGTAGTAAGAGTCACAATTCTTGCCCAATAAATCAGAAAAAAATAAGTGAGTCAATGAAAGGTAAAATTTGTTCTGAAGAAACTAAAAAGAAAATAAGTGACCCCCAAAAAGGTAAAAAGAGAAGTCCTTGTTCCGAAGAAACCAAAAGAAAAATGAGTAATTCACATAAAGGTAAAAAGAGAGGTCCTCGTTCCAAAGAAACCAAAAGAAAAATAAGTGAAACAAAAAAAGGAAAAAAGACAGGTCCTTGTTCTGAAGAAATAAAAAGAAAAATAAGCGAAGGAAATAAAGGTAAAAATAAATATACTTTACAAGATTATAAAGAAAAACATCCATTTTTGTTAGTTATTGAAGAATTAAGAGAAACTAAAACTGGGGAAATAAAAGCTCATTGTAAAAACCACGAGTGTGAAAACTCAAAAGAAAAAGGTGGCTGGTTTATTCCAACTAAAATTCAATTATTTGAAAGAATAAAAGCTATTGAAAAACCAAGGGGATTCGGCGAATCCAATTTCTATTGTTCCCAACATTGTAAAGATACATGTATATTATATAGAAGAAGAAGTGATCCCCATAAAGACAACAACCTACCTTACACATCAGCTGAATATAAAGTGTGTAGAGCTGTAGTCTTTGAACGAGAAAACAGTTTATGTGAGTATTGTGGAGAACCAGCCACGGATATGCACCACATATTTTCTGTTAAGCTTGAACCATTCTTTGCTTTAGACCCGGATTACTGTGTAGCTTGTTGTGAAAAACATCACTATAAGTATGCTCACAAAGATGAATGTTCTACTGGTAATTTAGCAAAAATAGTTTGTAGTACAGAATCACAAAAATTTTTAAATCAAAAAGGTTGAGAATCGAACTGACTTTTTCAATCGAAATAAAATAGAACAAAATAAAAATGTATATTACATGTAAAAAAAGATAATTTTCACAGGAGGAAATTAAAAATGGCTACGAAAAAAGTTTCGTATAAGAATTTATTAAAAGAAGCAATCTCAGAATTTACTGATGTTGCGAAAAGTGCAGAAGTTAAAGGACCGTTTCTTGATGGGATTATGAAATGGGATGGTGGTGGAGAATTGCCCACACACAAAGATGCAGCCAGTATTTTAGAAAGATACTATTTCAATGAAGATCAAGATGGTGATGTTGAAATTCTTGAAGATGAAGGTAGTTCTGCAGGTGAGGCAATGAAGGATGCTGATGGCGCAGGAACTTCTCAGGCTGGTACATCTAAAGCTAACACAATAGCAGCTGCAAAAACTGAAAAAGAAAAAGATATTACTAAGGAACAAGAAGATCTTGAAGATGAAGAAGAGGAAGAAGTTAAAGAACAAGAAGATCTTGAAGATGAAGAAGAGGAAGAAGTTAAAGAACAAGAAAAAGTTGAAGATGAACCAGAAGAGGAAGAAGTAACAGAAGATATTGAAAATGCTGTTATTGAAAAACTCATTGCTGAAATGGAAGAAGAAGATGAAGAAGAAGTAGAAGAAGCTGAAACTATGGCTGGCAAGAAAGATTTTGATGGTGTTGCTGCTGGTATGGAAGCTTCTAAAGAAAAGAAATCAAAAAATCCAGAAGAAGATACTACAGGCGCCGGAACCGAACAAGCTGGCACAGGTACAAAGGCTGGACAAGTTCCTGATAGAAAAGATGTTGCTGATTCATTTGTAAAACCTAAAAATTATACAGAGCAAGAAGATGCCAAACCAGAAGATGAAGAAGAAGAAGAATTAGACGTAGATAAAGAAATAAAGGAAGATGCCGGAGTTGGTGGTGGTCCCATAAAAGCTAAAGGTGCAATGGGTAAACCTGGCATGGGCGAAGATGAAGAAGATATAGAAGAAGCTTTTCAAATCTTTAAAGAACAAATTGAAGATGAAGAAGATGAACCAGAAGAGGAAGAAGTAAAAGAACAAGAAGAAGTTGAAGATAAACCTGAAAAAGATAAAGAAGGTGAGGAAGAAGAAATAAAGGTTTAAATATTAAATGTGAGTGGATATTTTTAAAGTATCCACTCACATTATGAAAGGAATCTT
>JAFCCM010000016.1 GCA_017610225.1 Candidatus Aenigmatarchaeota archaeon | reverse complement strand
TATGGACCAAAGGGGATTTGAACCCCTAGCCTTCTGGATGCAAACCAGACGATCTACCGAGTTGATCTATTGGCCCTTACTAATTCTAGATTAATTTGCGTATTAAAGTTTATAAGTTATTCTAGAAGAAGTTTTTTTCTGTAGTCCTAGTCATTTGTGATTGTTAGTAAAATATAAAGGAGGTGATCCAGCCGCACGTTCCCGTACGGCTACCTTGTTGCGACTTAGCCCCCCTCGCGGAACCCAAATTCGACATTCCCAATAAGAGAACGGCTCATTTGAACTCCACTCGGATGGCTTGACGGGCGGTGTGTGCAAGAAGCAGGGACATATTCGACGAACGATTTCACATCAAAGGGCTCACAGAAAATTTCTTATCAGCTCTATTACTTCTTCAACTGGTTTATTTAGCAAAACATAATCATATTCTTCTTTTATTATGTTAATAGCATCATTTTCCCATTTTCCATTTATTGCTGCTAATAACTTTATTTCTGGATATTTTTGCCGAATTTTCAATGATTCATATGCTAATTGAATAGCTGATTGTCTTTTTCTAAAATTGTGTTTTAAATCTTTCACCTCAAGAATTAACCTTGGATTGATTTCTGAAGGAAAAATAAAATCAACTACAAACTCCCTTGAGGTCTTTACTATTCCATGGAATTTAAAATCCATATTAGTTTCTTGGAGTCTCCTTATAAATTCACCTTCCTGGTCTGTAGGTGGCTTCAATACAGCACCCTTAATTGATCTATTCTTATTTGCTAAAAGACTCATTTTTCTCGCATATTCTCCATGAAATTTTCCTCTTAGAGAAATTTCATCATACCGATTTAATAATGTTTTCTTATCTGGTATCTTTACTCCTCTAAGACTTTCAAAAATACCTTCTATTACTTTCATCTTCACTGTTTTTCTAAGATCATTCTCTATGGCATATATTGTTCCTTGGCTTATACCAAGCATATTACCAAAAGACCTTTGGTCCATATTTTTTATCAGACGAAAAATAACTAATCTCTTAGGATTTTCTAAGATAACATCTGGTATTAAATCATTGAAATTTTTAGTTTCTGTGAGAACTTCGTCATACAAAGATTCCAGACATTTCAAATTCATTATATTCACCGATAATATATTATACCGATGATTACTCTTATAATTTTCTTTAGAACCCTTTGATTTAATGACGTTTGTCTACTAGGAATTCCAGCTTCACGAGGCTGAGTTACAAACCTCGATCCGTACCTAGTATAAGTTTAGGAGATTGGCTTCCCTTTTCAGGGTCGCAACCCATTGTCTCATACATTGTAGGCCGCGTGTAGCCGGGGAAATTCAGGCCATACTGACCTACCGTTGCCCGCGCCTTCCTCTGGTTTATCACCAGCGGTCTCCTATGAGTGCACTCTTGCGAGTTAGCAACATAGGATGCGGATCTCGCTCGTTAACGGACTTAACCGCACGCTTCACAGTACGAGCTGACGATGGCCATGCAACACTTCTCAGCTTGTCTGGTAAGCCCTTCAGACTGACCTTCATTCTGCTGTCGATCCCCGTAAGATTTCCGGCGTTGGATCCAATTGAACCGCAGCCTCCACTCCTTGTGTGCTCCCCCGCCAATTCGGGGAGAAGAGAACCCATTGTAAAATCTTAAATTTTTTAATTTTTTCTGGATGAAAACTTCCAATAATTTTTATGAATTCTAAAATAGATTTTTTTCGTGTTACTCGAAATTCCCAAACACTACCACATCTTGTCAGATTAGTAGGTTTGATATTCATTTCTTCTAATTTTTTTCTAATGAATTCCAATGATTCTTTGTTTTTCTGACTAAAAATTATGTATTTCTGTGATGTTTTAGTTACTTTTCTTGGAAGTCCTCCTTCTGCATCGAAGAAACCTCTAATGTAACTGATTATTACCTCTCTTTGATCAGATTGTTTTATTCTATCAGGCGTCCCCCAATTTTCTTGGGGAATTTTTATCTGAGAAATTTTTGTAATTTCTTTAACGAATTCTTTTCCATTTATTCGCAAAATCCAGTATTTCTTCATATGTTTTGTTATTTTTCCACTCTTTCCAAATTCTTTTTTGAAGATTTCTTGGATTAATTGCAACCATTTTCTGTTTTTCTGTGATACTTTAATTTCATAATTTTTTCCTTCTCTAATATCAACTGTCGCATCTCTCATAGCTCCTAATAGATATGCTATTTCTGTATTCATATTTAATTATTGAGATTTTCAAATTTAAGTGTATCTTCGGGTCTCCCCTCTTTCCCTTAAGTAAGTTGTGTAGGGGGAAAGCTCTTCAATCCAATCCCACATTTCAACCTTGCGGTCGTACTCCCCAGGTGGCCCACTTAACACCTACGCTCCGACACTACAAACCCTCGTAAGGTTTGTAACACCAAGTGGGCATCGTTTACGCCTAGGACTACCGGGGTATCTAATCCCGATCGCTACCCTAGGTTTCGTCCCTCACCGTCGGACTCGTTCTAGACAGACGCCTTCGCCACAGGTGGTCCCACTGGGATTATAGGATTTTACCCCTTCCCCAGCAGTACCTCTGTCCTCTCCCGATCCCAAGTTTTGTAGTATCCCCAGCAAGCCTACCAGTTTTCCAGTAGATTTCACTAAGGACTAACAAAACCGGCTACGGACGCTTTAGACCAACTAATACCGGATACCACTCGGGGCGCAAGTATTACCGCGGCGGCTGGCACTTGTCTTACCCACCCCTTATTCTCCGAGCTCTTTTAACTCAAAAAAAGCTATAGCAAAGCTATAGCACTTCAGATTCCCTCATCGCACGTTAATGCATAGTGAAGGTTTCGCACCTGCTGCGTCCCGTAGGACCTGGATTCATGTCTCAGAATCCATCTCCGGGTTCCCACTCTCATGGCCCGTAGTCGTTATAGCTTTGGGGGTACATTACACCCCCAACAGGCTGATAACGTACAGTCCCATCCTAAGACGACGGATCTTTCGACATTCTATCATTCCAGACCAAAATGTCTATCAGGTATTAGCCTCAATTTCTCGAGATTATTCCTGATCTTAGGTTAGGTTAACTATATATTACTGAGCAGTACGTCGAGTCCCGAAGACTCTCAACTTGCATGGCTTAGTCGAATCCGAATAGCAGTATCCTCCGGCAGGATCAACCGGAATTGGTTTGAGATTCACACCATTAGTTTTACATCTCACTAACAAATTTCACCAACTAGGACTACAAACTTAAGTCAGACTTAAGATTGGCATATTTACTCTCCCTTACTGATCATAGAGTTCAAACAAATAAAGACTTGGAAACTATTTAAAAGTTTCCTTAATGTGTTAACTAATATTCGTTTGTTATATTTAAGTTTGTTTTTGTTGATTGGTTATTTAATTCCTAACTTCTATTAATTTTTTATGAAATGGAATATATTTTTGATTGTTTTGATGTTACCTAGTTTAGTTTTAGCAGGAACAATTTCTCTAACAACTTCTGTCACTACTGACATTCTAACCACAAGTCAAGGTGAGATCCAATTTTCTTTAACTAACTCTGGGGACGAGGCTGCGTATAATGTTCAAGTCTCATTGATCACTGATGATTTTTCTTCTCAGCTTATTCATGTTGGTACTTTAGAAATTAACAGACCATTTGAAACTAATATTACTTTGAATGTTAATGACAATCTTAAAGAGGGTAATTACCCTGTTGTTTTGTTGACTGAATATACTGATGCTAATGGTTATCCTTTCTCTTCAGTCTCCCCCATTACTCTAACTTATAAGAACCCTTACTCATCAAGAATCACTGGAATTTTTGAGAATATTGAACTCAGTGGAAAAAGAAGTAAAAATCTTGTTTTGAAACTTAAGAATATGGACCAAGTTGATCATGATGTTAATGTTAAATTAATCCTACCAAATGAACTTTCGTCAGATACGATAGAAAAAACTGTTAGTGTAGGGTCAAAAGAAGGAAAAAATATTGTTTTCAAAGTTTCTAACTTTGCAGGACTGGAAGGAAGTAGTTATGTTGTTCTAGCTTCGATTGAATATGAAAATGATTATCACTATTCCAGTTTGGCTAGTGGTATGGTTAGGATTGTTGAAAAGAAAGGAATGAATGTACCTAAATGGATACCAATATCAACCTTAATAATTGTTGTTATTATTTTTATTATATTTCAAGTTAAATCCAAAATTAGGTTTGAATTTAAAAGAGAAAAGAAAAAATGATTAAGATGGTAAAACAAAAGGGTGGAAAAAAAATGAATGTATTGTTGATAGTTGGTTTATGTGTAATTTGTGGAATTTTTGGACAAATATTTCAAAAGAAAGGAATGAATGAAATTGGTCAAATTTCAATAAAAGAATTGTTTTCTCCAAAGATTCTAAGCATAGTCCTCCATAAATATGTCTTCATTGGAATTTCATTTTATGTTTTAGCATCAGTACTCTGGTTGGCTGCACTTTCAAAAGGAGAACTAAGTAAAATCTATCCACTCATTGGTACAGGCTATTTATTCACTGCTATATTGGCTTGGTTATTTTTGGGAGAGAAATTAACTGCAATGAGAATAATAGGAATACTTTTAATTTCTTTAGGTGCTTACTTTACTGTACTTACTTAATGTTGATTAATATGAATAATAAAAAATGGAAAGTTTCAGTGGTTATCCCAACTCTAAATGAAGAAAAAAATCTAAGAAGAGTTCTAAAGGATATTAAAAAAAATGGACCAAAAATAGATGAAATAATTGTTGTTGATGCTTATTCTAAAGATAACACAGTTAAAGTTGCAAAAGAATATGGTGCAAAAGTTATATATGATACAGATGATGGTTCAAGGGGTGGAAAAGGATTGGCATTAAGAAAAGGTATGGATCTTGCAAAAGGTGACATAGTAATAAATATGGATGCAGATTGTTCAAATCTTGCTAGTGAGCTTGTTCTTTTAATATCTGGAATAAAAGCTGGGTATGATGTTTGTATGGGATCAAGATTTCTTCAAGGTGGTGGAACAGAAGATATGTCCCTTCATAGAAAATTTGGTAATAAATCTTTTGTTTTTTTAGTTAATTTAATTTGGAAAATGAAATATTCGGATCTTGCATATGGATATCGAGCATTTAGAAAAGATGTTATTAAAAAATTGGATCTGAAATGTGATGGATTTGGAATTGAAACTGAGATGTCGATAAAATCTGCCAAGAAAAAATTAAATGTTCTAGAAGTACCTAGCTTTGAAATATCAAGAAAATATGGAAAAGGAAATCTTAGCACATTCAAAGATGGTTTTAGAATATTAAAGACAATTGTTAGAGAAGCTTTTAGTGAGTAGATGATACCAGAGATTAATTTTGGAGTAAAAATTCTTACAACTAACTTAAGTTTTTTTAATCCTTATGAAGTAAATTTTGCAATAACTTACAAATGTAATTCTCGTTGTAAGACATGTGGTATCTGGAAGATTAAACCAAAAAATGAACTTAGTTTGAAAGAAATTGAAAAGTTTGCTGAAAAAAATAAATTCATAAATTGGATGAGATTAACTGGGGGGGAACCATTTCTTAGAAAAGATTATGTCGATATTGTTAGAATATTGAATGAGAATCTCCCATATCTTTACTTCCTAAGCACACCAACAAATAGTTTACTTGGTGATTTAGTTGTAAAAAAAGTAAAAGAAGTTTTGAAATTCTTTAAGAAAGGTTATACAATTTCTGTAAGTTTAGATGGACCAAAAGATGTTCATGATAATATAAGAGGAATAAAAGGGAATTGGAATAAAGCTATAGATGTTTACAAAAAATTAAAAAAATTAGAAAATGAGTATAAGAATTTCAAAGTTTATTTTGGCTATACAATTTCTCCTTATAATATTGGAATGTTTGAAAAGACAATTAAAGAGGTCAAAAAAGAAGTTCCATTTGTTATCAAAAAAGATTTTCATGTTAATTTATTTCAAATATCTGATGTTTATTATGGAAATCAAAATATGAAAGTAGATAAAGATTTTTTTGAAAAGGCAAAGGGGGAAGTTGATATTGCATTAGAATCTAGAAAAAAATCCTTGAATAAAATAGATATTGTTGAAGCAAAATATCTGAGAAATGCTAAAAAATATCTTGAAACAAAGAAATGTCCAATTGATTGCAATATTTTCAATCTTTCTTGCTATATTGATCCTATGGGTGATGTTTATCCATGTACAATGTTTAATTTTAAATTGGGAAATTTACGAGGAGTAGACTTTGATTTGAAGAAAATATTAACATCTGAGAAGGCAAGGAAAAGTAGAGAAATAATAAAAAAGAAAAAATGTCCTCATTGTTGGACACCATGTGAAGCTCATCAGATGATTTTAAGTAATTGGCTGAGTGTATGAAGAAGAAGTATCAAGATTAAACTTAGATTCAAATTTAATAATATTCTCATTAATTTTCATATTCTATAAATTACTTTTTATTAAACCTAAAAAATCTTTTTTAATCAATATTTTTTAACTATTATGGTATGTAATATATTATCGCTCTCTGTCCGCTTTCATCTTCAAACTCTTTGACAACTTTCCACTCTACTGGAGGGTTCCACAGACATTCTTTATTTGGAAACATTTTCTTATAAAAAGAAGGAAATTCTTTAGTAAATATAATATAAGAATTTGAATTATCTTTATCACAATTTATGAAGTTCATGTCATCTAAATGACCAAAACCTTCTTCCCCATAAAAATTATGAACAATACTCGGGCGTTTATAGTTGAATTTAAGTTCCAAATATTGAGATAAGAAGTACTCCGCCCATATATTTTTTTTTGTTTTATCTTTTAGAAATTCGTAAATTTCTCTGTTAAAGTGTGTATATTTGATATATTCACTATGATAATTTTCCAATATATTCAACGAGGAAACCAGTAGAAGAATTATTATCAAAAAGACAATTATCTTTGATATAGATGTTTTTCTTTCTAAGATAAAAAATAGAAATCTACTTATAAGTATCAAAGAGGGTATACTTATAATTGTTAAGTATCTAGGTTCTTTGTGAAAGGATATGTAATGACGAATTCCCATACTTCCAAATTCCATATAAAATAGAATTATTAAAATCCAAAAAATGAAAATATAAGATTTTTTATCTCCTTTTATTATAACATATATCATTGATATAAAAACAAAATAGAAAAATGTCCCAAATGTTGTATAAGTATTATTCCAGTTTCCACTTCTTGTTATTTTTTGGCAAAAATCGGTATTAATATCAAACAATAGACAAGGTAGGTACCATTTACTTGTTGTTAAATCTGACTCATATTCACCATGTTCATAAGCATCTGTATACCACATAAAACCTCTTTCAAATCTCTGAAGAAAATTCCCGGTTTCGGAATAAAGATAAGCGGATTGTAAAATTAACACGGTAATAAATCCAAATATTATTAGACTATAAAACCATTGAATTTCTTTTTTCTTGATAGTATCAAAAATAAAAAGCAAAAAATAGAATATCAAAAATATAAGAGCAAGTTCTTTTACCATAAAAGATAGCCCTATTGTTACTCCAGAAAGAAAAAATAAAATAATAGTTTTTTTATTTGTAACCCTTTTATTTAAAAATATTCTACTTTTAATAAAAAAGTAGATAGAAATTGCTGAGTAGAAACCAACCTCTAAGTCACCTCTTATAGTACTCGACACAAATGTATTTAGGGGATAAAAAGAGAGTAATAGTGCTGCTAGAATAGAAATTCTCTTATCTTTAAAGATCTCGAAAGAAATGAGGTAAATTAGTATAATTTCTAATATTGATAAAATAAAAGTTGGTAAAAAGGCTAAAAGAAAACTAGGATGAAATATCTTAAATAAAAATATTATAGGAAAAATAAATATTAGTCTCATTCCCCACAAACTATTAAACATCTCCCCTGTTATGCCATTAATATAAGATCTTGCATAAAAAAGATAAACCCAATCATCATGATCCCTTAAACCGTTAAAAAAATATAGTCTTAAAATAATTCCAAACAATATTACAAAAAGAAGTAGATAATTCTTAAAAAACAACTTCTTCATTTTTCCAGATTTGTAATTTTCATTCATCAACAAAGTACCTTATAAATTTCAAAATTTCTATTATCAAAGTTTTTTTCATAAATTAAATCAAAAGTTGGAGAATTTTTGAAATCAAAAGTTGCAATATTCTTTTCCTGAGATCCAATATAAATATAATCGATATTATATTTTTTTACTAAACCACAGTCTCCAATTGAATAAATTTTTTTTATCTCAGATTCTATTTCAGGACTTCCTAATCCTAAATTCCATGCATAAACTCCTTTTACAATTTGTCTTCCAGCTAAACTTGGAACAAGATGATTTGAAGGATCTTCTGTTAGAAAAATTGAATCAGGATCTGTATTTTTAATTATCCAGTCTGCTACTTCTCTATCAACCCAGTGAAAAAGAACTGGATAACCATTTTTATAGTGATTCTCTTCATAGGTAGTTTTTTGTGAAAGGAAAAGATTTTGTCTAAAATAAAAAGGTGAATGAATACATATTAGGCAAATTAATAAAATTACAATAAATTTAGAAAATATATTAAATGAAAATAATTTACTTAAAAATTTACCAGACATCATTGATATAAACATGAAAAAATAAAGTGTCAACTTATTATTGTCTCCAAAAGATGGCTGCAATCTAACTATATTCATCACTAAAAAAACTAAAATTATAGGGATGAAATATTTTCTTGTTTTTTTATCCATCAAAATATAACCAAATGGTGCTATTAAAATTGGAATTCCCATCACTCTTATCCAAAAAATAATTTTATTTAATAAAGGATTCTTAAGGTTATTATCCAATTTCCAATGAGCATCATTAATTATAAATGAGAAAAAATTAGATTGTTTATTTTGTGTTAAAATCCATAATAATTGAGGGAATGAAAGGATAAAAACAATACAGCCAAAAATAATCCATTTTTTAATAAGCTTAAAACTTTTTTCATTAAACATTGAATATATTCTAAAATTTTTTTTCAAATCAAATAGGAAGATGAAAGCAGTTATAATAGAAATAAAAATAAAAGAATGAGCATGAAACATTGGAAGAAGTCCAAAAGGAATTGATAAGACTAAAAGATGTTTTAATTTAATATTTTCAAAATGTTTGTAATATGTCCATAAAATTAGCAGAACCAGAGGAAAACCAATTAAATAAGATCTCTGTGGAATAAATATATTCGTAAATATTTCTGTAAAATTGAAATATGGATAAGAAACTATTCTATTTATTGAATTAATTATATTCTTAGTATCTAGAGTTAGTTGTGTTGATCCTAATTTTACACCAGAAACTGCTGATATTATATTCATAAAACCAATTCCACCAAAGAAGAAAATTAAAAGAGAAATTGTGATTGCTTTATTATCCTTTTTGAAAATTTCTTTAAAAAATATATAAACACTTGAAGTAATGCAATATATCAATAATATATTTGGAATCATAATAGAAGATATTAAACTTAATCCTCCTTTGATTAGTATAGAAGAATAAAAGTCATTAAGAAATGGATAACCCATATTTGTTTCATGATATAATGGGTACTTTGGTGGAAAGTTATCTTTGTAAACAAAAGAATTTGTTATTGCCATATGAAACGGGGCATCACAACAAAAACCGTCAATACATCTTATACTATTATATTCATCATATCTAAGACCTCTAGCAAAAGTTACCATCCAGAGAATTGTTATAAACAAATAAATGAAAAATGAGATATTCAAATTTTTTTTTCCGATTTTTTTCATTTCTTTTATAATTTTATTGAAGTTCTCATGTATTCTTTTTTTGAAAATAATAAAATATATAAAGGTAATTAATGTTGATATCGAAAGAGCTAATAAAATTGATGTTGAATTAAGTGTACCTAGAAGTAAAGAAATTAAAAAAATTATCCAATTATTTAACATTATTCCAAAAATTATAGAAAAAACTGATTTTATATGAAATTTCTCAAAAAAATCAATTCCTAAAGAAAAAATAAAACCTGTAATCAAAGATAAAAAGATTACTACCAAACCTAGTATCATAAATATTATTATCAGCTAAATTTATTAATTGTATGCACTGGACCATAGTTTATATCATTTTAACAATTTACATTAATTCTTTTCTCAATCTGAAAATATTTTTGAGGTAACTTTCAATAGTTTTCTTAAGATTTACTGTACTTTCTTCATCTTCTGTCCATTTTACTGGTATTTCTTTCAATCTATATCCAAACTTTTCTCCTTTAACAAGTAGTTCTGTATCAAAAAACCATTCATTATTTTCTATTTTTGAAATTAGCTCTTTTGCAACTCTAATATTGATTGCCTTGAATCCACATTGAGCATCATTAAATTGAACATTAAGAAATAATTTGAGTAGAAAATTATAACCTTTTGATAAAATATCTCTTTTCAGTGACCTATTTAATTTAGATTGTTTTTGATGTCTTGAGCCAAATGATATGTCATATCCATCTTCTATTGCATTTGTTAATGTTTTTAAATATTTTAGATCAGTCGACAAATCTACATCCATATAACACATTATATCTGCATCAGTTCTTGTCCATGCATTTTTAAGCGCTCGGCCACGTCCTTTTTGGTCCATGTGAATATAATTTACCTGTTTATATTTTTCTGATAATTTTTTTGCAATTTTAAGAGTTTTATCTATAGACGCATTATCTGCAATCATGATTTCAAATTCACTATAATTTTTTTTACAAACTTTTATAATGCTTTTAATACTCCATTCAAGTTGCTTTTCTTCATTATAAACTGGAATTACTATACATACTTTTGACATTAATAATCAATTGTAATTGGAAAAGTAAAAGTTATAAAAGTTTTAAATTAATAATGTCATATTTGTAAAGAGTCGATTATATGTATGTTCTAGGAATTTGGGATGGCCACGACTGTGGGGCAGCAATAGTTAAAGGAAAAGAAGTCAAAATAGCTGTAAACGAGGAAAGATTCACCAGAAGAAAGTTGGAAATAGGTTTCCCTAAGCATTCTATTCAATGTTGCCTTGATTTTCTAGATCTTAAACCAACAGATATTGATACTATAGCAATTACAACAACAGATCTCGCTAAAACTTTGACAAGAGTTTTTCCTGGAGCAAAAGAAAATTACTATCAATTCCGTAGAAGAAAAGTAGATAAACCAAGATTAGTCGATCAAAGGAGACATTTCAAATATAGATTAACGGAAATTGGTGAAAAACCGTTTTGTAAGATGGTGACAAAGTGGTGTTTTAAAAAAGAACTTAAAAAAATGGGTTTTAAAGGGTTTAAACTATATGTAGTGGAACATCATCATGCCCATGCAGTTACAGCTTCATTTTGTTCTGGGTTTAAAAAATCATTAACTATTACGATAGACGGTGTAGGGGATGGCTTATCTGGATCAGTCAATATCTATAACAATGGAGAAATAGAAAGAGTAAGCCAGATTTTAGCCAAAGATTCTTTAGGCATATTTTTTGAGCAAGTCACAAATCTCCTGGGAATGAGGGAACTTGAGGATGAAGGAAAGGTTATGGCATTATCAAATTATGCTTATCCTGTTTCAGATGAAAAAAATAAATTAATTAATCTTTTTGAAGTTAATGGGTTACAAATTAAATCAAACATGAATACTGCTAAAAGATATAATTTTCTAAAAAAAATTCTATGGAACACACATAGAGAAGAATTTTCTTATATGGCACAAAAAGTATTAGAAAAAAATATGGTCAAACTATTTGAAAATGCAATTGAAGAAACTGGGATTGGAAATGTTTCTTGGTCTGGTGGTGTTGCATCAAACATCAAAGCTAACATGAGAATTAAAAATCTTCCAAAACTAAAAAAATGGTTTGTATTTCCACATATGGGTGATGGTGGTTTAGCCCTTGGGGCAGCATTATGGGTCAATCACGAGGTAAATGGGATAAATTCTTGTAAACTTGATCATGTCTTCTTTGGACCAGAATATTCTGAAAATAAAATTAAAGATGAATTAAATAATTATAAAAATTTAGTTAAATTTGAAAGGAAAAAAGATATTGCTGGAGTTGTTGGTAATTTAGTTTCTAAAGAAAATTTTGTTTTATGGTATCAAAGTGGGATGGAATATGGTCCTCGTGCATTAGGTAATAGGTCAATTGTCGCCCCAGCATTTTCAGTTAAAATAAGAGATAAATTAAACATGAGAATTAAACACAGAAACTGGTTTCAACCTTTTTGTCCATCATTATTAAAAGAAGAATCAAATAAGTTTTTCGTCAAAATCAAAGGTTATGATAGTTTTATGACGATGGGTTATGATACAAAACCATCAGTTAGAGAAAGAATCAGAGCTGTAATGAATGTGGATTATTCTGCAAGACCACAGATGTTAAGAAAAGAAAATCCCAAATATAGGAAGTTAATAGAAAGAGTAAAGAAAAACACAGGAGATGGAATCATATTAAATACAAGTTTTAATTTACATGGATTCCCAATTGTTAATACACCAAAAGACGCAATAGAAGTTATGATTAAAACAAAATCAAATTATCTTGCACTTGGTGATTATCTAGTAACACCAAAAAAGTGAATCTATGAAGTTTAAATCTTATTTCAGTGAATTTAAAAAATATTCTATTAAACTATTTCCTCTTATAATAATCCTTATTCTTGTTGGGAATATAGTTTATTACACTACAAGTCTTATTGATAGAAAAACTCTTGAACAAGGATTGATAAACACGGAAGCATATTTTATCGGTATTAATTTTCTGTTAATAATTTTCTTTTTTGTTAAGTCTTTTAGTAATATAAAAGTTTTATTTAAAAAAATAAAGACAAAGACGTGGTTAATTCTTTTGTTAATTTTTATTATAGGGTTTAGTCTCAGAATGTTTATCACTCCACATACAAATAGAGTATATTTCGATGAGGATATTTATCTGAATATAGCAAAAGAAATAGTTGTTAGGCAAGATGCTGGATTGTGCAATTATGGTGATCAGAATGGTTGTTATGATTCTACATTTATGAAATGGCCAAATGGACATCCTTTCTTATTAGCAATTTCTTATTTATTTTTTGGTTCAAGTCAAGAAACTGGATTCGAAATGGCAGCATTTCTTGGAAGTTTAGGTATTATAATTGTATTTTTAGTCGGTTATCTATTCTCGGAAAAAGAAAAGGTTGGTATTTACTCTGCTTTAATTTTTAGTCTCCTTCCAGTTCATATAATGTGGTCTGGTACAGCTGCTTCAGAACCTACATTTGTATTTTTTATTTTATTAACTATTTTAGCTTTTCTGATGGCTTTTAAATCTAAAATAAAATCTTGGAATTTATACTTTCTTGGAATAATGTGTTTGACTTATGCTATACAAATAAGGAGTGAAGGTGGAATTTTACTTCCTATATTTGGGATTTTCATTTTACTTTTTGATGACAAACTTAAGACAAGATTGTTAGATAGAAAGTTTCTACTTGCTTGGTCTTTAATGCTAATCCTAATAACACCTTATATAATTCATACTATTCACGCAGGCCAAACTGACAATTGGGGAAGTTCTGGTAAAAAATTTAGTTTAGAATACGTTAAAAGAAATCTTCCTGAGAATCTTCACTTCTGGTTAAAGGGTTATAAAACTTTAGAAAATCCATTCTTATTTACAATATTTGCCTTGATAGGCTTGGTTTATTTATTAATTAAAAACAGAAAAGTTGGAATATTTCTTAGTTTTGGATTTCTTATATTCTTTGCACTTTATGTTTTTTTCTATGCTGGAAGTGTAAAATTTGGTGCTGATGTTAGGTATTCATTGACTGGTTATCCTTGGTATGTAATTTTTGCTGGATATGGATTATATTTTATTCATTGTTTATTAGAAAAGTCTCTCAAAAATGAATGGTTGGTTTTAGGTCTATTATTTGCTCTTATTTTTGTGATTTTTTATTTAAATTCAACATATGTATTTGAGGAAATAGGAGAAATTCAAGAAGCCAAACATGCTCGTGCATATCATAATTTTGCAGTTGAAACTGTTAAGACTCTTCCAAAAGATTGTTATATTCTCAGTCACACTCCAAGTATGTTTTTAATAATGGATTATCCTTCACTTCAATTATGGAATGGACAAAATGAGAAAATGATGAATGAAATATTTAATAAAACAGATTGTATAGTTTTTGATGATAATTATTGGTGTAATATTGAACCCTATAAATCTTCAGTTTGCAAACATATGTTTGATTCATTTAGACTTGATGAAATAGACCATATTGATTTTGATAATAGAACTTATACTATGTATTATGTTTATAGAAATGAAACCTATTCTAACCCATAAAATATTTTCCTTCATTTTTCTGCTGCTGATCCATTTGTGAGTCCATTTTATTAGCTCTAGGCCTTCCTGTCTGAGGATCCTTCCTGAAGGTGACCTGAACTTGTTCTAAAAATCTATTGAATGCATTTTCAACTGATTCTGGTTCTTCTGCATAACCTTGTTTCCCTGGTTTTCCTAGAAATACCATTGCCTTATCTGAAATTTGACTTAAAAATAAAAGATCATGATCGATTATTAACGCCGAGGTCTCATCTTTCTCAACTAGATTTCTTATCATTTTTGCAAGATTTAGTCTTTGTTCTACATCCATGAAAGCCGAAGGTTCATCTAAAAGATATATATCAGATTTCTGACTTAAGGAAACAGCGACAGCGACTCTTTGTAATTCTCCACCCGAAAGTTTATTGACACTTTTCCCAAGTAATTTATCTAAACCCAAAGGACGAAGTATTCTTGACTTATAATCACTTGTTCCAAATTCATTTGTTACTGATTTCAAAAGTTCACGTATAGTTCCGTCAAAATCTGTTCTTGGGTATTGGGATTTATAAGAGATTTTTACTTTACCATTTATTTTCCCTTTATCTAATTTAATTTCTCCAGCCAGAATTCTCGCAAGAGTTGTTTTTCCGAGAGCGTTAGCACCAAGTATTCCTAAAACTTCCTGTTTGTAGATTTTTCCACCTTTTACAGTTAGTTCAAAATTACCAAGTTTCTTTTTAACATTTTCAAAACTTACTATCTGTTCTATTCCACCTTGCTGTTCAATAAATGTTGATTGGAAGTGAATAGAATCTTGCCTTATTCGGACATTATCTTCTTTAATATAGCCGTCAAGAAATGCATTAATTCCTGCTCTAACTGAGTAAGGAACTGAGACTATTCCATAAACACCAGGCACTCCATAAAAGATATGAATGTTGTCAGCAAGAAAGTCTAATGTTGCCAAATCATGATCAACAACTATAACTGACTTGTCTTTACAAAGTTCGCGAATAGTTTTTGAAACTTCTAATCTTTGAAAAACGTCAAGAAAACTTGTTGGTTCATCAAAATAGTAAATATCTGCATCTTTTGAAAGTGAAGCTGCTATTGCTACACGTTGTAACTCTCCTCCTGAGATTTTGTCAATATCATTATTTAAGATCCTCTCAATATCAAACCTTTGAATAAGATCATTTAATATTCCTCTTTCGTCAGTTTTGTCAAGAAGTTTTGAGACTTTTCCTTTGAATGTAGACGGTATTTTGTCGACGCGCTGAAGTTTGTAGGACACTTTCATTTCTCTATTTTGTAGTTTTTCCAAGTAGTTTTGAAGTTCTGTTCCTCTGAACATTTTGACTATTTCTGATAATTCAGCCTTTTTTTTCTCGCCAAGATTTGGTTTTAAGTGACCGGAAAGAACTTCTAATGCTGTAGTTTTACCTAATCCATTGGATCCAACAAGACCAACTATTTTTCCTGGATTTGGGAATGGTAATCTGTAAAGAGCGAATTGATTTTTACCGAATCGATGAATAGGGTTTTCTTTGAGTTTTTCTGGAAGATTAACAACATGAATTGCCTTGTACCCGGCTTTATCACATTTACTTACACATAATCCACAACCTATACATAATCCCTCGTCAATGATTGGGAATCCAGTTTTTTTATCAATAACTACACATTCTTCTCCTGTTCTGTTGATGGGACATACTTTCTTGCAGAGATAACCGCATTTGTCCTTCTTACATAACTCTCGGTTGATTGACGCTATCCTTGTCATGACTAGAATTAATGATTATGAAAACTTATAAGTGATTAGATATCTGCCCCAGAAATAGGTGACTACATTCTTTGAAATTTGTGGTCACCCAACTATTTTCTACTCAAAAACTATCTCAGCATCCACACCAAACATAGAATTAGCGATTTTGGAGAATTTCTCAGGTTCTATAGGCAATTTATTCTGGTCATCCGAGGATATTCTTACCTTATACTCGTCCTTCTCCCCGTAAATAACATTCACTCCAAGAACAGGAAATGTGTGAAATATCTCTCCAACAAAGGCTTCAAGAGTAGAAACACCAGAAACAACACGTATCTGTTTGCCTAAATCTTTGCTTAATCTCTTGATCATCCCACCATTTTTTCCAATGATTTTCGAAGCATTTTCTCTATCAGTCATTATCAGAAGCATTTTCGAGCTGTCAACAACACGTTCAACTCTTGCGTCTTTTAGTGGTTCATATCTCTTGGCAAGTTTATTAAGTGTTCTAAACATTTTTATCTCATCAATTTTAATCAATTGTTCGCCTATTTTTGTTGCGCATCCATCGCAGAGTATATCATTTTTTAGGCAGATTTTACAGATAGGGAATTTCATAAATAATAATTGTGTTTGGTAAAACTTATAAATACCTAAATTTTAACTAAACCTTTTAAACTTTCCATTCTAATAAATCTAAGAGTTGATAAACATGGAAGAAAAAGTTTTTACAATCAATCTTCGTAGAGAAGGCTTAGATACGGCTAGATGGAGAAAATCACATAGATCCTCATTTATAGTCAGAAATTTTCTCACAAGACATATGAAAGTCGAAAACATCAAAATAGGCAATAGTATAAACGAAGAAATCTGGTCAAGAGGAAACCAAAAACCACCAGCCAAAATCAAAATAAAAGTGATAAAGGTCAAGGATGACGATGGTAATGATCTAGTTAAAGCCGAGATGTGGGGTCATGTTTTTGAGGAAGAAATAAAAGAAGAGAAACCAAAGGAAAAGAGGAGTGAAGAGAAAAAAGAGAGTAAAAAAGAAGAAACTAAAGAGAAACCTAAAGAACAACTAAAATCAGAGAAAAAAGAAACTAAATCTGAGTCAAAGGAATCAACCGACAAATAAAGCATACTTTCCTGGTTTACTAATTTCTAATATCTTTGCAATTTCACTTTCTTCTGGATTGTTTATTATAACTACTCCTTTCCAACTTGCTGACAAATCCTTACTTTTACAGTTAGGACATTCTTTCTCGGTCGTGAACATCTTACAATTCCTGCAAACATATTGTCTCTTAGCCATAATTCATCACTTCTTCTTACCCCCAGATACTTTCTTAGGAGTTTTAGCCTTTTTCTTTTCCTGTTCTATCCAGTGAAACGCACCTAAATCGGCTTGTCTCATTGTCAACCCAATCTTGTTCTCTTTACCAGGGCTCATAGCCACTGAAATAATTTTAGCGCGAACAGGATCTCCCTCCTTAAGTGTTCTCTTGGATTGTTTCCCTAAGAAAATCGAGTTCTTCTCATCAAAACTAACATAATCATTCATCAACTGAGATACATGAACCAAACCATCAACAGGTCCCATTCTAACAAAAGAACCAAATTCTGTGTTATCAATCACATCTCCTAAAATGATCTCATGAATCTCTGGCTTAAAGGTTAGAACCTCGAAAGTAACTGGATAATGAGCACTACCATCTTCTGGTAAAATTTTACCTTCTCCTATTTCTTCTATTTTTGTAATAACAAGCCCCATACCAAATCTTCTGTCTAGTCTACATTCATAACCTTCTGCTATACTTTCCTTGATAGCCTTTTTAACATTCATTCCAAACCTTGTTGGTGGAACTTTGATTCTTGTTTTGATTTTAACTAACCTATACATTTAATCAACTCTCTTCTAAACTGGCTTGAGCAGCGGCTAATCTTGCAATTGGAACTCTAAATGGTGAACAACTAACATCGTCTAAACCTATTCTGTGGCAGAATTTGACTGATTCTGGATCTCCACCATGTTCTCCACAAATCCCTATTTCTATTTTCGGATTTACTTTTCTTGTTTTTTCAATACAAAGTTGCATCATCTTTCCAACTCCTTCCTGATCAATAGACTGGAATGGGTCTCTTTTATATATACCTTTTTCAACATATGCACCTAAAAACTTACCAGCGTCATCTCTTGAGAATCCACAAGTCATTTGTGTTAAATCATTAGTTCCAAAAGACATAAAATCTACTTCTTTTGCAAACTCATCAGCTGTTATCGCCGCTCTAGGAACTTCAATCATTGTTCCAATTTGGTAATCTAATTTTCCTTTCGCTCCTGTTTCTTCGGCGGCTTTTTCGGTTATATCTTTAATCACCAAGAATTCCTTGACATTTCCTGTGAGCGGAATCTCTATTTGTGGGAATACCTTTACTCCTCTTTTTTGGCATTCTAATGCTGCCTGGAAGATTGCTTTCACTTGCATCTCATTAATTTCTGGATATTTTATCCCTAACCTACAACCTCTGAAACCAAGCATCGGGTTGAATTCATGTGAAGATTCGATAGCATTCCTTATCTTGGATTCTGGTATATTCATTTCTTCTGATAGTTCTTTAATTTCAGAATTTTCTTTTGGTAAGAATTCATGTAAAGGTGGATCTAATAATCGAATAATAACTGGAAATCCGTCCATTTCTTCAAACAACCCTTCAAAATCTTTTTGTTGATATTTTAATAATTTATCAAGATATTCTTTTCTCTCTTCTAATTTTTCTGAAAGTATCATTTTCCTGAAAGATTTTATTCTATTAGCTTCGAAAAACATGTGTTCCGTCCTACATAAACCTATTCCTTCAGCACCATACTCTCTCGCAACTTTAGCATCGTGAGGAGTATCTGCATTTGCTTTAACCTTGATTTTTCTAAAACTATCAGCCCATGACATTAATTTTTTGAAATCGCCTTTTATTTCTGGATCAACTACTGGAACTTTTCCTTCAAATACTTCCCCAGTTCCACCGTCTAGTGTGATCCAATCCCCTTCTGAAAGTATTTTTTCACCTTCTGGTATTTTAACAACTACTTTTCCTTCCTTTTCTTTGACCATCAAATCTCCAGCACCCGCTACACAACACTTACCCATACCTCTTGCTACAACTGCGGCATGAGAGGTCATTCCACCCCTTGCTGTTAAGAATCCTTGTGTTGCATTCATACCTTCAATATCTTCTGGACTAGTTTCAGTTCTGACTAAGATTAACTTCTCATTTGGATTTTCTTCAACCATTTCTGCGGCTTTCTTAGGATTAAAGATTATTTTTCCCACCGCAGCACCAGGTGAGGCTGGTAAACCTTTTGTCAGGACTTCTGTCTGTTTCTTTGCAATAGGATCAAGCTGTTTATGTAATAGTTGATCTAACTGTTCTGGATTTATTCTCATAACTGCTTCTTTCTTGTCAATTAAACCTTCTTCAACCATATCTACAGCAATTGTAATTGCAGCTTGTGCTGTTCTCTTTCCTTTTCTTGTTTGTAATAAGTAGAGTTTACCATTTTGGATTGTGAATTCAAAATCCTGAAGATCTTTGTAATGATTTTCCAATTTATCATAAATATCTATAAGTTCTTTATAGGCCTCAGGTAAAACTTCCTTAAGACTATCAATATGCTTAGGTGTTCTTAATCCTGCAACTACATCTTCTCCTTGGGCATTTAGTAAAAATTCACCATAATGTTCTTTTATCCCTGTAGAAGGATTTCTTGTGAATGATACTCCTGTTCCAGAACTATCACCTAGGTTTCCGAAAACCATACTTTGGATATTTACACCAGTTCCTGCATCATTTCTTAGTTTATTGATTCTTCTGTAAGCTATTGCTCTCTCATTATTCCATGAGTTAAATACAGCGTTTATAGCCATTCTTAATTGTCCTTGTGGATCTTGGGGAAAGTCTTTTCCAGCTTCTTTTTTGACTAATTCTTTGTATTTTGGAATTAATTCTTTCAAATCATTAACATCAAGCTCAGTATCATACTTTACTCCCTTGTTTTCTTTGGTTTCTTCCAGTATTTCCTCAAATTTAGCATGTCTGACTCCCATGACAACATCCCCAAACATTGTTATAAACCTTCTGTAAGAATCCCATGCACCTCTTTCATTATTTGTTAATTTTGCAAAAGCAATAACAGATTTATCATTCATTCCCAAATTAAGAACAGTGTCCATCATCCCTGGCATTGAAACATAAGAACCAGATCTAACAGAGACAAATAATGGATTCTTTTCATCTCCAAGCTTCTTTTTCATCTTCTTTTCCAATCTATCCAAATGTTCTTTAACTTCATCTTCCAAACCTTTAGGCCATTTTTGACCTTGTTCATAGAATTGATTACAAGCATTTGTAGTAAGTGTAAAACCAGGTGGGACAGGTAAGCCTATATTAGTCATCTCAGATAACTGAGCACCTTTATTCCCAAGTAAAAATATACTTTCTTGTGTGTTTCCATCTTTAATGTCTTCAAACGAATAAACCATTTTCATTGTAAAATACCTCCGTGGTGAATAAACTATACTATTTATGGGATATAAATGTAAATATGTTTCTCTTTGGTCAGAATTATTAGTTTTCAACTTCCTCCTGAGGATTGTACGTTAGGACTAGAAATCTAATCTTTCTTACATTCTTTCTCATACTTTTCTATTGATTTCAGAATGACTTTTTTTGCTGTTTCTGCACATTCTATTCTCTCAACTTTAATCCATTTACCAGGTTCTATCTCCTTGTACCGGTTGAAAAAATGTTTAATTTCTGTGATAAGTAACGGGGGAAGGTCTTTTATATCTTTGTAATTTCTGAATTTAGGGTCTATTTTATTTATTGGCACACATATTATCTTATCGTCTTTCCCATGTTCGTCTTCCATTCTTAAGACTCCAATAGGTCTTGCTGCTATTACTATTCCTGTTGTATGTGGCTGAGAAACTAACACTAATGCATCTAAAGCATCTTCATCTTCAGATACTGTCTGTGGAATAAAACCATAATCTCCAGGATATACCATTGAAGTAAATAAATCCCTGTTTAGGAAAAATGCACCTGTTTCTTCATCAACCTCATACTTGGCATTTGACCCTTTTGGAACTTCTACTACTACATAAATTACATCTGGTATCCTGCCTGATGGTCCAGAATCCAAATCTTTCCATAATGATGTCATAAAATCACATTAACCTAATACTAATCGATTTTTTCCTCGTAAATAGATTACCTTTACATTTTTGGTTTTTAGTCTATTAATTAATTCTTTGTCGTTGGTTGCTACTAGTGTTTGATCATTTGCTAGTTCTACTATTGCATCATCTACATTTCTTTCATGGGTTAGGATTATTTTTACTTGGTTTTTTTCTATTAATTCTAATCCTATTCTCGCAGCGGATGCGTCTTCTCCCCTTTCTTCTGACATGTGTTCTAGTTCTCTAACCACTCCGTCAAGAGTTGTTATCTCATGTTCTTCTGAGATTAAATTGTGAATTTCTTTGAAAACATCTACTTTAAACTTGTAAGGAATTGTTAGAAAGTTTGTGTCTAGTATTATTGTTTTCATGACTTTTATTCATTTCCGATATATTTAAATATTCTAATAGTGGAAAAATAAATGTGATGGAATGGTAGGAGATATTGTTGAAAAGGATGGGGAACCTTATTGGAGAAATACAGGCAAAGGAAAAGGAGGAATTAGTGGACAAGCTTTAACACCATTAACAGCAGAAGAAAAAAAATCGTATTATGCTGGAAAAAAAGCTAGAGTGGGAGTAGGAATTGGTTGTTTATTAAGTACTATTATTTCACCTTTGATATTATTTTCCTTACCTCTAAGAAGATTATATGGTCGACATGTTAATCAGCCCAAAGAAGATACTGACGAACCATATAATCGTTAGTTTGATTTAATTCTACTCCTTCAAAATCCCAAATCCAATAAGTCTCCATCTTCCTAGAATTTGACGAGACAGAACAACTCTTTCTCCTTTATCAGCACAAACAGGTAATTTAAGCGTCATCTCAACATCTTTACCTTTTAGTTTTGTAACTATACCAACAGACCTTCCAGTACCAACATTGATCATAAGCAACTCATTAAGTTTAATATTATCCATTTTCATTTCTTCTTTTGTTCCTACCACTCTTTCAAGTAGATGAATCTCAAGACTGATTCTATTTCTCGTTTCTGGTAATTTTTCTGGTAATCCAACTATATTTCCGACCAAACCATCAGCTTTTGTAAGAGATGGGTCTAGTTTTGTAAGCATCCCTAACAATCCACCGGCTTCCGCTTCTTCAAGTTTTTTTCCTGCCTTTTCCATTGAAATTATTTTTGTTTTAACAGGTTCCCATTTATCTCCTATTCTTATTCCAGGTCTTAATTCGATTTCCTGACCTTTCTTGAGTTTTCCCTCAATTATTGATCCCCCAACTATTCCACCAACTAACTTGTCAATATCAGAACCAGGTTTGTTGACATCAAAACTTCTGGCAACATACATCTTAGGATCTTTAGTCAAATCTCTTTTCGGGGTAGGAATTTTATCTTCAATAGCCTCAATAATATATTCAATATTCACTCTCTTCATGGCAGAAACAGGAATTATAGTAGCGTCTTCAGCAACCGTTCCCTTAATAAATTGTTTGATTTCTTCATAACTTTTTTTTACTCTTTCCTTATCAACAAGATCGATTTTATTCTGGACAATAATTATATTTTTGATTCCAACTACATCTAAAGAAGTCAAATGCTCATAAGTCTGAGGAGAAGGACATTTTTCATTTGCAGCAATAACTAGAATAGCACCATCAATCAATGCAGAACCAGTCAAAACTACGGCCATAAGACTTTCATGACCTGGGGCATCTACAAATGATACTGTTCTTTGGATTTCACAATCCTCAAAACATTTAGGGCATTTTTTAGTTGTACAATAACTCTTGCATTTTTTACATTTATAGAATGTTACATCAGCATATCCCAGTCGAATAGAGATTCCACGTTTGATTTCTTCAGAATGAGTATCTGTCATTTTGCCTGTTAATGCTTGAGTAAGTGTAGTTTTACCATGATCGACATGACCAAATAATCCAATATTAATTTCTGGGATTTCTTTTGGATTAATTTTAGCAGCGAACTTCATCACCTATTTTTTCTCTTCTTCAGATTTTTCTTCTTTTGGATTTTCTTTAGGTTGTTCTTTCTTCTCTTCTTTAGGTGGTTCCTTTTTTTCTTCTTTAACTGGTTCTTCCTTTTTCTCCTCCTCTTTAGGTTTTTCGGCTGGTTTTTCTTTCTTTTCTTCCTTTGGTTTCTCCTTAGTTTCCTTTACTTCAGGTTTTTTCTCCTCTTTTGGAGTTTCACCTTCAGCAGGTTTTTCTTCTTTCTTTCCCATTAATTCTTCTATTTTCTTAGAACCTTCTTTTATGATTTTACAGTTGATTTGGGTTATAGATTTACTTATCGTATTTCCAACAACCATCTTCCTCTTTCTCATACCCTTCCTTTTTGGATGAAAACATGGTGGGCCAGAAAGAATAATCTTCTTCTTGACCATTCCATGAACATTAGGATGCATTGGAAACCCATCTTTATCAGTTCCTCCAGTTATAGTAATCTCATAATCTTTCAATCCAATCAAATCTCCATTAAACTTATCTCCAATCTTTTTACCAACTAACCCAACAACCTCATTCTGATCCTTTTCAACCTTATAACTCTTCCTTGTCTTCGGATCTGCAATCACAAACTTAAACACAACCATATTATTATCACCATTTAATTAATTCTCTATGATTTAGAAGATTTAAAATTAATAAGTGTTTGCCAGATTTAAAATTTGGTTTTTTTTTCTCAAAAAGATATGTTTAAAAGTATTAAATTTACTAAATCGATGGATGAAGATGCCAGAAGAAGCATATGCACATATAATTGTAGACCCGAATTATTTTGGGGGTTTCTATTTTAGAAAAGGAAGTCCTTATAAAATAGTTGCAAAATTTCAAGGAATAGATGATACTAGTTTTTTAGTCCAAGGCCCTCAAGATGATATAAAAAGATTATGTGAATCTTATCCTGGAAGCCATTTGGTAGAATCTCTAACATTATCTCTTTTTTATGAAAGTAGAAGAAGAAAAGAAAAAATCCAAAAAGAAATGTCTCCAATAGGATCTTTATTATTGTTGAATGATCTGACTTCACCTAAAATAGACCCTTGGGAATTCCTAAAAAATGAATATTTAGATAGATATACTCAACATCTTGCTAGGAAATTCTCTTTTTCTAGAGGTTTTTATGATGAGTTAGTTTTACCAGAATATGATCCAAGTTTTAGTGTAAGAATATCTGATGGTGTTCATACATTCAGACCTGATGAGATTATACTACCTTAATTTCCCACAAAAATATTTAACAACTTCATAATAACTATTCTGACTCAAGTTGATGATTTTCCGTATCTGTTTCTCATCATGCCCTGACCTTAGTTTAAGCATCTCCTTCAAGACTTTGTTTGCGTTGATTTTAACTATCTCAGGAACTTCTACTCTTGCTAATTCTTGTAAATACTTATACCACTTAATTTTGAACATCTTGAAAGTTATCCAGCTGTTGTTTAACCCGAGGTAAGTAAGGTAAGCATTATCCAAGACATGCTTTTGATCATGTTTCAACGCAGTCACAATATCAGATTCTGTATATTTTATTTTTCTCGCATCACTTAGAGTGGATTTATAATTTTCATACAATTCTTCATCAAATCCAAAACTCATTGCCCGACTGTTGGCCAAAACATCTTTGATGAGTAGAACTGTTGTAGTTGTTACCCGAACAAATGATACCAGCAACCTTTCTATTGTAAATGGTTCTATTTCTTTGTGTTTTTCTAGAAGTCGAATAACATTATTTCCTGCGTTATCAATCTCATCATCTAATCTATCCTCTATCCCATCTAACTTATTGAGTAAGTGCATTAACTCATGAGCAAATAATCCCTGAATAGCATCATAATCCATTTTCTGGAAGATTTTTTCGTTAACGTTAAGCATGATTATTGGAGTAGTTCCCTTTTTCCAATAAGTAAAACTTGGGGCATTCTTGGTTATCCATTCTCGAATCTCTCCGTGCCTTTTCAATTTAATAGAAGATAGTATTTTTTTGCTTACTTTGACTGGGTTTTTTGTTACATAAATTTCTATTTTTTCGAGTTTTTTGACATGAGCACGTTTGTTGAATTCCTTTAGGACAGAAGTTATAGCGTTTGATATTTGTCTGGCTTGTCTGCCTTTGACTTCCATGTGTTTTATTATTTGGGGCATGAGTAGTATTATTGGAATTTGAGATTATATTTGTTAGAAATTAGTCCTTTATTTCCTCTCTTATCTCTCTTAGTTTTCTATGGTTCAAAGAAATTTCCAATCCATAATGAGTTGGTTTTGAAATAATAATCCCCTCTTTGATTAAATTTTTTCCCATTTTTTTAACCTCTTTATGTAGATGTGATGGAAAGCCTTTGGGTAGATTATCAAAACTAGTGTGTCTATGACCCCAATAACCATGGTCATTCAATTTCCTTAAAATAGTCTTTCTAATCAAGATTTCCTCCATTTTTTCCAACTCAGAACGTTAATGTTCTCAAATTATAATTATAAATCGTAATAGCAACATATATAAATATCTATTTGCAAATATAACTATTGATCAAGATGAATGAAAAACCATTATTCGTTAAGGTTATGGGGAGCTATCCTTTAATCAAAGTTCTAAGTTTTTTAATGACTTTTAGGGAATTTGACTATCCTTTAACTGAAATAGCTGAGAACTCAGGAGTTGGATGGACAACCATACACACATTCTTTCCAGAATTAGTAGAAGCAGGAATTGTTATTGAAACGAGAAGGATAGGAAGAGCTAGACTGTACAAATTGAATAAGAACAGCTTGATTGCTAAAAAATTATTAGAATTGAACGACAGAATTTGTGAAGAATTCATGAGAAAAATAACCAAAGAAGAAGAAATACTGGTCCCTATAAAAGTTTAATTCTTATCAGTCAAAACTCTTTCCAAAGGATGATTCTGACAATCTTTAATTGTGTCATATACTATCAGTGTTACAGTTTTTTTCACATGATCAAATTTTTGGAATTGCTTTATAAGTTGTGATAATTCTCCCTTATCCTTGACTAAAACATCTATTAAGATATCATGAGTTCCGAAGAGGTAGTGTGCTTGAGATATTTGTTTGGATTGTTTGAGAAATGTGTTTATTTTTTGTCTTGCCTGAGTTCTCGGTTCTATTGTCATAAGTATGTAAGCCTTTAGTTTTATATCCACTTTTTCTGGGTTGATGTTAACAGTAAAGTTTTTGATTATACCTTGATTTTTAAGTGATTTTACTCTACTAAAGACTGATTGCCTGCTCATATGACATGTTCTGCCTAGTTTTGAGAAGGTTTGTCTCCCATTCTTTAACAACTCTATAAGCAGTTGTTTATCTTTAGGTTTGAGTCTCATATTTACAATTAGTGAGATTAAAGATATAAAATTAACATTTGTAAAAGATTTTTCTTTAAAATATATATTTTGTCACAATTAATAGTTAGTCTTTAATAAAATGTAAAAAGAGGTTGAAATCAAAATGACATATCAAAAAAGAACCGATCTACCTACTCTTGAAACCCCCCCCCGACCCATGAAGAATGTGAGATAATGATTCTGGGGGGAGTAACACCGCCTATACCTTTACCTGAAAGTTACCAATTCCAAATTGGAAAAGGAGAAGTTCCAATTATTGATTCACGTTATTGTGAAAGATTTCCAAGATAAATAAGAGGAGGTTAATTTAAAAATGACAACTTCAGATCAAGATTCAGTACTTCAACCATATCTACCTAAATTAGATTATAGAAGTGTTATTGAAGAATGCCAAAATCGAGAAGATCCTCTAATTTTTGGCATACCAATTCCTACTCAACCCTTACCTGAAAATGAAAGATTTCCCGGTGATAGTCCAGAAGATCCAAATTGGTGGTTGTATACAGAGTATTAGCATTTTGCACCTTTCCTAAACGAATAAATACTAACAATTCCTAGATTAGTGTGAGGAATATGCTTGGTGAAATAATTTGGTTTGCCAAAGTCGGCTAGAAATATTTTGTTAGTTTTATCTAGTTCTTCCTCGATGTTAACTCAAAAAGATATTTTGGATAAGACTGGATTGTCTATTCGTTCTGTAAAAGGGTCATTAATGCTTCTTAAAGAAAGGAATTTTATTGAAGAATTAGTCGTTCTTCGGGATATGCGATGTAAGGCGTATCGATTAGGAGGTGTAATTCATGAAAGGTGAATGTGTTTGGTATAGTAGGTGGATTGGGTCCAGAGACAACATCTGAATTTTATTTAGGTATTATTCAAAAATTTAGGAATAATTGTGGTTCATATCCATCAATAGTGATAGATAACGTTTCTTTTCCATTCTATTTGGAGAAGGATATAATACAAAATTCTAGAAACGAAGATGAGTTACTACCATTCCTTAGAAAAACCATCAAAATACTTAATAGAAGTCAAGTAGATTTTATTGTAATCCCATGTAATACGGTACATATATTCATAGAAAAACTAAGAAAAGAGTCTTTAGTACCGATTCTAAGCATTGTAGACGAAACTATTGACTTGATTAAAGAAAAAAATTACAAAAAAGTCGGAATACTAACAACCACAAAAACAATAGACAGTAAATTATACGAGGATCCAATGAAAGACAATAATATACAAACTATTTTGCCTACAAAAAACGAACAGAAGGAAGTTGCGAGAATAATAATTAAAATTTTAGAAAACAAGGTTTCAGAAAAGGAAGAAAGTTCATTGAAAAAAATTATCAAAAAACTTATAGTTAAAGGTTCTGAAGTAATAGTTCTTGGATGTACAGACTTACAAATAATTGTAAAAGAAAAAGATTACAATACAAAAATTATTGATAGTATGAAAGTTTTATTAGATTCTACATTCAACAAAATGATTAAGTGATAACTATGACTTTTATCGAAAAGAAAATCCAAAAACTTCTGAAAGACAAAAATATAGATTACGAAAAATTTGAACACAAGCCAGTCTATACATGTGAAGTAGCAGATAAAGTAAGAAAAGGAATAGAAAATACTGATGAAGACAATTCAAAAAATACGGGAATAAAAAATCTACTTCTCGAATCAACTGAAGGAAAATTTGTAATCACATTATGTCCAGGAGATAAAAAAATTAAAACAAGTAAATTAGCAAAACTTGAAGGAACAAAAGAACTCAGACTAGCAAAATCAAGAGATGTTGAAAGGATAGTAGGTTGCCCAATAGGATGTGTTCCGCCATTCGGTCATAAGAAGCAAATAAAAACTTACATTGACAAAGAATTACTAGAATCAGAATACCTATACTTTAATCCAGGAAACCATTCAAAAACAATTAAAATCCAAGCAAAAGATTTGCTTAAGTTAATTGAAAAACCAATATTATATGAGTGATATTATGCCAGAATTTGTTGTAACACCATGGGAAGTTAAAGGAAATGTAGATTATGATAAGTTAATTAAGGATTTTGGTACTGAGAAAATTGATGAAAAATTGTTAGAAAGAATTAAAAAACACACAGGTGAACTCCATCATTTTTTACGAAGAGGTATCTTCTTTTCGCATAGAGACATGAACTGGATTTTAAATGAGTATGAGAAAGACAATAAATTCTACTTGTACACTGGTCGAGGACCTTCTGGAAAAACACATATGGGGCATCTTATACCATGGTTATTCACAAAATGGTTGCAGGATAAATTTGATGTAGATTTATGGTTTCAGATGACAGATGATGAGAAATTTTTATTCAAAGACAAATTAACGATTGAAGATACAAATAACCTGGCATATGAGAATGCTTTAGATGTAATTGCATTAGGATTCAAACCAAAAAAAACTCATATTTTCTCGGATATTGATTATGCAAAAACACTTTACAAACAAGCACTAAGAGTAGCAAAAAAAATAACAGCGTCTACGGCAAAAGCAGTGTTTGGATTTAAAAATGAAGATAATGTTGGAAAATATTTTTTTACGTCTGTCCAGAGTGTACCAGCATTTCTACCATCTATACTATCAGGGAAAAATATTCCTTGTCTTATTCCTTATGCTATTGACCAGGATGCACATTTTCGTGTATGCCGAGATGTTCTCCCAAAATTAGGTTATTATAAACCTGCTGCTATTCACTGTCGATTTTTACCAGGACTTGCAGGAATGTCAGATGGGAAGATGTCATCATCAGTAGAATCAACATGCATTTTTACAACAGATACTCCAGAACAAGTTAAGAAAAAAATTATGAAATATGCATTTTCTGGTGGGGCAAGAAATGTTGAAGAGCACAGAAAACTAGGAGGAAATCCTGATGTTGATGTATCTTACCAATGGTTGACATTTTTTGAGGAAAGTGATGAAAAGTTGAAAAAGATTTATGACGATTACAAATCTGGTGCATTGCTAACAGGTGAGTTGAAGCAAATATTGATAGATAAATTGAATGGATTCCTGAAAGATTTCCAAGAAAAGCGTGAGAAAGCGAAGGATAGGTTGGATGAGTTTATTGTGAAGGATTAACTAATTTAAACCTAACCTACTAATATTATCCTTAAGTGAACGTGATGCCGTACCAATTCAAAAGCTAACTACATCCGAAGATTTTTCTACTTCTAATACTAAACAATTAAGAGAGGATAGCGATGAATGATAAGGAATTGCTCAACAGACTACATGACCATGAGAAAAGAATCCTGAAAGCCCTAGAAGGGAAGAAATCCATGATTATCCAAGAAATCCAAGAATTAACTGGGTTAAATAAAGATTCTTTAGAAAAAGCATCATTATGGGCAAAGGTTAAAGGAGTCTTGAAAATAGATGAAGAAATCACTGAATTTATTGAGTTAACAAAAGAAGGGGAAGAATATGTTAAAGAAGGATTGCCAGAAAAAAACTTATTGAAAATTCTTGAAAAGGGAGAGAAATCTATTTCTGAATTAAGAAAAAAAGTAAAAAAATTCAATATAGGACTAGTCTGGGTCAAAAAGAATAATTGGGTAACAATCCAAAAAGGTCAGTTAGAATTAACAACCAAAGGAAGAAAATCTATTCAAGAGCAATTACCCGAGGAGAAAATACTGTCTCAATTAAAAGAAGGAAAGAAAAATACAAAATCATTTGATAAAATAATAACAGAAAAACTCGAGAAAAGAGGTTTAATAAAACAGACAGTTAAGAAAAAAAGAGAGGTCTCTCTAACAGATTTAGGGAAAAAGATTCTACCTAAACTCGAGATAAAAGAAAACATAGGTCAACTTTCACCAAAAATCTTAAAGGAAAAATTGTGGAAAACTCAAGTTATTCGACCGTATGATGTGACTTTACCCTCGACAAAAATCAATCCTGGAAAAAAACATTATATCACTCAAATTATTGAATATATTCGAAAAATCTGGACTGACATGGGATTCAAGGAAATGACTGGTCCATTAATAGATGCATCATTCTGGAACTTTGACGCTTTATACCAACCTCAAGATCATCCTGCTAGAGATTTAGCAGATACATTTTACATGAAAACTCCTGAAAAAGGAAAATTACCTGATGGTCAATTAATTGAAAGAGTGAAACAAACACATGAAAATGGTTGGGATACTGGCTCTTTGGGGTGGCAATACAAATGGAATCCTGAATTCTCAATGAAGAATGTCCTGCGAACTCATACCACATCCTTGTCAGCACGAACTATATCCAAATTGAAACCAGAAGATTTGCCTGTGAAATACTTTGCTGTGGGTAGATGCTTCAGAAACGAGACCTTAGACTGGAAACATCTTGCTGAGTTTTATCAGACAGAAGGAATAGTTGTTGGCGAAGATGTTACATTTAGGCAATTACAAGGATATTTGAAAAGGTTTTTCAGAAAAATGGGTTTCCCTAAAGCTAGATTCAGACCTGGGTATTTTCCCTATACTGAAATGTCAATTGAAGTTGAAGTTTGGCATCCCGAGCATAAACAATGGATGGAACTTGGGGGGTCAGGAATTTTTAGACCAGAAGTAGTTAAGCCATTGTTGGGAATAGATGTTCCTGTTCTTGCGTGGGGATTAGGATTTGGTAGAATAATTATGGACAAGTATAAGGTAGATGATTTAAGAAAATTGTATCTGTCAGATTTAAAACAATTAAGAGGAGCACAAGTGTGGTTGGGTGTATGAAAAAAGAAAAACGTCCATCAGTTGTCGTCGCAGGATTAATATTAAATCAAAGAGGAGAGATTCTACTTTGTAAATCATATAAATGGAATAATCTTTGGGTAGTTCCTGGTGGTCATATAGAATATGGTGAAACTATAGAAGAAGCAATCAAACGAGAAGTAAAGGAAGAAGTTGGATTGAATGTTGAAGTAAAAAAAATATTGTTTGTCCAGGAACTTATTGAACCTAAAGATTATTGTAAAAAAAGACATTTTATTTCGTTGCAATGTAAAAAATGGTGATGTTAAGATAGACAATGATGAAATGCAAGAGTACAAATGGATTAAACCTAAAGATGGTTTAAAAGAAAAAACAGATCCTTATACTCATGAATTTATTAAAAAGTATTTAGAGGAATTATAATCATGGCAATAATAACAGTAGATAAATCAGACTTTTGTCAACTTGCAGGAAGAGAATTCACAATGAAAGAAATAGAAGAGAATATCCCAATGATGGGAACAGCCTGGGAAAAATCAGAAGAAGATGAATTCACAATAGAAATATTTCCTAATCGCCCGGACATGCTTTCAGTCGAAGGACTTGCTAGGGCTTTTTCAGCTTACATGGGAGTCAAGACTGGACTAAAAAAGTATAAACTAGAAGGTTCTGAAGAAATGGTAATAATAGACCCCAAGGTTGCCAAGGTAAGACCATATTTTGTTTCATGTATTATCAAAAATATTAAGTTCACAGATGATTTTATCAAATCAATTATGCAAATTCAAGAAAAGTTACATATCACTCATTGCAGAAAAAGAAAAAAAGTCGCTATTGGACTGCATGATTATGACAAGATTGTATTTCCAGTCACCTACACAACTAAACCTAAAGATTTTAAATTCGTTCCACTCGAACAATCAGAAGAAATGACGCTACAAGAGATTCTAGAAAAATTACCAAAAGGTCGAGATTATGCTTGGACACTCAAAGGAATGAAAGAATATCCATTACTACACGACGGACGGGAAAGAGTTTTATCAATGCCACCCATAATCAATTCTGAAGACACAAAAGTTGAGGAAACAACCAAAAATATTTTTGTAGACATAACCGCAACAGACGAAAAGGCAGCGAATGAAGTCCTTAATATTATTGTAACAACTTTTGCAGATAGAGGAGCAACTATTCACAAAATCAAAATCAAGTATTCTGACAGGATGATATATACACCAGATTTATCAACTAAAGGAATGACAATTAACTCAAAATACATTAACTCTTTACTAGGATTAAAACTAACCAACCAAGAGATAATCAAATGCCTGAATAAGATGGGTCATGATGCAGAAGAAATAGGAAAAGACAAACTAGAAGTGAGTTATCCTTGTTACCGGACAGATATTATGCACGGAATTGATATAGTCGAGGATGTTGCGATAGGTTATGGTTATGATAAATTTGATCCAGAGATTCCGAATATTTCAACTATTGGCGAAGAAGATGAGAAGGAAATGTTTTGCACAAGGTTGCGTTCACTTTTAGTTGGATATGGCATGCAAGGATGCGTGACGTTTATTCTCACAAATAAGAAAAATCTATTTCAAAAAATGAACATGAAGGTTGTTCCGATTGCTGAGACTAGTAATGCCAAGACAAGTGAGTATAGTGTTGTTAGGAATTGGTTGTTACCAAATCTGATGGAAGTTCTTTCGAGAAATAAACACAATGAATATCCACAGAATCTATTCGAAGTTGGGGAAGTTGTAGTTCTTGACGATAATGAAGTTGGGAATAAAACAATGAAAAGACTTGCTATTGCTTTGTGTCATTCAAAAGCTAATTTTTCTGAGATGAAATCATTGGTTGAAAGTGTTCTCTCGAATGTTGGTGTTAATGATTATGAAATTCTAGAATCCAAATGTCCTTGTTATGTTCCTGGTCGTGCTGTTAAGTTTATTGTTAATGGAAAAACTTTAGCAAGATTTGGTGAGATTGATCCGAAAGTACTTGAGAACTGGGGGTTAGAAACACCAATTGCTGGTGGGGAAATCTGTGTTGATTATTTGTTTGATTTAGTGAAAAGGAGGAAGTTGTGAAGTTTGATGTTTATTTTCTCTTTAAAGTAACCGAGCCTCTTCTTGTATCAGTGCGATCTTCTCTAGTATATAAACCACAGTCTCTGGCTTTCAAATCATCTTGTACTTCATAACGAAGAAAACCAGTATAAGTAATAACTGACCCATCTTCTGAAAATTCTACAACATATCTTTCACCAGGGACCTTTTCTACTTCAATAACATCTAGTTCAGTTGGTATATTAAATCTAACGGGTTCATAAATTCCCTGTTCAACTTCAGGAAAACCAATGAATTTTTCTGGATTATCTACAATGGAATTTACACATGATCTTACAATTAAAGTAAATCCACATAAAAAAAGACCTGCAGTACCTAAAAGTGTTAAATTTGAGTATTCTTTTTCTTTTGGTTTTGGCCTTTCATTTCTAAAGGGACCACCATAAACTGGAGTATTTGAACTCATATCTTTTCTAACTAACCTTTGACTATTTAAGTATTTCTATGTTTTAGTCACTAAATAGAAGTAACACTATTCCTTAAACCACTCAAACAATTTCTCCCAAAATCTTCTAGATTTAGGTGGAGTATAAGACCTGCCAGAAAGATTTGCAGCAAGTTTTTTAATCTCAACAGAAGCAGGAGAATTAGGAACATAACTAATAACAGTCTGTTTTTGACTAATACTTTCAGGAACATTCTTGTCCTCGGGTATTTCAGCAATCACAGGAATCTCGAGAAGATCACTTATTTGTTCTCTTGTCATTTCATAGTCATCTCCTTTTACTCTATTGACTACTACTCCTAGAACATTGATATTAGAATCTTGAGCAAGTTTAATTATTTTTAACGCATCAGTAACTGCTGGTAGGTTAGGGCTGGTAATAATAATCGTTTCGTCTGCAGAAGATAATGCTGATAATGCTTCCCTACCTAGTCCAGCCGCAGAATCAATAATAACATAGTCTGACCGTCCAAGAAGTGAGAATGTGATTTCTGGTAGTCTTGATGGATCCACTCCCTTAAGATCACTCAATCCAAGAGAAGCAGGAATAACGTCAAAACCATAAGCATGTGGGTAGATTGCGTCTTTTAATCGAGTCTCTCCCTTTAAGACATCATGAAGAGTTTTTTTTGGTAGGTGTAATCCCAGATGTAGTCCTAGGTTAGGTGTAGTTAGATTTCCATCCATTACTATTACTTTTTGCCCGAAGTCTGTTAATGCTGCGGCAAGGTTACTTGTTAATGTGGTTTTTCCTACACCACCTTTTCCTGATGTTATTACTATTAGACGTGTCATTAATACTCAAAGAATAATTATGTGTTATAGGTTATTAAGTTTTAACTATCTCAGAGATTCTTCTAATTTATCAAAATAATTTTGTCCACCCAAAGCAAATATTAGTCTATCGAATCTTGTTAATAACATTCTAATATCATCTTCATCAACCTTTGATAAGGGTCCACCATTTGTCTTCAAAAGATAATTATGTATGTCATTTTTTTTGGTTCCTTTAAATTCCTTACATAAAAATCTACGAAGTGATTCTTCTGGATCATCTGGATTATATTGATTTCTATGATTCATTTGGCTTGTTTCAAACATTTTTAAAATACTCCATAAACTACTTAGTGTAGAAGCAAATCTACTAGTTGTTGAAAGGAATTCACCATATTGAATAGGTGTTAATAAACCAGTTCCAGTAATTCCTTGTAGTCCAGTAACTATTTCATTAATAACTGTCATAGAACAAGAAACACGTTCAGGTGAAGTGGGAACTTTCACAGGGACACGGTATAGTCGTATTCCATTTTTTTCTGCATAAACAAAGAGTTCTCTATGAAGTTCACAAAAATATTTTACTGTTTCCTCGTCTGGAAGAACACCATCACACTTTGGGAATCCTAATCCTGTTAAAGGTAAAATACTTGATTTTGGGTAATGAGAAAATGGACATTGATTACTAAATTCACAATTATACGGCTCAATTTTTTGGAACATACAGCAACGATTTATGGTAGCCAAGTATTTAAATCTAACTAAATGACGTGATATCGATTTTGAAATGAATCAAAAAGGAAAAGGACAGAGTTAGTGTTTCTATTTATTCTTTAACGATAGATTTTTAAATATAATATTCACTTTCTTTGTTCATGCAATTATCACAATTATGCACAAAATATGGTATACCACATGAGGTAACAAATTGGGATCAATATAGACGAATTGTTAGTAATAATGATTTGTTGGAAGTTTCTACTGGACTTTATAGAAACTCTGGAAATGATACGATCGTTATTGGTGGACATGTTGTATTACCAGAACTTTTGGGTCTTAGAAATATGAGAAGACCTAGTGGTGATATAGATTCTGTAGCATCTGAACAAGGAATTAGACTACTATTTAATACAACTGATCTATATGGAAATGTTCATTATGGTTCTAAAGAATGTGAATTATTCCTTGAACTGAATGGAATACCTATAGGTGTTAGTTTAGATAGAATTCATGATTGGGTTGTTACAGATGATTTTAGAGAAAGTTCAATTGAAATTGAAACTGAACAGGGTGAAGTTAGAGTAGCTTCACCTGAATATCAGGTAATGTTAAAGTTAAGGCGTGGATATCACTGTATAGAAATAGATAGACCATTTTACGGAAAAGATAGAATAGATATTGCAAGTATGTTTTTAGCTCATTTAGGTGGTCGTATGAAAATAGATATAGAAAAATTAAAAGAATTAATTCTAGAACATGTCACACATAATCGAGGTTCTTTATCTCAATTGTGGTCAACAGCTGACTTATACAATGTAGGATCTTTGAGAAAAAATGAGAAAAAAATCTTGGAAAAATTATTGTATCAATTTTCTTCAATCTTATTAGGTTCTTAATCTCTCAACAATAACTTCCCTTTCTGCCAATCATTAATAATAACCAAATAAACACGATGAGTATCTATAACTCCACCTTTCTTGAGCATATTTCGGACTGTACCTATCTCGTTAATAATGGCATTAAACCGCTTGTTACCAATTTCAACCTTATATAATTTCTCTAAAGCAGACTTGTTCTCATTCAAAAATATCTGAACTATTTTCTTCGCGACATCTTCAGGATCTTCTATTTTTGAAGGGTCTAATACACCAATCAATGCTTGTTTAATTTCATCATTTCTAAATTCTGAAAATGGAATCACTCCTGGGGTATCAAATAATCTTATTCCCGGACCAGCACTTATCCACTGCACTCCTCTTGTAAATCCTGGTTTTGCTCCCACTTTTGCTTTTTTTCTGCCGGCTAGAGCGTTTATCAATGAAGATTTACCAGTATTTGGATAGCCAATTACACCTATGTTAATCCAATGGCGAGATCTCTTCTTAGCGATTTCAAACACTTTTCTTTTTAAAAAAGATATTCCCTTCCTATTTCTACATGAAACAAACATACAAAGAGCAGTTTGTTGTAAGATTTCTCTATATTTTTTCTGTGTTTTAGTTGTTATTAAGTCAGATTTATTCACCGCGAAAACTAGAGGTTTTCTGGCTATTTTAACCATTTTTTCAACTTTTCTATTTCTTGTCTGTTCAGGCATTCTTGCATCTAGGACTTCTATTACTACATCTGATTGTTCTATTACTTCTCGTACTATATCCCAAAAGTCTCGCATTGACATGAATATTGATTAGGAATTGGATAGTTTAATAGTTTATTGGGGAAGGCGTGGGTGTTGGAAAAAATTTACCATATAGTCCAAGATCTATTACTTCCCCAACTTTCAAACTTCTACTAGAGGTACTTCCAGGTATCTCATGAAGTCTTCCATTATACCAAAATCCATTGTCTCTCATAAGATGTTCAGCAACTAGTCTTGTTCTAACTTCCGGATCAGTTTTCGGAAATATTGAAATTCTTTGATCTTCAAAAGATAGTATAACAGCATCTGCTATTTTATAAAAATTTTGACCTAGTTCAACAGTATAGGGATGCGTCATAGTAGGTGTTAAAGTTGGGAATAATGTTTGTGTTGGTGTTAGAATTGATGGTTCTATATCTGAATCTTTTCCCAACTTTTTCAATATAAGAGGAAGATTTGATTCTTTTGAAGTATCTGAAGACATAGTTATATGCCCTCCAGGTGTAGGTGTTAACAATATGCTACGCATCACCTTATCCCCAACTATAAAAATATCATTCGGACTTAAATAATGCCAAGGTATACACAATTCAATTCCTGACCCCAAAGGTTCGTAAATCCCCACATTAAGATTATTTCTTCTGAGAATTTCATTGGCTATACCTTCAGGACCTAACTCCTCAGCATATTCTCGTAAATCAAATCCACGATGGTATCTAGGTTGATACTTTAATGTTTCATAAATATCTGTAGATATATCAAAAGCTGATACATTAGGATTAAAAATTCTATCACCAACTCTATATTCAGATACACATCCAGGAGTAGGTATGGGGGAAGGAGTTAATGTGGGATGATGAGCTCTTTCAGTAGCTCTAGCTGCACGTCCTTTCGCGGCAGAACTAAATTCATATTTTTCATCAAGCATATACACAGGAGTACAAATTATAAGACCAGCAATAAACGCTAATAGTAGAGCAATATCACGTTCTCTTCCCTTCACAAGTTTGTCTAATATTCTTGACATAATCTCAAAATGTATAAAAAACTTTAAATACTTTACAATAATGGGCCCGAAGGGATTCGAACCCTCGACCTTCAGGTTAGAAGCCTGCCGCTCTTTTTGGTTTTTACATATCCAAGCTGAGCTACGAGCCCTTATTCTCTTAACAATAATTCTTTTAGATTTTTAAATTGTTAAGGTTTTTATATATGCTCTTTTAACTAATAATAATACGAACGTGATGTCTATTGCTACCGATACCAAAAACCACAAGGAAATAGAAGAGAAATGGAAAAAGAAATGGTTAGAATCTAAAATCTTTCAAACAAAAGACGACCCTTCCTTAAAGAAATACTATGTTCTTGAAATGTTTCCTTATCCTTCTGGTGTTGCAGCTCATGTAGGTCACGCGAGAAATTATGTTATTGGAGATAGTTTTGCCAGATTTATGAGAATGAATGGATTTAACGTTCTATATCCAATGGGTTGGGATGCATTTGGTTTACCTTCCGAGAATTCTGCGAAAGAAAAAGGAATTCATCCACAAAAAAGTGTTGCTGAAAATATTGAAACTATGAAAGATCAGTTCTATGCTTTATCTCTGAGTTATGACTGGACCAAGGAAGTCACTACATGTCATGAGGATTACTACAAATGGAACCAATGGTTATTCCTGAAATTATATGAGAAGGGTTTAGCCTATAAAAAATTATCCCCAGGAAACTGGTGTCCAAGTTGTAAAACCACATTAGCAAATGAAGATGTGAAAGATGGTAAGTGTTGGAGATGTGGAACAGAAGTTATTCAAAAAGATATAGAACAGTGGTTTTTCAAAATCACAAAATATGCTGACCAATTACTTGAAGGATTGGAAAAAATAGAATGGTCTGAAAAATTGAAAGCCATGCAGAGGAATTGGATTGGAAAGAGCCACGGAATAGACCTAAAATTTAAAGTAAAAGATAATGATGAAGAATTAACATGTTTCACAACCAGACCTGATACTTATTTTGGTATAACATTCATGGTTTTAGCCCCAGAACATCCATTAGTTGATAAATTAATCAAAGGAACAGAATATGAAAAAGTTGTTAATGAGTTTAAAGAAGAAGTAAAAAAAACGACTGAACTTGAGAGAATATCAGAAGAAAAGGAAAAAAAAGGTGTGTTCATTGGAAAATATATAATCAACCCAGTTACAAAAGAAGAAATTCCGTTATGGATCGCTAATTATGTTATTATGTCTTATGGAACTGGAATTGTGATGGGAGTCCCTACTCAGGATCAAAGGGATTTTGAATTTGCAAAAAAGTATGATTTAAGATTAAAGAATGTTACTAATCCTCCAGGAAAGGAATTGGAAGAAGAAGAAATGGAACGAGCATACACAGAACCTGGGATTATAACTAATTCTCAACAATTTGATGGAATGAAGACTGAAGAAGCAATAAAATCTATAGGAGATTTTTTGATTGAAAAGAGACTTGCTGAAAAAACAGTCAATTACAAAATTCGTGACTGGTGTATCTCTAGACAAAGATATTGGGGAACACCTATTCCTGTAGTATATTGCGAAAAATGTGGGATAGTTCCATTATCAGAAAAGGATTTACCACTAAAACTTCCAATGAATGTTGATTTCAAAGCAAAAGTAATCTCGCCGCTTACAACAAATGAAGAGTTCGTTAACACGACTTGTCCTAAATGTGGAGGTCCTGCAAAAAGAGAAACTGACACAATGACTACATTTGTTGACAGTGCTTGGTATTTTTTAAGATATCCTGATCCTAAGAATGAAAAAGAAATTTTCAACAGTAAAATTCTTAATTACTGGGCACCTGTTGACCAATATATTGGTGGAACAGAACATGCTGTTGGTCATTTAATGTATTCAAGATTTATAACAAAATTTTTACATGACTTAGGATTGTTAAACTTTGATGAGCCCTTCTTGAGGCTATTGAATCAAGGTATGGTGCAGAAAGGTGGAGTGAAAATGTCCAAGTCCAAAGGTAACACAATCGATCCTCGGGATATAATAGATAAGTATGGTGTTGATGTTTTAAGGACTTATCTTTTATCAATGGCCGCCCCAGATAAAGCAATTGAATGGTCTGACAGGGATTTAAAAGGGGTTATAAAAATTCTAGATAAAGTAGCATCAATTTATGATTTATTAGAAAAATCTCATAACAAACAGAAATATATCCAAAGTATAACACAAAAAACAATCAAAAAAGTAACTGAAAGTATGAAAAATCTTGAACATAATAAAGCTGTTTTTAGATTGATTACTCTAACAAATGAATTGAGTAGATATCCAGATAAAGAATGTTATAAAAATTTATTAATTATGTTTACTCCGTTTGCACCACATACTTGTGAAGAACTTTGGGAAAAATTGGGTGAGAAACCATTCATTTCAACCCAGAAGTGGTCTAGACCTGATGATAATTTAATAGATGAGAAAGCTGAGAAAGAAGAGCAGTCAATCAGAAAAACTGTTGAAGACATAAGACATGTGTTGGAATTGGTTGAAAAAGAAGTTAAGAAAATTTACATCTATGTTATTCCACCAGAATTTGAGAACTTTAATTCTTCTAAAAATTTATTTGAGAAAATATTCAATAAGGAAGTGATTATCCAATCTTCTGTCAAACCTGAGTATGACCCTGAAGGAAAGGCAAAAAGATCTAAATTCGGGAAACCAGGGATTTATGTTGAGTGAATGAAAGGTATTTAAGTCTTAACTTTCTATCATGAAATCTGAAGGTGGAAGAATTATGTTACCCGATAGAAATATGCCTGTAGCAAATATTAGTGTTGTAGATTGGTCAAAAGAAAAAATTCAAGTAGCATTAAGAATTGCTAGAGAAATGGGTTATGAAAACCAATATTTAGAACAAGGAACTTTTGAAATGAGATACCCATTGATTCAAATAAGGTATAACACTGGAGAAGATTTAAATCTATATTGGGAAAGAGTAAATACTGAAGTACCTTTAGAAGATCAGTAATAATTTCTCATTTTCTTTTTTAACTTTCTAATCCCATATAAAGTAAGGTGTGTTTTTGAGAAAAAAACCTTTAAACATTCTGCTAGTTGACAACAAAAGCAAACACTACAAAGAAATAGTAGATTATCTAAGAAGTAAAAAAGTAACGATAATCAGAGTAGACCCATTGAAAGCTGACATCAAAAAAATAAACTTCAATCTTATAGATGGTGCAATTCTAACAGGCGGAAATGACATACAAATTAGAAAAAAAAGAAATTTTAATTACAAAGTAATCCGTCTTATGAAAAATAGACCTATCCTTGGCATATGTTATGGTCATGAATTTTTAATCGAATATTATAATGGTCATCTCTTCAAGATGGACTGGAGATCACAAGGTTATCATTATATCAGAGTTATCAAAAACAATCCGTTAATTAGCAAAGGTAAATTCTTCGTCTATAAAGGACATAGTTTTGCCGGTGGGATTCTTCCAAATTGTTTTGAAAGTTTGGCAAATTCAAATGACTGTGAATATGAGATGCTTCAACATAAAACCAAACCACATTTTGGTGTCCAATTTCACCCAGAAATGACTAAAGATGGTAAAATAATTTTTAACAATTTCCTGAAGTTATGTAAAAATTAGTCGTCTTTATCTTCCTTTCCTTTTATAATCTCCTTGAACATCTTTGGTATTTTTCCAAGTTCTTTTTCAAAAAAGTAACTTAATTTCTTCACATTTTTTCCTTGCATTCCTTTTTCAGAAACATAATGCACTATTTTTTTTGGTATATCTACTCCAGTTACCTGACAAATCTTCATTCCCAAAGCTATATTTACTTCTATAACAACTGGACCCTTTTTTCCTTGAATTATATCTACACCACAAATTTCCGCCCCTACTGCTTCTGCTGATTTTACTGCTAAATCCGCAAGTTCTGAATTTACTCTATAGCTCTGATATTTTCCACCAGAACCTAGATTTGACCTTATATCTCCTTTTTTGGCTTTTCTTTTAGCTGATGTTATAACTTCATTTCCAAGAACAACTAATCTTATGTCCTCCCCTGGGTTTTTGATATATTTCTCTATAAACAGACTTTGATTAAGAACATTAAGTGTATCAACAATGCTTTCAGCACTATTCGTATCTTTTGCAAACATCACTCCTTTCCCCTGAGTTCCTCCAAGAAGTTTCATTATCAAAGGGGGTTTAATTCTACCACCAATTACTCTTTTTGCTGCAGATGGTGATATAGCCAGATATGTCTCTGGAATCGGTATTCCATGTCTATTTAGCACTTCTAACGTAAGGAATTTATCATGTGAAATTAGCGGTGTTTCTGGCTTCATCGGAATATAGGTATCAGTACCTTCTAGCATCTTGAACATTTGATATGCAAACCATGCTTTCGAAGCACCTATTCTCGGAACAATAACATCAAAATCTGAAAGATCTATATTCCTATAAGTAACACTTGATTTCCCATCCTTCACACCAAGAGTTATATTCTCTGTGGGAATAAATAAAACAGAATCAAATTTTCCAGAATCATTCATTGCCTGAAAAATCTGCATTGTTGATTTTCCTTTACTTTTTCCCCCAATTACGCAAGCTTTCATTCAAATCTCCAACTTTTGGTGAGTTATGTGATTTAGTAATATCAACTACAAAGTTATTAAATATTGTATTTCTGCCTATTAGAACCTTAAATTTTCTTTTTGATCTGTCTGCAACATTAGCTTCAATCATAATTTTCTCCCCCTTTATTATCATTTCAAGCTCTGTTAGTGGTCTTGTTGTATTTCCATGAACATTTGTAGTTTCGACTTTACCTATTTTTTCTAAACCCAATTCATCAAAAAGTTTTTTATCAATACTAGTTCTTTGAGCACCAGTATCAAACTTTGCAAGAATATCAATTTCTTTTTCTCCTATTAATGTTACTGACTCTACAAGACCTACTGTTTTTTTTCCAAACATAAAACTAATTATTCATTTTCACATATTTAAGAAATTATATCATAGAAGAAATTATATCATAGAAGAAA
>JAFCCM010000076.1 GCA_017610225.1 Candidatus Aenigmatarchaeota archaeon | reverse complement strand
AAATGGGCTGGTAAAAGATTTCACAATTGGTTAGAAAGTTTAAGTGACTGGCCTATTACCCGCCAGAGATACTGGGGTATACCTTTACCAATCTGGGAATGTGAAAAATGTGATTATACCAAGGTCATAGGGTCAATAGATGAATTGCCAGAGAAACCAAAAGATTTACACAAGCCTTATGTTGATGATATCTATCTCAAATGTCCAAAATGTGGAGGTAAAATGAAAAGAATACCAGATGTTCTTGATGTCTGGTTTGATTCTGGAGTTGCTGCCTGGGCTAGTCTTGGATATCCTAAAAAGAAGGAATTGTTCGAAAAACTCTGGCCTAATGACTTTAATCTAGAAGGGCCTGACCAGATAAGAGGCTGGTGGAATTCACAGATGATAACTAGTGTGATTACTTTTGACCGTGCACCGTTTGAAAATGTCCTATTTCATGGTTTTGTGCTAGATGCCCATGGAATTAAGATGTCTAAGTCAAAAGGCAACAATATCTCCCCAGATGATATAGTAAAAAAATATGGTAGAGACGTTTTAAGATACTACTTTTTATCTAGCCAGGCCTGGAATGATTTCTACTTTAGTTGGGATGAGACTAATAGTGCTTCAAAAATACTGAATATTGTCAGAAACACATTACATTTTATCAAGACTTATGTTACTGAATTCCCAAAAGAAAGACCCAAACTCGAGAAAGAAGATGAATGGTTATTATCTAGATTGAATTCAACTATCCAGAAGTATGATGAGGCTTATAGCAAATACCAGAATCATAAATCCATTGAAGCCATGGAAAACTTTATTCTTAATGATTTCTCAAGATGGTATATTAAATTGATTAGAAACAGAACATGGCCAGGGTATGAAGGAGAAGACAAACAATCAGCATTTTATACTCTAGGACTTGCTATTGAGACTATCACAAAATTACTTGCTCCTGTTTGTCCGTTTGTCGCAGAGAAAGGTTATCAAGAAGTTGTTAAACCATTGATGAAAGGAAAAGAAAGTGTTCATCTTTGCAATTATCCTGAAGTTGATAAGTCTTTGATAGATAAAGAATTAGAAGAAGAAATGAAAATAGTCCAAGACTTGGTTGAGGTTTCTCTTGCTGTTCGTCAAAAAGTTAATATTAAACTAAGGTGGCCTATCAAAACTATGTTTATTTTATCAAAAGATGAAGTAGTCCAGAATGCAGTCAAAAACCTTGGTGATATTCTTAAGAAAATATCTAATGTCAAAGATGTTCAACTCATCGACGAAGAACCTTCTGGAAAAGTAGAAGTATTAGAATTTGATGAGGGTAAACTATTCTTAGATTTGTCAGAAGATCAAGAACTTTTAGAAGAAAGATTGTATCGTGAGTTGACAAGAACTGTTCAGGCGATGCGTAAAAAACAAGGATTAGTTGTTACTGATAGGATAGAATTGACAATAAAATCAGATTCTGATACAGAAAAGATCCTAAAGAAATTTACTGATAACTTGAAGAAAGATGTTGGTGCTAGTGGAGTGGAAGTTGGTAAGTCAGAAGGCAAGAGTGAAGGTAAGCTGAAATTTAAGGATAAAGAAATTGAAGTTAGGTTTTAATTCAAAAAACAATTAATACTTCTCCACCCAAATAATACTCTATGAAAGTCAAAAACGCAATGAATCCTAAAGTGGTAGTAGCAACAAGAGACATAACAGTCAAAGAAGCCGCGAGGATTATGACTAAATTTAGAATAGGTTCTTTAGTCATTCTTGAAAATGAAAAAATAATTGGAATAGTCACAGAAAGTGATATAATTCGAAAAATAGTTGCAACAGGTAATGATCCAGCAGGAACATTAATAGAACAAGTTATGACCAAAAATGTTGTTACTATTGGCTCTGAAAAAGATCTTGGAGATGCATGTCAATTGATGGTTGACCATAAAATTAAACGATTGCCTGTTCTTCAAGATGGGAAATTAGTTGGTATAATCACGACTACAGATATTATTGCTGTTGAACCTAAACTTATTGAAAACCTTGCTAAAGTCATGTTAGTTTCTCAGAATCAGATGGTTGCTGGGTAGTGTTACTTCTATGTGGTAAAATATAGAAATGCTTAAATAGTGTTAGTTCTATTAGATTAGATTGATTATATGAGTGGAAATAAAGATATTGTTATATCTGGAACTGGAGGAAAACCTGATGTTTACGACTTTACCTCACGTGTATTAGAAAGATTTTTAAGAGATTATAATGTTAGTATTGAACCATATTTAGATGTTTTGAGTGGACTTTCTGAAAGAGGATGTGGTTATGCATTACTTCTTGTAATGGATCATCCAGAAGGACATGAATTTTGCCGTGAGATTAGAATGTTAGAAGGAAAATTAGGATATGAAAGAACCCCTATACTTGCTGTTACTGGTGGTGATGATACAAGAGTAGAAAGAATTAGACGAGAAGATGACATAGATGAAGTTCTAAGAAAACCATATAGTATTGCTGAATTAGTTGAATCTGTTAAAAGTATTCTACCTCAAGATGAATCTCAATAATTAAATATTCTCCTAACCTAATTAATATCTATGATGGACAAAAAAATCCTAAGAAAACAATTCCAGAAAGACTGGGAGAAATACTATAAAATTGATTTTCTAGTCAACAAAGGATTTCAACGAAAAATATGTCCTAAATGTGGTAAAGGTTATTGGACTGCAGATCCTGAGAGAAATCACTGCCCAGATCAACCATGTCAAGATTATGAATTTTTAGGAAATCCATCTACATCCAAAAGGTTTAGTTACATAGAATCATGGCAAGAAATCGAGAAATTCTTCAAACAAAATGGTCACACATCAATAAAACAATACCCAATCGTGTGTAGATGGAGACCTGACTTGTTCTTCAATATCGCTTCAATAATCGACTTCCAAAGGGTAGAAAAAGGACAAGTAGTATTTCAAATGCCTGCTAACCCGTTAATCGTGCCACAATTCTGTCTTAGATTCCCAGATATTCCTAATGTTGGGGTAACAGGTAAACACTATACAAATTTCTGCATGATAGGTCAACACTCAATCTATGATGGCAAAACTGGTTATTGGAAGGATAAATGTATAGAACTCGACTATCGATTGTTAACAGAAGTATTTGGAATTCCGGGAAAAGAAGTTGTATTCACTGAAGATTTATGGGTAGGTTATGGTGCTTTTGGATCGTCAATGGAATATTTCGTTAAGGGAATAGAACTAGGAAATGCTGTATTTACTGAATTCTTGGAAAGTAATGGTGTAGTAACAGAAATGAAAAATAAAGTCATAGACATGGGTGCTGGGTTAGAAAGATTCCCGTGGATTTGCAATGGAACGCCAACCAGTTATGATATAGTATTTGAACCAGTCCTTAAACGCCTAAAAGAACAGGTGGGAATAAATTACGATAAAGAATTTTTCTTGAAATATTCCAAACTCGCCGGAAATCTAAACATAGACGAAGTCAGAAGTATTAAAAAAGCTCGGGAAAGAGTAGCAGAACAATTAGGTGTAACTGTTGATATTTTAGATAAACAAGTAAGACCAATGGAAGCACTTTATGCGATTTGTGACCATACCAAAGCTTTAACCATGGCTATTTCTGATGGGATGTTGCCAAGTAATGTTGGTGGGGGATATAATCTTCGTGTAATTTTAAGAAGAGCATTAGGATTTATTGATGATAATCACTGGAATGTTGACTTAGGAGATGTGTGTGAAATGCATGCTAAACACCTTAAACCAATTGTCCCAGGGCTTGAGGAAAATATCGAGACAGTAAAAAAGATTTTAGGAATAGAAAAGCAAAGATTTCATGAGACCAAGTTAAGAACAAAAAGAATAGTCGAAAGAATGATCCAAGACGAGGAAGAATTTACCGAAGAGAAGATGCTTAAAATGTATGATTCTGAAGGCATTACACCTGAATTGATTAATGATTTTAAACCTGACTTGAAAGTATCAGAAGACTTCTATGTCAAAGTTACTGAAAAACACACTACTCCACCAAAAGGAATAGAAAGAGAAGAAGTTAATGTAGAAGGCCTTCCTGAAACCAAGATTCTATTTTATGATAACCCAAAAATGACAGAATTCAAAGCCAAAGTCCTGAAGATGATTGATGATAAGTGGGTTGTTTTAGACCAGACAGCGTTTTATCCTGAAAGCGGAGGACAGAAAGGAGATTTAGGATTTATAGATAGCGTTCCTGTTTCAGATACCCAGAAATTTCAAGGTGTGGTTGTTCATCGGGTTTTAGGGAAACTTGAAGAAGGTCAGGAAGTCAAGGGAACAGTTAATGTTTACAATCGTCAAATCTTAACACAACACCATACTGCAACTCATGTTGTTAATACGGCTTGCCGTCAAATCTTAGGACCATGGGTATGGCAACATTCAGCAGAAAAAACAAGCAAAAAAGCCAGATTAGATGTAACACATTATGAAGCGTTAACAGACGAAGTTGTCCAGAAGATTGAAGATAAATGTAACGAGATTGTTAAGAAGAATTATCCTGTCATTACTGAAGTTTTACCAAGAGAAGAAGCTGAGAAAAAGTATGGGTTCAGGATTTATCAGGGTGGTGTAGTTCCAGAGAAGAATTTAAGAATAGTTTCAATTGACAAACTAGATCATGAAGCATGTGGGGGAACTCACGTTAACAAAACTGGAGAAATAGGATTTATCTCGATAACCAAGACTAAACGTGTTCAGGATGGAGTTGTTAGATTAGAGTTTGTTGCTGGAGATGTTGCTACAAAACAGTTGAAGGAAAGTGAAAAGTTGTTTAAAGAGTCTTGTGATGCTCTTAAAGCCAAAGAAGAAGAGTTGCCTCAGAAAGTCGAGGAATTGTTTAATGAGTGGAAAGAGAAAAGAAAAGAAATTAAAAAATTAGGGAGATAATCTTAATACAAATCTTTATATATACTTCACTCTTTATTAGTGACAATGATTGTATGAGTGTTCAGGATGTTTTATTTAGTTTAGGATCTTTAGCCTTAATTGGTACAGGATTAATTGGAAGGAGGGTCCATCAAGATACTAGAGGTTGGAAGAGGAAAGAAATTGGTTCTGATTATGATGTTATAGTTGTTCACGGCGCTGGCTATCAAAAAACTGAAGATGATGGTTATGAACTTACTGAAAGAGGAATAGATAGAGTAGAAGGTGCGTTGAGACTTTATGAAAATTCTAGTACTGCTAGATTTATTGTCTGTGGTGGGGATGTTTATGGTGAAGGTATTTCCGAAGCAACAGTAATGAGAAATTATCTTGTTGAAAAAGATATATCTGAAGGCAGAATTACACTTGTTGAAGATACATTAGAAACCTCTAGTAATGTTGAGAGAGCAGTCGAATTAACCAACACCGAAGAAAAAGTTGCTAGTATAACATCTCACGAAAATGTTCCCAGAACACAAAGACTTTATAGGAATTATGGTAAATCAGATATTGATGTCTACAGCGCAGAAAGAGTGGTAGGAAAGCCAATTGATACATGGCAAAACCGTGGTTATTATTTATGGGAAATTCCTTGGTATTTACTATTAATTGTAGATCCTAAGGGTAGAATTCCTCAATGGCTCGCTAAGCGAAGAAGAGGAACAGATGCAGTATTTAATCAAGAAGTTCCAACAAACTAATTTAACCCTTCACTCCAATAACTAATTATGCAAATATCAGAAAAAGAATGGAAAGACCTTAAGATAAAAGAGAAATTACTTAGACAATCATCTGATATCTTAAGCGTTGAACCTCAAGATTTGCCAAGGGTTATTCAAAGATTTGTTAATGAAATCAAGGAAATGGATTGGAAATTAGGGAAATAATGATTTTAATTTTATTTAACCAACCTAGCATAATTATTACCTTCTTCTGACCAATATCTCTTATCAGACCATCCTCTTGCTCCAAAAAAATCACTCATCCCATCTAATCCGAAAACATAACCTGTTATAGATCTTTTAGGCTCAGAAACAATCATCACACCATCTGGAGGTAATATTCTATATAATTCATCGCGTGCCCCTTCTCTGTTTGGTATAACCATAAACGTTCTTGGAACGATTATTCTATCAGCGTAATTATCCTTAAAATCTGTTCTTTTGGAAATATCAGCTTCAACAAGTTGAAGATTATCTCTAAATTCATCTGAACCGCATTTTTCTGCTCTTCGTCCAGCAATTCGTAGAAGCGCTAATGAATTATCAACACCTATTGGAGTAAAATTATGTGTCTTACTTAGTTCTAATAGATAAACTAAAGGTCCACAACCAGATTCCAAGACAACATTTCCATCTTCAATATCTAGATTTCTTTCTATGATATCATGATCTTTAGTTATTGTTAATATTCTCAAAGCGTAAAATGGCGCAATGATATCGAATGGAGTTATCATATTGTTAAATTCAAATAAAAAAGGATTTAAATCTTATATTTTCTCAAACTTCCACACAAAACAAACTCCTAGAAATAAGCAAATCACAAATAAGATTTCTTGCATCATCCTGGCTAGGGTCATAGAGTGTTTTCTGACCGCGGAGACTAACAATAGTCAATTTACTAGAAGAACTAGTATCACTCTGGATTTCCTGGAGATACATCTGATTATCTGACGATAAAGTCCATTGTTCTAGAGATGTCAAAAGAGTCCCACATTCCAAACACCCAGAAGAGTATTCATATTCAACAACAGTCTGATAATTTCTAAGAAGTTCTTTGATTTGTGCCTCTGTCAGTTTGTATTTGATTATCCTGTTCTGGGGTATTTCTACTTCATCTGAGGATTTAAGAAATGCATCAACAAGCATACCAATTGTTCCTCCCATCATTAGCAGAACAAATACTAGAGCTATAGTTTTAGACATTGGTTTTTTTGCCATGTTATAATTCTAATTATTTTGTATTTTTAATGGTTATGGTTGACAAGCTAGGTATTGCTTCACTATCGTTCCGCAATTTATCAAAATGTTGGTAACCTCACTGACGTTCGGGTATATACAGACATAAACAATTTTAACCCATAAAATAAATTATAGTCACATGATAGATCCATTTAATATAGGAGATGCAATAGAAGTCACTGTGACTAGAGCGTCTAACCCAAAAACTGGTATAATAGTGATGGTAGCATTGCTAACAATAATAGTAATTTATTTTATATTCAAGAAGGAATAAATATTAAGAGGAAATAAAAATGAAAATTATCAAAATGCTTGTGTATTTTCTAGCTATACCATTATTGATGTGGATGTTAACAGGATATTCTATATTCTTATATGGATTTATTATGATTTTAGTTTATGCTTTTGAAAACAAGTTTTCCAAAAAGTTTCATCAAAATGAAAGGGAAATTGAATTAAATCTTATTAAAAAAGTAGGGAGAAAAAAATGAACAAAATAATATCTTTAGGAACATTAGCGATTTGTTTGCTACTTGTATTACCTATTGTGAATCTCTTACAAAAAAACAACCCAATGTCAGGAAATTCAGCCTCACTTGATTGGACAGGTATAGTATGTCCTGAAGTCATAAGGGCAGATGGGACTCTTGAAAGATTGGAATGTAGCCACAACGCCATAACCACAGAAGGAAAAAATCACATAAAAGTAGCATTAGGCGATAATCAAGTTGGTGCAACTGCATTCAAGTATCAGGCAGTTGGAAACGGGACAGCAACAGCAGTTGGTGATACAGTTTTAAATAGTGAGATAGCAGATTGTGGTCTGGCAAGAGCAGCAGGAACATATGTTAGTCATGGAGATGGAAACTGGTCTCAGACATATCAATGGACATCAACATGCAATAATTTGGTTGTCAACACAACAGGGTTGTTTAATCACACAGCAGCAGGAGCAGCAGATACGATTTTAGCAGACGCAGACTTTTCAGCAAGTGTAACATTACAGTCAGGAGACAAGTTGAACGTGACTTACATCACTTGGGTTTCCTAGATAATAGGTAGATGAGGAATGAATAAGATTTGTTTAGTTGTGGTTTTATTTTTCTTTAGTCTTTTTGCTATTCCCATAATTGTGAAAGCGAGTCAAGAAACTCCCATAGGATATGAATTATTAGACAATAATAAAGTAGTTCATATATGGAATACACAAGCTGATTATTATTTTAATAAATCTTCTGGAATACAGTTTACTAATTATTACCAAGACTACTGGACTAAAAACATCTTTTGTATTGGTTATTATTCTGGAGGAACTTGG
>JAFCCM010000075.1 GCA_017610225.1 Candidatus Aenigmatarchaeota archaeon | reverse complement strand
AGATTATCTGCTGAAAAATGAGAAAATAAATCTTTTTATATGTTAGTATCACATATTATTATTATATCCTCCCTACCATTGCTTCGGCAACGGTAGGCTTTCATGATCATTCTTAAATCCTGAAAACTTATAATCTATATGTCAAATAAAAAACGTATTGCTATATTCATAGATGGAAGTAATTTTTATCATAGCTTAAAAGAAACCCTTGATTTACATGATAATCAAATAGATTTCAAGAAGATGGTGAATACCCTAAAAAATGACAGACTTCTTATAGGAGCATATTATTACAATGAACCTTTAGACAGAGGTTATAATGAAAAAATCTACTGGAAACAGCAGAAATTCTTTTCTGAATTAAGAAAGATACCAGGATTCCATGTAATTTTGTGTAACATGAGAAAAATAATAAAATCTAAAGGAAAGTCAGAATTTACTGTGAAGGGTGATGACATACATTTAGCAACCGATATGATTTCACTCGCTTATGAGAATATATATGATACTGCTATTCTGGTAAGTGGTGATGGTGATTTTGTACCTATGATAAAGAAGGTTCAAAAGTTGGGTAAAAATATCGAGAATGCGTATTTCAAAGTTAGTAGATCTAATTATCTGAAGAAGGTCTGTGACTCTTCAATATGTTTGGATAGTTTTATTTCTGAATGTCTTAAGGAAAAAAATAAGCCCAGTGTCGCCTAGGGACGAACCCTAGAACAAGACTGGGGAACATATTAATTATTATTAGACTTGATAGATTTATAAATCTTTCAATGACTACTAAAAAAACCATAAAATTATTCTTTACGAAAAAGTTCATCCCACTTTCAACTATTTAATAATGAATGATAACAACTACAAGAGTGATAATAATGAGAGAAAATGGTGAAGTAGTTCACAACTGATTCTGTTAGTCAAGCCTCTCGAAGATTTAGATCAATTCCTAATGATAAGTTACCTACTTTTAAATCTAAATCCAATAATAATGTAGGAGATAATTATGTCTGAAAAATTCCAAACACCAAGAGGAACAAGAGATTTCCTTCCAGAAGAAATGATACTAAGGGAAAGAGTATTTGATACTGTTAAGAAGGTTTTTAAGAGATATGGGTATGATCCATTTAAGACACCAGCATTTGAGAACTTTGAATTATTTTCAATGAAGGAATCAATAGGTGAAGGAGAACAGGATAAATTTTATGTGTTCAAAGATAAATCCAATCGAGAGTTATGTCTAAGATTTGATCAAACAGTTCCTTTTGCAAGAGTAGTAGCATCTAATCCTCAATTACCAAAACCGTTCAAGAGGTTTGAAATATCACGAGTATGGAGATATGAGGAAGTCAGACGAGGACGTTATAGAGAGTTTTGGCAGTGTGATGTTGATATCGCTGGGTCGAAAGATATGTCTGCAGACGCTGAGATAATTGATTGTACCATGAAGACGGTCGAAGAATTAGGATTTAATGATTGTTATATGAGAATCAATAATAGAAAACTTCTCTCTGGAATAATTAAATTTGCTGGTATTTCTGAAAATAAGGTCCAGGACGCTTTTAGAAGTATAGACAAACTTGATAAACTTGGAATAGAAGGAGTAGAAAAAGAATTAGAAAATAGAGGAATAAACGGGGAGCAAAAGGATAAGTTAATCAAGACGATTACAATAAAGGAAAAACCGCAAGAAACACTAGAAGAAATGAAAAAACTACTTGGTGAGAATGAAGGGATAACAGAATTACAAGAACTGCTGAAAAATCTTGAGTATATTGAAAGAAAAATCATTCTTGATCTTAGCCTGGTTAGAGGATTGGATTATTATACATCAACTATTTTTGAAGTTATGAGCGAAGATGAGAAGATAGGAAGTATTGCCGGCGGAGGAAGATATGATAAGATGATTGGAACATTTTCAGGAAAAGGAGAGATTCCAGCAGTAGGTGTGGCTCTGGGAATAGAAAGAATAATCGATCTTATGAAAGAACGAGAAGAAAATAAAAGAAAAACTTACACACAAGTATTTGTTGTTAATGTCAATGATGAAGTAAAGAAAGAATGTGCTGGGGTTGCTCAAAAACTACGTCAATCAGGAATAAATACTCAAACAGATGTTATGGGAAGAAATATTAGAAGTCAACTAGATTATGCTAATTCATTAGGTATTCCGTTTGTGGTATTTGTCGGCCCAGAAGAAATCAAAACCAAGAAATACAAACTCAAAGACATGAAGTCAGGAGAAGAAACACAATTGACTCTAGAAGAAATTATCAATCAACTTAGTTAAACTACCATTCCACCAGAGAACATAACAGTTGATTCAATAACTAATCCACATTCTTGGCAAATTAGCCCTTCTGTTGAGTATCTAAGATGTGTTGACCCACATTCTGGACATGTTCGTTCTTCCATAGTTACTACCTAATTGTGGTTATGAATGGTTAAGTATAAAAAGGTTTTGGGAAATATTAGAAAAACATTTATGCTAGCAGTATCCCCTTTCTTTTGCCAATTTTCTTGTTTCCGAAGTAACTGGGTTTCTTAGAATAAAATCTAATAATTCATTAATAGTAAAACCAGAATATTCTCTATTACCTGCTTCAATTCCTTTTCTTACTCTAAGATAAGTTTGTTTCACTTGATGTAAACCAAGGATAGGAAAAACTGGTTTTTTCCACCAAGGTCTGTTTGTTATTTCTTCTTCAGTAATTTCAACCCCTTCCAATGTTATATAACCCATAAAGAAATACTTACAACTAAAGTTTAAATGTTTTACTCAGAAGCCTTTGTAATAACTTTAATTCCTTCACCCATAACTTCCATCCCTTTTATTCTTTCAACGTCTAATGGTTCTCCATTTTCATAAGAGTATAATTCTTGAGCCTTAGAAAAAGATAGAGTCACATGATTTGGAGGACCATTTCTTATCATAACATAAGGAATATCATTCACATATCCAATCCTTATTAAAATACAACCATCTTGATCCATAATTAAACAATTAATACTCAATTACTTATAAGTTTTCCTACACCTAATTAAAGAACGTGAGTAAATGAAAGTAAAAAAAATAGCATGTGATACAAGCATAATTATAGACGGAAAAATAACAAAAATGCTTGAAAAAGATGAATTTGAAGGTCTGGAAGAAATAATAATTCCTAATGCTGCCTTAGATGAATTACAATCACAAGCATCTCATGGAAGAAATGAAGGTTATGTTGGACTGGAAGAATTAAAACAAATTAGAGAATTATGTGAACAAAAAAAGATTAAATTAAGATTCACAGGAGATAGACCAACTTTAGAAGAGATAAAACTTGCTAAAGGGGGAAGACTTGATGCGATTATTCGAGATGCTGCAAAGAACGAAGACGCAACACTTTTAACAGCAGATTATGTTCAATCATTAACCGGCGAGGCAGAAGGAGTTAAGACAGAATATCTTCCTCCAGAAGTTGTTGAAAAAGATCAGAGTTTTGAAAAATATTTCACTCCAGATACAATGAGTGTTCATCTTAAAGAAAATGTTCAACCAATGGCTAAGCGAGGAAAACCTGGAGAGTTTAAACTACAAATGATTGATGATAAAAAATTAACAAAAGAACAAATGAAAAAAATAATTGAGGAAATAATTGAAGGAGCAAGAAAAACTGAAGATACATTTATAGAAGCGGAAAGAGGAGGATCAACTATAATTCAAATGGGAAATAACAGGATAGCAATAAATCGTCCGCCATTCTCAGATGGGTTAGAAGTAACAATTGTCCGACCAATAATCAAACTCACACTAGATGATTACAAACTATCTGAAAAACTTAAGGAAAGACTAAAAACCAAAGCAGATGGTGTTCTTGTTGCAGGTCCGCCAGGATCAGGTAAATCTACATTTACTGCAAGTCTAGCAGAATTCTACTATTCACAAGGCAAAATTGTTAAAACACTTGAATCTCCTAGAGATCTACAACTCGGTCCTGAGATAACACAATATGCCCCATTAGGAGGAGATTATTTCAAGACAGCTGATGTTCTTCTTCTAGTTAGACCTGATTACACAATCTTTGACGAAGTAAGACAACCTAATCATTTTCGAGTTTTTGCAGATATGAGATTAGCTGGAGTAGGGATGGTTGGTGTTATTCATGCTTCTGAAGCTGTAGATGCAGTTCAAAGGTTTGTTGGCAAGATTGAGTTAGGAATGATACCTCATGTTATTGATACTGTTATTTACATAAAAGATGGTAAGATAAGAAATGTTTACGAGTTATCATTAACAGTTAAGGTTCCTACTGGTATGGTTGAAAAAGATTTGACTCGTCCAGTAGTTGAGATAAGAGATTTTGAAACTGGAAAATTGATTTATGAAATTTACACTTATGGTGAAGAAAATATTGTTATACCAATTAAAGATGAGGAAAAGAAGGAAAGTGCGGTCAAGAAACTAGCTGCTAGGAAAGTAAGACAAGTTATGAGAAGATATGATCCTTATTGTGAGATAAGTTTTGTTAATGATGATCGGGTTTCAGTCAAGGTCAATAATGACTGTATTGCCAGGCTAATCGGAAAAAGTGGAAGTAACATTTCAAAAATAGAGGAAGAATTGGGTATACATATAGACATTGAACCTAAAGTTGCTACTACTGGAAGAGAAGTTGATTTTGGCTTGGATGAGGTTGGTAATAATCTTGTGTTCAGGTTTGGTAGAAATGTCAAAGATTCTATGGCTAATATTTACGTGAATGATGAGTATCTTCTTTCTGCTACTGTTGGTAAAAAATATGAGATTAAAATCAACAAGAATTCTGAGATTGGAAGAAAACTTGTTCAGGCTTTGTTGAGCAAAAAGAAGATCAGAGTGTTGGTTGTTTAGAGTATTTTCTGTTTCATAGAAATTGATTTAAATCTTAACTCTCTCATTATTATTTTAGGGTGAGGTTTTGGAACAAGTGGTAATGACTAGAGATGAATATAACCAAGGACTTAAAACAGGACAGGTAGTTATATTATTTGTTCACCCATTGAGGCCTGAAGAAGCAAGAGGACTCTTATATAGTTCTTTCCCACGTGGAATTGGTGGAGGAAGATATTTGGAAGTAAGAGTGGATGGAGAGAGAGTCGAATTAACAATATATATATCAAGAGAATTACCTTTGGTAAATGAAGAAGAAAGAGAAAAAAGAGTAGAAAAAACAATGAGTTTAGTAAGAAGACAATTAGGGGAAAGTCATTACCTTACAAATTAAAACTAAAAATATTCAATTACCCATTATTTTCTATGTTCAGACAATTACTATCAATAGTCAACCTGATTTTAGTTTAAATTCAACTAAAACAAACTAAACACTCCTTTCTGAATTAAAAATACAAAAAATACAACATTAAAAAAATTAACACTAATTCCAAGAAGCAAATACACACCAATAATACCATCAATAATACTGACAAAATTCAATCCACCAAATCCTATTGCTAGAAGTATACCAAACAAAACACCTTTTATGATCAGATAGGTTGCAACTACTCTTATAATAGAACTTGGCATAAAACTTGAAGCTATTAAAATCAATGCACAAATTATATCAAATATTCCTAACATCTGTCTTATCATCATATCACCTGAACAAAAATGAATTAATCATTATTGAAATTGTACTTGAGATACTTGCAGCACATGCTATTAGTGGATCGACTGATAAACCCAATCCAGCAAACAATCCTGAAGCGATTAATACCCCAATAAAATTATAGGAATATGTCCAAAAAAGGTTTTGCTTGATTTTTGTTTTTGTATAATCACTTACCTTCACCAAGTCTTGTATTAGTTGTAAATCATTTCTTACTAGCACTATATCTGATGATTCTTTAATCAAATCAACTTCATTGTTAACTGAGATTCCAACATCTGCTTGAGCAAGGGAAGGAGCGTCATTTATTCCATCCCCAATCATAACTAACCTACCCTTTTCTCTTAATTTCTCAATTATCTCAAGTTTTTTTTCTGGGGTAATCTCTGAGAATATTTTTTTTATTCCCAATTCTTTTCCAATTATTCTTGCCGTTTTTTTATTGTCACCAGTTAGCATAATCACTTCAGTTTTTCTTTTTTCTAGAAATTCAACTAGATCTTTAGAAGATTCTTTTAATATGTCTTGAAATTTGATTAAACCTACTGGCTTTTTGTTGATACAAACTACTATTGTATTTTGCAAGTCTTTAGGAAGTTCGTCAGTTTTTATATTAAATTTCTTCAATAACTTTTTCCCACCGACATGTATTCTATCATTCTTGTATTTAGCATATACACCCATTCCAAAATATTCTTTGAAACTATCAGGTTCTGGTATTCGCTTGTTTTTTTTCAATTGTCTGTATAATCTCTTGGCAAGCGTATGAGATGAATTCTTTTCTGCTATCAAAAAATATTTTATAATCTCCTCGCGACTAAAATTGTTTAAGGTTATTACATTGTTTACTTTTACTTCACCTTCAGTTAATGTTCCAGTTTTATCAAATACAAAGGTTTTTATCTCAGGTATCATCTCAATACTTCTGTGATTTTTCACGACAATTCCTTTTTTTGTCAGTGTGATTATTGCAAATATTATAGCTATTGGCGTTGCTAGGACTAGAGAAGCGTTTGATGAGATTACTAGTATAGTTGTCATTCTCTCAAAGGATTGATAATGAGAATATCCAAGAAAATTATATACGAAAAATGTTAGCAATGAGGATACAATAAGAAGAGTCATAAAAATTTTGTAAGGGTTTTTAATTTTTTCTTTATTTTTTAATTTGGATTCTTCAACATTTTCTATCAAGTCAATTATCTGTGACAAGTAAGTATCTTCACCTATTCTCTTGACTTCAACTTTTATCAATCCGTCAATCATTATTGTTCCAGCAATAACTTTATCTCCCTTAGTTTTTTCTACTCCTTGACTCTCGCCGGTTATTAAACTTTCATCTATAAACGAAGAACCAGAAATTATTATCCCATCAATAGGAATTTTTTTTCCAGAACTGATTATTACAACATCTCCAACAATAATATTTTTAATTGATATTATTTTTTCCTTATTATTTCTTATAACTCTAACTTTTTTTGGAAGTAACTTGTAAAGATCAGAGAAAGTTTTTTTGATTTCCTTCTGGGTTTTTTCTTCGATTAATTTTGTGATATAGTAGACGATTATTAAAATGGCTGTAACATGAAAGTAAGATTTTCCCCCGACAATCATTCCATAAATACTCAGCAGATAGACAGATGTTGTGCTCAGCAAGAAGAGTAAATCTATATTATAATCTTTCAGAGATTCTTTAATTATGAAGTAAGTTGTTATTAGTTGGATTATTGTTGTTAATGTTAAAGCGATGAATGGATAGTCAAGAGTAGATATTCCTAGGACTATTACAGGGATACTTATTACAAGACTAATTACAAACAGAGTTAGTAGTAGTTTTTCTTTCATTGATAGAATTAATTAATGTTAAAACTTTTATTTAGGAAGTTATTTAATTGGTCTGGTTTTATAATAGGAAAATGGTTTATCTATAAATGCCATTGCATGTATTTTTCCTACTGCTCTTTTACCTCGATGACCTTGTGCTCTTCTAATTTTTTGTCGCTTGATTTCTATATGACCTGCTTCTAAAATTATCTTCTCTCCTTGTATTTCTTCACCAAGTTCTTTGTGTATCATTTGATTTTTCCTTCCCTTCCTAAATCTCTTATTACTTTGACCACAATCTCAGGTTCAATTTTCAGATCATTAATTACGTCTTCAATCCAAACTTTCTCTTTCTTGTGCTCAAGATATTTTTCAATTTCTTTTTTTGCTTTTATCTTTGTCATTTTTCTATATTTAATTATAGGTTTTCCAGAAAATTTTTCATCAATTCTTTCAGTTCTGTTGTAGATTCCGAGGAGTACAATACCAACTAAACCTAGGGGTAATAATTCTAAAAAAACTGGACTTTTTATAACACCGAGAGATTTAAGAATAAACCACAATATTATTCCTGCTATTGATCCGTATACTATTATATCAAGCCAATCAAGAGAGTTTTTCTTCTTCATAATCTCACAATTATTATATTAATATTTTGATTTAAAAAAGAAACAATCATCCACCACAATCACATTGATTGCATCTACAAAATACACATTTACACATATTATCATTTTCTTGGTAAAAGTCTTATTACCCAATCTGTTTTCGTATAATTCACCTCCAAATATTCAGAATTATAACAGTGTTATATTATTGGGTATTTTAGTATAAATATGTTAATGATGACTTCTAATAATCCCAAAATATCTCGTGAGATCCGCATTTTTGACATTGTGCGACAGTCAAAATAGTTTTTCTACCAGTGTAAAATACACCATAACTTTCAATGTTGAATCGTTTTTTCATTATATTTCTGATTATTTCTTCATCTTCAATTGTTTTGATATTTTTATTGACAAAGAAAAAACTTGAATTTAATCCATTTTTGGCATCGCATTTCAAACAGGCAAATGGTCCGAACCCATCTAGGATTTTCATCACTCTTGGTTTGCCCTTTTCTCCCACTTTTGTTATTTTGAATTCATTCATTTAATCATCAGTTATGTTTAACATTTGATTTATCCTTTCTAATGTGACTGTCATAGTTTTTAACAAACTCAATTTCTTCCTTTGTAAGTCCATAGAGAGGGCATAAGAAATCATCTACCTTGTCAATCACATCCTTGCACATTCCTACATCAAATTCCCCAACTCTTCCTTTATCTTTAATGAAGGATTGTGATAGACATTTCATTAATTTTTCTTTGATTTTTTTGATCTGGTCTCTGTTTTCAACTAATATTCTTTCTTTGGGAATAGGGAATTTCTTAAGGTTTCCTGATTTTAAATCCCTTAAATTTCCATAAGTTGACCAAAATAGGTAGAATAATGATGAATTGTTGGAATATACTAATATTATTATATTCAATCTTTAGAAACAACTCCATTAACTTTTTCTTCTATCAAACCAAACATTAATCATGAAACCATTTTCTAAATCCAAAAAAATAATTAAAAAAATCCAGAAATACTGTGTTAAAAGTACATTCGCTTATCCATTAACCATCAAGTCAGGAAAAGGTTGTTATATTCAGGATGTTGACGGTAAATGGTATCTTGACTTTAATGCAAATGTTTCGAGTTGCAATGTCGGTTATGCTCATCCAGAAATAATGGAAACACTTGAAAAATACTCTAAATTAGGTGCTCATAAGATTGCTGGTCAGGACTTTTACTCAGAAGAACATGCTAATTTAGCAGAAAAACTAGTCAAAATAACTCCAAAAAATCTCAGAAAAGTCTTCTTAACAAGCACAGGAACAGAATCTGTAGAGAATGCAATGAAATTTGCTTTCAGAAAAAGAGGACCCATACCTGGTGTATCTTGCACAGGAGGATTTCACGGCAGAACTTTAGGATCGTTATCTCACACATTTAGTAAACCTGTTCAAAAAAAGAATTATCCTGAAATTGATACTGAAAGAATAAACTTTTGCTCAAAAGATGATGACTCTAATATTTATGATATTGATAGATTAGTTGAAAATAATCCTGAGCTTGCTTATGTCCTAGTCGAGCCTGTTCAAGGGGAAGGAGGATATATTCCAGCCAGCCAAAAATTTATTAAACATCTTGGAGAAGTAACCAAAAAATATGGTATTCC
>JAFCCM010000015.1 GCA_017610225.1 Candidatus Aenigmatarchaeota archaeon | reverse complement strand
ATTTATGACAAATCCTTTAATCATCCTCTCAGGACAAAGTAGATCCCTCTTAGACTCAAATTCTAATCATTCATATATTATAGGATAGATCTTCTAAAAACTCTTTTAAAACTCCTCTTAAACTCTTTTAAAACTCCTCTTAAACTCATTTAAAACTTATCTCAAATAAATCTAAATTTTAATCTTTAATTATCCTTCTAATCTTCAAATTTTAATTTTTATATATCTACTATAAATTTTTTACAACCTTATATTTTTGTTTTTTGAAGTTTAAAATAATTATCCCCATAAAAACATAAAAACATATTAACATTGGCATATTAACATATATGGAGTCGTGATTACTCTAAGAATATCTTACAAGTACCAATATACAATTAAAATTCTAATTCATTAATAGATTATCAAAACATATTAATTAAAATAACTTCTATATATATTAATATCTAAATGAATAATAATAATTCAATTGTATCATTAGATTTTCTTTAAAATAAAAAGGGGGAATAATGGATAATTATTTAATTAGTAATAAAGATTTTAATTATAAAGTAAGGGAGTTAAAAAAAAGAAGAAAAAGGGTTGTATCTGAAGAAAACCCACAAATTTTATTTCATCCATATAACAGTGTTATTAATGAATTAATTTTAACAAGTTACTGGACGGGTGAAATGTCAAAAGTTTTTGATGTTCTTCTTACTATTATGGTAAGAAGAACATGGTTGAAAAAATTTGGCAAAATACCATATCTGAAAGATAAGAATATTTTATATAAACTTACAGAAATATATCAAAATGATTTATTTGACCCTCAACATTCAAATATATTTGATCAACAAAAATTAAAATTTAATATTGATTATAATATATTAAAAAATACCAATTTATTTAAGAAATATTCTAAAATTACTTTTACAAATATAATTAAAGAAATGCAAAAAACAAAATTTCAAATTGGTAATTTTTTAATTCGAGTAAAAAAAGAAAGTATAAATGAAAAAACTAATCAAAAAAATATTCAACCAGATATTTTTAATTTTAATTTTTTAAAACCATGTTCATTAATTGAAGATTTTAAAGTTAATACAATAATATATGGAATTACTAAAGTAACATCATATGATATTACTTTTAGTTCATTTGGAAAATTAATTTTTATGAATTCTCTTTTGTTAAGTATAGATTGGATTCCAAAAAAAATTTATTATCTTTCATCTCACGCTCAATTTCTATACAAAAGGTATATTGTTCATAGAAAACAAGAAAAAGAATTTGAAATCCCTTATTTTGAGCTTCAAAGATTTTTGGATATTACAAATGAATTAAAAAAGAATTCAAAATATATAATGAAAGCTCTTGATGAACTTAAAAAAGTTGAAATAATTTCAAATTATGAAGAAGTTGGAAAAAGATCAATAGGAAGATTTTATAAAATAACTCGATCTAAGAAAGATCGTTTTTAATTTTATTCCTCATATTTTTCTAAAATTTTAAATATTTCGATTGTTATAAATTTAAATAAATTTTCAGGTTCTTTAATTTTCTTTTGATCAATTTGACTTATTAAAATATTTTTTAATGCAACAATAAATTTTTCAACATCGACTTTTTCTCCCTTTTCATTTTTAATTGGAGCATTAGGACATTTTTCATTAGGTTTTAAAGGTGGATGAATTAATCCACATTGAGGACATTGACCAAAAGTAGTACTCATTCCCATTGGGGGTGCAGTTTGATTTGATATTTGATTCATTAAAGTTTGTGTTTTTAAATCTAATTGTTCCATTATTTTCTCCTTTTATTTTATAAATTATAAGTTTTAATTTTTGTTCTTTTTAAAATTAAAAGAATCTATTTTCTTTAATAGAAGAGATAAATTTTTAAATTATTGGAACAAAAATTTAAATAGATTAATGAAATTTTATAAGATTGACGCGAGAAAACTAGAAGGTTTTAGTATATGGAATATGGAATACTGATAAAAAAAGGAATATATTATGATTACAGAAGAACAACAAAAAATAATTGATTATATAATTGATTGGAAAAATTCAGGATATGTAAATCCTTCTTATATTGCAATTGGAGGATATGCAGGAACTGGCAAAACTTTTTTAATTGGAGAACTTAGTCATAAACTAAGAAAAAATAATGTAAGAAATATTGCGTTTGTAACATATACTGGAAAAGCATCATCCGTATTAAAAAAAAGATTATTAGAAAGTAATGCTTTTTATAAAAATAAAGGAGATTTTATTGGAACTATTCATTCTTTAATATATAGACCAGAATTTAAATATGATTCAATATTAAGAAAAAAAATAATTTATAAATGGGTTAAAATTGAAAATCTTAATAAATATAATTTAATTATTATAGATGAAGCTTCAATGGTTTCAAAAAAAATATGGGATGATTTAAAAAGTTATAAGATACCAATTATAGTTATTGGAGATCATGGTCAACTTCCACCAATTGGAGATTCATTCAGTCTAATGAAAAATCTTCATTTTAAACTTAATAAAATTCACAGGCAAGCTAAAAATTCTCCAATTATTTCTTTATCATCCTTCGTTCGTAAAAACGGATTTATTCCTAATAATAAGATTTTTTCTTCTAATGTTTTTAAATTAGATTGGAAATATTCTGAATGTCAAAAACTTTGGAAGAAAATTTCATTTGATGAAAATGTTATTGTTTTATGTGGATTTAATAAAACTCGAGTTACTCTTAATAATATGATTAGACAGAAATTACATTTTATAAAAAATAAACCATATCCAGGAGAAAGAATAATTTGTTTAAAAAATAATCATGAGACTAAAATTATGAATGGTCAAATTACTTCTGTTTTATGGTATATGCCATATAGACCAAATTTATATAGAATGACACTTGAAGTTGATACAATGAGTGAACCTTATGAATGTTTAGTTCATAATAACTGTTTTAATAAAGAAACTTATAATCAAATATATGAAGAAAAAAAATCATACAAATTTAAAAAAGATATTAAAGAAAGTAGTTTTAATAGTGTTGATTATTTTGATTTTGGTTATACAATTAGTGTCCATAAAAGTCAGGGTAGCGAGTGGCAAAAAGTCGTATTATTTGAACAGCGCTCAAGTTATTGGGATGACCAATATTATGCTCGGTGGCTCTACACAGCTATCACAAGAGCTAAAGAAAGATTATTTATTATATCAAATTTTTACTAAAAAAGATCAAAAGAGGAGATTTTAGAAACTTCAATTAAAAATAACAAAAGATTATCAAATAATGATGCTTCATTAATAATTGAAGATTTTGGATGCTCTTATAGAAGTTGGTTAAAACAAAAATTTAAAAATAAAGGAGAAGAGAATATGCAAAATTTTATTTGTGGTGTAGATTATGATAAAGCAACATATAACAAATTATGTATAAAAATATTCACTGGAAAATCTGAAAATGTTGAAAAAGAAGTTCAGTTATTTTTAAATAGTCATCCAATTCAAATAAAAAATATAAAACAAACTAGTTTTAAAGATAATGGAGAATTTGGAATTATTTTAACAATGTTTTATTATTCTGAAGGCAAACCTCAATTTATTGATGAAAGATGGACTATTGATATGTTAACTAGAAAAATAGCTGAAGAGTTAGATGGAATATATGGTATTACGATTGAAGATATACAAAAGATTATATGGGATAAACAAGACCAATCTGAACAAAATCAAATAAATTAATATAGATATTTTATATTTTATATAGAACAAAAATTTAAAAATAAAGGAAAAAGTTTATGTCAAATGTAATATCTAAAATTATTAAATACATAAGTCAACATAATGAAATTTTTGATGAGTTTCCTCTTAATGAAAAAGAAGAGAAACATATATTTTTGTTAGATGATATAATTTTAAATTACATCAAAAAATCAAAAATATTAGAAATCACATTTTACGCTTCAATGAGACCAGATATAGCAAGTAATTATACTTTAATATATCAAAAAACACCTGGAGTTAAAAAAATTCAAATTATGGAACCTTATTGTTTTGATGAAAAAAAAGAAATGATATATGGGGATGCCGCTTTAGCAAAATTAAAACAAATAAGTGAACAAAAAATGGTTAATAAAATTTTAAAAGAATATGAAGAAGTTAATATATTATTATCAAATCGACCTTGTTGTAGATGCTAAAAAATGTAAAGGAGAAAGTATGAATTTGTTAAATTCTTTATGGGTTGAGAAATATCGTCCGTTAGAACTTGATGATGTTGTTCTTCCTGATGATTATAGATTTGAACTTCAAAAAGGTATTGAAAGAAAAGAAATAGGAAATCTTCTATTTTTTGGTCCTGCTGGTGGGGGAAAAAGTACTGTTGCTAGAATTATATGTTCTCCAAAGGGAGTAATTTTTAATATAAGAGATAATGTTTTAGAAATTAATGGATCAGCTAAAGAAACAAGAAATATCAATTTCACAAGTGAAGTTATAGAACCTTTCTTAAAAACTCCCCCTGCTGGTGGAGATCTTTATAAGATTGTTTTTATTGAAGAATTTGATCAATTTACTGATGCTGCGTTTAAAGCTTTGCGCGGTATTATAGAAAAATACCAGATAAATTATGGAAGATTTATTACAACTTGTAATTATATATCAAAAATTCCTGATCCAATACAATCAAGATTTACATTATATAAATTTAAACAAATTTCACATGAATTTATTTTAAAATATTCTGAAGATATACTTAATAAAGAAAATATTCAATATGAGAAAAAGGATATACAATTTATAATTAATAATTTATATCCAGATGTTAGAAAAATAGTAAACGTTTTACAGAGATGTAGTTTAAGTGGTAAATTAAAAGTTGATAAAAAAATAGTTACTACAAATGAAAAAATAGTTACTGGAAATATCATTGAAATAATATCAAGCATTCAAATTAATGAAAATCATAAAATTGGAAGACTTGTTAATTCAATTATTGAAATTCTTAATTCTCATGAATTAGAATATAGAAAATTATATTATGATTTATTTTTTATGAAAAAGATTCCTGTTCCTGCAAAATTAATAATAAATAAATATTCAAATTCTCATCAAAATTGTTTAATTCCTCAAATGCATTTTATGGGTATGATTTTTGAAATTGTTAAAACATTGCAGGCTTACAAAAAGATGATTGAAAAATGAATTTAAACAATTCTAAAAATTATCGAAAAAATATTAAAAAAAAGAAAGAGAATTAAACGGGAAACTACAGGTGATTGAATGTGAAATATGTAATGGTACTGGTTTAGTTGGGAGTATATAAATTAAAAACAGGGGGTTATAGTTGGGGGTGGAGAATATTGTAAAGATTGTGAAGGGAAAGGATCAATAAGAATTAAAATAAAAGATGATGTGAATTTTTTATGTACAAGATGGTTATGATTTTGGAAAATTAGAAAATGGAAAAATATGTGAATTATGTGTGAAGGAACTGGATTTATAAGATTGACGCGAGAAAACCTCGTACCCTTGTGGTCGAGATGATTGACAGATTGGATTAAAAAAATAAGGAATGTTTAAATGATAGGAATATATCAAGATTCATTTAAAGAAAATCTTGAAAAATTAAGGGAGAATGATGAAATATATTGAAAATTCTGGCCATGTTTGTGATTATGGTTGTGGATTAAAAGCACATTATCAATTTAAAAATGGAAAATGGTGTTGTGAACTTTATGTTAATAGATGCCCGATAGAAAGAAAAAAGATTTTAAAAAGAATTATAAAAAAACCATATTATATTGAAAACTCAGGGCATATTTGTAAATGGTGTGGGCAAGAAGCTCATTACCAATTTCAAACTGGAAATTGGTGTTGTGAAAATCATATCAATAAATGTCCAACAAATAGAACAAATTTAAAAATGAAACATATAGGAACAACTATTTTGAAACCAGTTTATATTGAAAATTCTGGTCATGTTTGCAAATTTTGTGAAAAGAAAGCTTTTTATCATTTTCAAAATGGAGATTGGTGTTGTGAAGATCATAGTTCTAAATGTCCATCAGAAAGAAAAAGAAATATTGAGAGTAATACTTATAATCTTAAAGATTATCAAAAAAAATATCCACTTTTATTTTTAGTTGAAGAATTAAAAGAAGACTCAATTACAGGAGAAATTCAAGGGCATTGTAAAAACCACAATTGTCCAAATTCAAAAGAAATGGGAGGATGGTTCACTTTAGAAAAAATTCAAATTAGTGATAGGGCATTGTGTCTTAGAGATGAAATTGGTAATAGCCATTTTTATTGTTCAAATCATTGCAAAAAAACATGCTCAATTTATGGAAAAACTACTGAACAAATAATGAAACAAGATTTAATTAATTCTGGACATATTGAAGAAAATGAAAGCTCTATTCCGGGTTATGGAATTTGGAGAGATGAAGTTATTAAAAGAGTCAAAGAAGAATATGGAGAATTACAATGTGAATATTGTGGAAATACAAATAAAGATGAACTATGTGTTCATCATGAAAAACCTCAAAAAACTCATCCAGAACAAGTTTTAGATCCAATTAATGGGTGGGTTTTATGTTCTTTTGGAAAAGGAAATAATTGTCATTTACTAATTGGACACCCAAAAGGATCTGATTGTTCAAATGGAAATTTAACCAAATTAATTTGTGAAAGAAAATATAGAAAATGATAGGAATATATCAAGATTCATTTAAAGATTTTCTAGAAGAAAATCTTGGAAGTAAAATAAAAATAAATAATAATAATATTATTTGTAAATGTCCTTGGTGTGATCTTGGAAAAAAAACTTCTAAAGATCACCTTTGGGCCAGCTTAAACATACCAATTTTCAATTGCTTTCGTGCTGGATGTAATGCTAAAGGTCATATAAGAAAATTAATTTTAAAAATTAAAGGATCTGATATCTCTGATTCTTTTATTGATAAAAAAAGAATTAAAAAATCAACCATAATAATAGATAATTCAAAACAAAAAAAAGAAATTAAACTACCAGAAATAAGAACAGATATTTTTCCAAATAAAACTTTATATACAAAAAAAAGATTAAAATTTGCAAATATTGATTTAAAATATATTAAAGGTTTAATATTTGATGTAAATCAATTTATTCAAATAAATAATATTTCTATTAATCCAACTTTATTCAAAATTAAAGAATATCTTCATACAAACTTTGTAGGTTTTCTTTCAGAACATGCAAGTTTAATTATATTTAGAAATATTGATCCAACTTCAACTTTTCGTTTTTTTAAACTTCAATTAGATAATAATAAAATTCCTTTTTTAGATTATTATAAAATACCAGGGCCAGCAAAAGATTCTAAAACAATAATTTTAGGAGAAGGTGTTTTTGATATTTATTCTATAAAATTATTTGATTTTTTAAATATTAATAATAAAGTACGATTATTTGCTGCACCTTTTTCTGCAAAATATGCATCTCTTATTCAAAGTTTAGTTTTTTATGAACAAGAATATAGATTAGATATTATAATTTTATCTGATAATGGAATCTATCCAGAATATTATAGAAAAATTAAAAAAGAGAATGAACATATAATAAATACGTGTTCTGTATATTATAATAAAAGTGGTAAAGATTTTAATACTATGAAAGTTACACCTGTAAAAGTTATGATCTAAAAGAAGGAGAAAAAAATTATGAATAAACAAATACAAAAACTTAAAGAAATTTTTGAATCATCAATTGAATATGATTTAAAATTTGAAGGGTTATTAGAAAATATAGATTATTATAGTATATTATGTAAGGCTGCATCTAAAGATAGATTATTTAAATTTAAAAATAATAATTTATGTATGTTAAATTATAAATACAAATCAGACAATTCAATAATAATGATTTTTTCAATACCTATTAATACACCTCAAGAAGTAGGTGCAAAGAATATTGCTGAAAGAGTTATGGAAATTATAACATATTTAGAAAAAGCTTTTATAACAATAGATTATATTAAATCTGAAGAAGTTAAAGAAGATAAATTTATTTATATAGTTGCCATTAAAAAATATGATTAATTTAATAAAGGAGAAGCAAAATGAGTGGAAAAAGATCTAAATGGTTAAGAAAATTAATTGAAAAATTTGATGTGAACTTATTATTATCTTTAAGAAAAATATATGGTGAAAAAACAAATAAAATGGAAATACAAGAACTTTATAAAAAATCTAAAAAGATTTGGATTATGAAAATAAAAGAAACTAAAACTTGGGGAAAACCAAAAAGTGTGATATAAACATTTGTGAAACTAAAAGGAGAAATATAATGGAAAGAATTGTAAATTTAGATGTAGATCAATATGATAATTTTTTAAAATGTTTAGGAAATTTAAGAGATATATGTAATGATGCAGATATTCAAAATGGAATTATTCGTCAACGAACAACAGATAAATCGACAGCTTTTGAAATGAATCTTAGTTCAATTATTGAAGATATAGATTTAGGTTTGACCGATCTTAAAAATAAATTGGATATGTTGAAAGTATTTTCTGGTCAAGAAGTTGAAATAAAAATTATTGAAAGGACAGAACAAGATCCAGGTTATTTGATTTTTTCTGATCAATATACTTCATTAAAAATTAAAAGTCCAGTTTTGGAATATTTAGATAATAAATTTATTCCTACTGAAGAATTATCTCATATATATTCTTTATCTGATGATAATTTATTAGTAGAATGTGATATTTCAAAAATGATAGGTGATAGAATAAAAGTTATAACGCAAGGATTAAATGCTTCAGCTATTCAAGTTTTATTTAATGGAGAAATTTCATCAATAAAAGCGGCTGCACAAGCTGGAGATCAACATGCTGATTTTCTCCATAATATTCCTACAAATATGAGTCTTGAAAATTCATTTGCTAATTTATCTCTTATCCCTTTTAGTATTGAACATGATTCTGAAATAAATTTTAAAATGTATCTTAATGATGAAAGAAATATATCTATTAATATTTTTAAAACGAGACTTGGTGATATAGATATAAATATGTATTCTCGGTCATCTATAATTGTAGATTAAAAAAGGACGTTAAAATGGCATATGAATCTTTATTGAGTTATTATCCTAATTATTCAATTCTAGATGGAATTCTTACTCAAGATAATTTTAAAGAATTAAATATTTTTATAGATCTTAAAAATAATTTTCAAACTTTATATATGGAACATGCAATTGTTAATATTCTTGAATCATCTAAAAAAAGTAGATATAATGATGCTTCAATTTTTTTGTCTCTTTTATCTTTTTTATCTTTTCATAAAATATATTCAACTCGTCGAAATATTAAAATAAATTTTTATATTTTTTTTGAAATGGGAATTTCTTATTATCATAAAAATATTTCAAAAATATATAAAATTTCTCGGAGAATTGACGATCTTTATGGATTAGATAGGAAAGATAGAGATTTATTTTTTAAAATTTTACATAATAATTATGGTCTTATTGAAAAAGCATGTAATCGAATGCCTAATATAAAAGTTTTAAAATTATCTAATTTAGAAGGTGATTTTATACCATATTATTTAATAACTCGAAATTTAATTCCTCAAGAAAATATAGCTAATATAATATATTCAAACGATCATGATTTATTACAATGTATAAATAAGAATACTTATGTTTTCCAAAAAAGTGCAAAATCTAAAAGAATTGTAAAACAAACTGAAGTTATGGAAAGAGAGTTACATAAAAAAAATAATATTTCAGATAGTTATCTTCCATTAGTTATGTCAATTATTGGAGATTCTGGAGATGATGTTAAAGGAATTAAAGGAATTGGTCCATCACGATTACTTAATATATTTTCTGAATTATTAACTTTAGTTGGAAACATGGAAACAATTTATAAAAATATTATAAATAAACAACCATTATTTAATACAACTCATTGTAAAAGTGGGAACAAATATTTAAATAAAATTATTCAAGAAGAGTCAAAAAATAATTTAATATCTAATAATTTAAAGCTAGTTTCTTTTGAACTTATTTCAAGAATGTTTGAAAATCCTGATAATACTGAAATGTTAAATAGAAAGAAAAATTTTCATAAAATTCTTGAAAATAATCAAATTACTGAATTAGAAGTTATGAGAAAAGCTTTAGAAAAAGGCGGTGTAGAAATATATGGTGAGGAATTAGAAAATATTTATTTTAAAAATTAAGAACTTTTTGAATATTTTTATTTAAAAGATATATTTTTTTATATAGGGAGTTATCAAATGTTAAATCAAAGTAGAGTTCTTAATTTTATTAAATCAGAATTAGGTTTTCCTTTTGTTGAAATTGAATTAGAAGATGAGAAAATTTTAGAGTATATTGTGGAATATACTTTAAGAGAATTTTCATATTATGTACCTCAAATCAAAAAAATAGGTTTAAATTTAGATTTAGAAATAAATAAAGTTCCAGGGAGAAGTAATGAATTTTATATTAATGATCCCGAAGGCGTTGAAATTTTAAATGTTAAAGATATATTTCCTAAACAAAGTGATTATTTAATTCATGGAATGTCACCAGTTGGACCTTTAACATATGGGGAATTAGGGGAGTGGGCCTTATCAAATGAGATGGCTATGAATACAAAAATGTTTTCATCTTTTGATATGACTTATGAATTTATTCATCCGAATATTGTGAGAATTTCTCCTGTCGCTAATAATGCTGGCACTGTGAGTGTTGAGTATGAAAGAATGCAACCTACTGATTTTTCTGGTATTCCAAATGAATACCAGTGGATTTTTCAAGAGTTAGCTTTAGCTGATATTATGATAATAATTGGAAGAATAAGAACAAAATATCAAAATATTACAAGCCCTTATGGTGAAATTCCCCTGCAGGGTGATAGTATTTTAAGTGATGGTAAAGATAAAAAAAGAGAAGTATTAGAAAAGTTGAATCTGGGGCCAGTGCTTAATGTTACATTTGTGAGGGGATGAAATATGAAAAAAATAGAAGATATTAATATTTTTGTTGGTATTGATCTTTCTTTAACTGGAACAGGTCTTGTTATTCTTTATGAAAATGGAGATATAATTGAACAGAAATTAATATCAACAAAAAGTTCTGAAATTATTGAAAAAAGACTTTTAAAAATTCAAGAAGAAATATCATTTATATCTGAAATTAATAGGTTACAAAATGTTTATATAGAAGGACTTTCTTTTGGATCTAAAGGACAAAGCATTCTTGAGCTTGGCGCATTACATTATTTTATTCGTATTTTTTTGTATCAGAAAAATATAAACTATAAAGCTATTTCTCCTGGATCATTAAAAAAATTTGTTACAGGTAAAGGTAATGCTAAAAAAAATTTAATGTTAATGAAAGTATATAAAAAATGGAATATTGAATTCGAAGATGATAATTTATGTGATGCCTTTTCTTTAGCAAAAATGGCGTCGGAGGATTTTAAAGATGAGAAAACTAATAGTTCTAATCAAACTGGTACTATGTAAATTTTTAGACTTAGAATCATTTTGTAAAGAATGTGGACGCAAAGTTCATGATTTTAGTGTTGATGATAAAATTTGGAATAAAATTGAACCTCATATTAAATATGGAAATGTTTTATGTTATGATTGTTTTTGTGAGAAATGCAAAAAGTTAATGTTACCGCAAGTTTGGAAATTAAAAAAATGGAAATAGTTAAAAGATATCTACAATAAAATAATGGAAGAAAAAGGTGGTGTATTATGAAACTTAATAATTATTTAAATACATTAAATGAACAAGATAATTCAAATATTCAAAAGAAAATTATTGAATTTTTTAAAAATAATTTATCCCCAACAGATAAAGAAATACATAAATTAAGCTTAAATTTAAATATGGATAAACATAAGTTTGAAGAAATGATTTATAGTTTTTTAGGTTCTTTTTTTGGAGCAGGATTATCTAAAAATTTTAAAGGAAAATATAATGAAAAAGAACTTAAAATGGGAATTAAAGTTGAGATGGAACATACTACTAATTCTTTAATAGCTGAAAAAATAACAAAAGATCATTTATCTGAATGTTCAAATTATTATTCTTTTTTAGAAAAAATGGAAAAATTATGTAAGGATTAAAAAATGAAAATAATAAATAAATATTTAAAACAATTATATGAAACTGGTCTTGGTTTAAAAGATCGTTCTAAAGGATGGACTTTGAAAAGTGTTAAAAAAGCAGGAAAAACAATTGCAAAAAATGTTGGATTAGAATCTCCAAAAGAAAAAGAGTTTTTTGACAAATGTGTGAATAGAATGAGAAAAAGTATGGGTGATAAAGCAGAAGGTTATTGTGCATCTTTAAAAGATCGTTTTATGAAAAGTACATTTTGGCGAGGAAAAGGAAAAACTAAAAAAGAAGTTGAAAAAGATATTGAGAAGCATAAAAATATTTAAAAATGATGGAGATGAAATAGATGATTAAATCTAGATTTGTGGTTACAGAACATTCTGCCAAAAAAGCACGTCTTCACTGGGATTTAAGGTTTCGTATGCCTAAATCTAAATTATGGGCTTCTTTTGCATGTCGAAAACAAATACCATTAAAACCCGGAATTCGTATTTTAGCAGTACGTACACATGATCATACTGAGAAAGATGCGTTAATGACAGGAACTATCGAAAAAGGTTATTATGGAGCTGGCACTTTAAAAGATTGGGATAAAGGTAATTGCGAAATTGAGAAATATTCAAGTGCTCATATAGTTATTAAAAAAAAAAAAAAAAAATTAAAGGGAATTTATCATTTAATAAATATTGGGAATATAAGAGGGAAACCAGTTTATAAAGCACAAAATTATATGTTATTTAAAGGAAAAGTGAATTACCTCAGCCACAAGGGCACGAGGCTTCATAGGTGACTTTGAAGGGCAACTAGTTCACCAGACTAAGATAAGAGAAACCTTGTCTACGTTATTCTAGTTATCTTACCCAGGAATGCCGCCTCAGTTCCTGGCTCTAAGTGGGCTCTGTAAACAGAGATTAAAGTCTCAGTCAACCCAGAGAAGACCTGGCATTTCAGGCAAGTTAGAATAACATTGCCGAGAGGAAATTGCTAATTTTCTGATCGGTAACAGATTAGAAAAATGCCATTACTCAGGGATAGGAGAAAAACTAACAAATTTTAGTTTTTGTACTAAACAAATTTAAAGAGAAAAGGTGGGTTCATTCTCAATCGATGATGAACCCACTAATTCTTATAAAATAAGATCGCAACTGTCCAAATTCAAAAGAAAAAGGTGGATGGTTCATTCTTTCTTATACTCAAATTCATTAAATAATTAACAAATTTTTAAAAATATAAGGAAAAAAACCTATGCAAATAGAAATTTCATATGATAAAAATTTTACAGAATTAATGTTATACCTTAAATTAAAATATGGAGAAAAATTCTTCGAAATCGAGGGAATTGACGGGCAACTTGATATCAACAAATGGAGTAAAGATTTTTTTTCAACAAAATTGACAGCAGACATTAGTATTGATGAAAGTTCAAATATATGTACAAAGGATATGATTATATACAATGCAGAATTGTCAAAACCCTATTTCAGATTAAATGCTTACTATTTAATATGGAAAAAATTAAGACAATTGTATGGATCTCAAGAAGCTAATAAAATAATTGAAATGCAATTATCTGGTTGCATATATGTAAATGATTTTCATGGTGTATCTCAACCTTATTGTTATAATTTTTCAACTTATGATATTGCTTTAAATGGATTAACAATGGTCACTAAAATTAAAAGTATTCCTCCTAAGTATTTATATTCATTTAAATCTCAATTGGAGCAGTTTGTAACAATTGCTTCAAATTCGGCTTTAGGCGCTACTGGATTAGCCGATCTTTTTATCGTTATAGGTTGGTATATTGACAAAATCTTAGAAACTAAATCAGATGCAGGATTTAAATTTGCTAGTATTGAAGATTGTTGGAAATACATTAGAGAAAATATTATTTCATTTATATACACAATAAATCAACCAATGAGGATTACTCAATCTCCATTTACAAATATTTCTTTATTTGATCTTGAATTTCTAAAAAAATTAGTTCCTGATTATATTTTTCCAGATGGTAAAATTCCAAATATTGAAAATATAATTAAAGTGCAAGAATTATTTATTAATATTATGAATGATGAAATGGAAAGAACCCCAATAACATTTCCCATTACAACAGCTTGTTTTTCAGTTGATGAAAATAATAATATTGCAGATAAAAATTTTTTAGATATGATTGCTGATAAAAATAGGAAATTTGGTTTTATTAATATTTATTGTGGACATACTTCAACTTTAAGTTCTTGTTGTCGTTTAAGAAGTGAGTCTAATAATGAATATTTTAATAGTTTTGGATCAGGTAGTACTAAAATTGGATCTTTAGGTGTGGTAACTATTAATCTTCCAAGGCTTGGAAATAAATATAAAAATAATAAAAAAGAGTTTTTTAAATCTTTAGATAATATTGTTGAATCTGTAGCTAAAATTAATAATTCAAAAAGGAATATTATTAAAAATAGAATTTCTAAAGGAGTGCAACCATTATATACTCTTGGTTTTATGGATTTAAATAAACAATACTCAACTGTAGGTTTAACTGGTATTGCAGAATGTATTAATGAGTTTGGATTAAATATATTAGAAAAAGATGGAATTGATTTTGTATTAGAAATGATGAAAACTATTAATGAAACAAATGATAAAATGCAAAAACAATATAAAGCTCCTCATAATTGTGAACAAGTTCCTGCCGAAAGCTCATCAATTAAATTAGCTAAAAAAGATAAATTATTAGGATATGATGCTGGAGTTGAATTTTATTCTAATCAATTTATTCCTTTAATTACAGAAGCAGATATGTTAGATAGAATTAGAATTCAAGGTATTTTTGATAAACATTTCAGCGGAGGTTCAATATGTCATATAAATATTGAAGAAGAAATTAAAGATAAAGAATTTATGAAAGATCTTATTACTACATGTGCACAAAAAGGAGTTATATATTTTGCAGTAAATTATAATATTCAACAATGTGAAAATTTTCACTTATCTGTAGGTAAAAATTCAATATGTCAAATTTGTGGAAAACCAATTACAGATAATTTTACAAGAGTTGTTGGATTTTTAACAAATACTAAAAATTGGCATAAAGTTCGAAGAGAACAAGATTATACTAAAAGACAATTTTATAAAAATTCTGGAGTAAAATTATGATAGATTTTGATAAAAATCCAGTTCATGTTGCTGCAACTCAATATACTTCGAGTTTAAGAAGTTTTGATTTATATGTAAGTGGTTGTTTAGGCCCTCATTGTAAAGGATGTCATAATCCTGAATTATTTGAATTTGGAAATGGGAAAATTGTTGATAGTAAATATATAAATAAGATTATAAAAAAGATTATTGATTTTGATAAGTTAATATCTAATGTATTTTTATATGGAGGAGAACCTTTAGATCAAAATATTAGAATAATTAATTATTTTTTAGAACAAATTAAAAATAAGACTAATAAAACTATATGGTTATTTACAAAATATGAATTAAATAAAGTTCCACAGGATATAAAAAATATTGTAGATTATATTAAATGTGGAAGATATTTAAAAGAATATTTAAAAGATGATTATTATATGTATAAAATTAAATTGTCGACATCTAATCAAATTATATATAAAAAGAGTAAAGATTTTTAAATTAAAAATTTGAAAGGGAGAATAAAAAATGGCTGGAAACATAATAAAGATTAATGATTTAGAATGGTATATTAGTGATGATAATATGAATGAATTAATTGATTGGTTAAATACAGATGATTTTAAAATAAAATGTAAAATAAATATGATTGATTCCTGGTTAAAAGAAATTATTTCTGACGTTAAAACTTATGTTCAAGTTATTTATGATGATGGAGAATGTAAACCGGGAAGTTATGAATTTAAAAAGAAAATAAAAATTTACACTAATAATCATGAGTATACGATTGTTGCAATTGATAGATCCTCAGATGATGGTTATTTAGGATGTGTTGTTTCTAACAGAAAACTAAGAGCTGGTGAAAATTGGACAAGAGGAAATGATCTTCCAGATGGGCCATTTATACAAAAAACTTGGGAAAAAATTAAAAATGCAATTATTCGTTTTGAATTAATAAAAATATTACCTAAAGTTAATAATGAAAAAGAAGATCAAATTCGTTAATAATAGAAACTTAACAAATTCATCCAAGGGTCTAAAGACCACTTGGTTTTCTTTGGAGATTTATAAAAATGTTAATAATTGAAGCAGGAGAAATTTGTTTTTTTGGAAAAATATGCTCACAATCTGATGTATGTCAAGGTTTAAAAAGAAATAGACAAACAAAATTTTATTGTGATCATGTTGATGAACATGGAAATATTATAAATAATAAAGTCAGATTAAAAGAAGATCAAACTGGAAAAATGAGAGTTTTAATGGAGTAATAAATTATGGAAAATAATGAAAATATTATAGATAATCTTCTTGAAGAATATAATGAACATCGTGTAGCTCTTAAAGATATGATTTTAGATCTTGAAAGAATAAGAAAAAAAATAGATAAATTATTTCCCGAAAGTTTAGAAAAAAGATATGTAATGTATTTTCAAGAAAAAATAAAAGCATTAACTTCATTATTTAATTCATTGTTAGATATGAGAAAAGAGATTGCAAAGTCAGTAAAAGATGAAATAGAATTAAGAAGAAAAATTACAAAAGAAGTTGATGATGATTCTGGTTTTGGTAATTTAGATATAAGAGAGATTGCAAGAAAAGTTGAAGATTTGCAAACTCAAGAAGAAAAAATGAAATCAAAAGTTATTAAAATTGTTGAAAGTGGAGGTGATAAATGAAAGAACTTATAATTATGATTGGCCTTCCAGGATCAGGAAAATCATATCATGTGAATAAATTTTATAAAAAATATCAAATTGTTTGTCAAGATGATATTCGAAAAGCATTGGGTGTTGAATTTGAAATAAAAATTGACCCAATTGTGAATTCAATTGCTAAAATTATGGGTCGAGCTTATATGGAAAGAGGATTATCAATAGTAATCGATGAAACAAATACAAGATATGAGAGTATTAAATTCTGGAAGGATTTAGCGCATGAATATTCTTATACAATAACATATATTTTTATGAATACAAAAATTGAAACTTGTATTAAAAGAAGAAAGAAATCAATTGAAAAATTTTCTGATTCTTATATAAGAAGAATGGATAAACAATTAAAAATTTTAGAAAAAGATTCTAATTTTTTTAAAATGTTCGATGAAACGATTTATATAAAAGGAGAGTAAAAAATGAATGATATAATTCAAGATGAGGATATAGAAAATAATGAAGAACAAGATATAGAAAATGAACAATTAGGGTTTGTTCAACCTGAAATAAATACAGAAGAAGTTTTGAATAGTATAAAAATAGATATGGATTCTAATACAGAAGAACCTGAAATCGTTGAATCAATAGAGCCTGAAAATATTAAACAAGAAGATGTTATAGAATCAAAACCTAAAGAATCTTCTTTACCTCCAGTTCCTAAACCAAAAAAAAATAAAGAAGAAATATTAGAAGAAAAAACAAAAGAACTATATAATGAATTTAGTTCTTTTTTAGAAGTTAAAGCAGATATTAAAGCAGATATTGGAGTTAAACAAATTATTCCAACTGGAATTGATTTAGTAGATGCTGTATTAGGAGGCGGATTTGGAGTTGGGGCAATGAATATTATCTGCGGAGCTCCAGGAAGTTGTAAATCAATGTTAGCAGCTCAAACTCTTGGCAATGGACAATTAAAGTATAAGGGAGATCTAATAGGAGCTTATTTAGATTCAGAAGAATCTATGTCATCTATAAGACTTTCAAATTTAGGAATTAAATATCCCAAAATTAAACCATATGTAGATATAACGGTTGAAAAAGTATTTAAGTTTTTAGAAGGATTATGTTTATTTAAAGAAGAAAAGAAGATACTTGATAAACCATCAGTGGTAATTTGGGATAGTATTGCAAATACACTTTCACAACGCGAGCGTGAAGCTGATGATATAAATACTGTGATTGGATATAAAGCAAGATTGTTGTCAATTTTGATTCCAAGATATGTTGCAAAATTGAGCCAATATAATATTTCATTAATTTGTGTAAATCAATTGCGCGATGTGTTAGATATGAGTAGATTTGGAGCACCAAGAGACCTCAAATTTTTAAGTCATACAAAACACATGCCTGGCGGAAACTCTCTTTTATATAATAGTTTTCAATTAATTGAAATGAAAATTAAATCTGGTATAAATCAAGACAAAGATAAATATGGATTTGATGGTATTATTGTTAAATTAAAATGTGTAAAAAATAAATTATTTTCTCCTAATATTGAAGTAGAAGTAGTTGGTTCATTTGTTTTAGGATTTAGCAATTTTTGGACTAATTATAATTTTTTAGTAAATTCAAAACGGTTAAAATCTGGGGCATGGAATACACTTATTACAATGCCAGAAAAAAAATTTCGCACAAAAGACGCACTTAATTTATATAATGATGATCCTGTTTTTAAAGAAGAATTTGATAGATTATCAAAAGAAGCAATTCAAAAAGATATTATTGAAAAATATAATCCCGAGGTTTAGAAAAATGAATGAACATATTTGTGATTATGGTTGCGGAAAAGTAGCTCATTTTTATTTTAAAGGAGTTAAAAAATGGTGCTGTGAAGAAAAATGGCAAAGATGCCCAGCAAAAAGGATTTTCTCTGATAAGCATAAAAAAAATATTAGCAAATCAAGATCACATGAACCACTTTCAAAAATAACAAAAGAAAAATTAAAGATATCTATAAAAAAATTATGGGCAAATAAAGAATATAGAGATAAACAATCAAAATCTAGAACTGGATTAAAAAGAAGCAACAAATTTAAAGATGAACAATCAAAAAAATTTATGGGGCATCCTGGTTACAATAAACGAACTATTGAAAAAATTAAAAAGAAATATCCATTATTTTCAAAAATTGAAGAAATGAGATATAACCCTGATAATTTAGATAAAAAAGAAATTCAAGTTCATTGTAAAAATCATAATTGTCCAAATTCAAAAGAGAAAGGTGGATGGTTTACTCCTACTTCAGATCAATTTTATGGACGAATAGGAGCTATTGAAAATCCTATTGGATTTGAAGAACAACATATGTATTGTTCTCAACATTGTAAAGATACATGTCCCCTTTATGGAAAATCTGCAAATCAACTTATAAAACAAGATCAAATCAATGCAGGATATATTCCAGAAGAAAATTTAGGAACACCACCAGGTTATGAAACTTTCAAACAAGAAGTCCTTAAAAGAAACATTAAAGACTACGGAGATTTGCAATGTGAAATTTGTGGAAATACAAATAAAGATGAACTATGTGTTCATCATGAAAAACCAATTAAAATAAATCCTGAACAATCTTTGGATCCAGATAATGGGTGGATTTTATGTTCTTTCGGAAAAGGAAATAATTGTCATTTGAAATATGGACATCCAAAAGGATCTGATTGTTCGAATGGAAATTTAGCAAAATTAGTTTGTGAAAGGAAATATAGAAACTAATACCATAATATTTTAAGAACAAAAATTAAAATAATATATAAATGAAAAGGAGAATAAATTATGAGTGAAATAAGTGTACTTTTAAAAAATTATGTTGAAGAAACGACTAAAAAATTAGTAGATGCTCCAGAAGAAGTAGAAGTTAAAGTAACAGTTTCAACAAAAACAATTATTATTCAAATTAAAGTTGGGAATACAGATTTAGGAAAGATAATTGGTAAAAAGGGTCGTACAATAAACGCTCTTAAAATATTATGTTTAGCTATTAAGAATACAAAATTTTCAGAAGATTCAAAACGTATTCTTTTAGAAGTTCTTGAAGATGAAAATTCAGATTACTTAAATAGAAGGAGGATTTAAACCATGTTACTCAAAGAGTCTAAAATTAAAGTTTTAGAAAATTTTTATGCTATAGATTATATTTTGTTTGGGAAACCTCTTACAAAAATGGAATCTTGTTGCCCAATAATTAAAGAAGAATATCTTTCAGTTAAAGGTGCTTTTTTATCAGTTTTTATTGAAATGTTAAAACTTGTAAATCATAAACCTAAAAAATTAACTGAAAAAATTAAAACAAAAAATCTTCTCAAGAATGCAAGAATTATAGCTCAAGAATCAAGAAATAATTCTCAAAATATTGTGTCTTCTATAAAATCTCGTAATAACATTAAAGTAGAATTAAAAGAAGCTCTTAAAGAAGATAATAAAATTAATGTTCAGGGTTTTATAGAAAAAAGAATAAGAGAAAAAGCTTTTGGTATGGCTATTGATAATTTACTAATAGCTAGAACGATGTCAGAATCGAAAGATTATCAAAAATTAAATGAATGGTCTGGTAAAATAATTGAAGATTCATATAAAATTTTGAGAGATTCTTTAGTTGATAGTGCTGTTAGTATTTTGTATAATAATGAAGAGGATTAAAAATTTAATGTGAGGAATAATGAAAAATAGCGAATTTTCAAAATTGTTATCATATTTAGAATCAGAAAAACTTCAAAATTTAAAACAAAAACCTCTTAAAATAAAAAAAGAACTTAAGGAATTTCAGATTAAAACATTCTCTGAAATTCCTTATGTTAATTATAATAATAAACGATCAACAAAAGGTTTTGATTTAGATCGATTTGATTCTCTTATGAGATCAAAATTAATTAGTGATTATAAAAGAATGGAGAAATATGAAAGACCTTATATTTCAGTTTCTGAGTTATATACATGTTTAAGAAAATGTTATTATGTTAGAAAAAAATATAAAATTAATATTGAAAAACAATTCTTTTTTTCTCATTTATATTTAATTCAACATATTGGAAATAAAATTCATGAATTGATTCAAGATTTATATGGTTTTGATGAAATAGAAAAAAGTATAATAAGTGAAAAATATAAAGTGAAAGGAAGAATAGATGCTATAAAAGATAATTTTTTATATGAAATTAAATCTATTGATGTTGATAAATTTAAAAATAAATATATTTTAGAACATTATTATCAAGGTATAATATATGCATATATTCTTAATAAAGATTATAATTATAATATTAAAACTATAACTATAATATATGTTATTAGAAATTTAAAGAAAATATATCCATTTGATTTACCAATTAATAATAAAATGGCTATAAAATTTTTAGAACGAGCCATTATACTTAAAGAAGCTTTAAATTCAAATCAAGTTCCTGAACCTATTGGATTTTCTAATGAACAATGTAAATATTGTTCATATAAAAAGTTTTGTAAAAAAGATAAAAATGAAGATATTCAACAATTAAAAGATAATAAAGATGAAAAAAAGAAAAAGGGTGTTTTTCTTCTTTAGATAAAAAGATATAGGAGATAAAAAAATGATACTTGTTTATCCAATGTTAACTTCTTCTGAAGTATCCCCATCTATTCTTCCAGGAATTTGTAAAGTTCTTGAACAATTTATTCTTTTATATGGAATTAATGATGTCCTTAAATTAGCAAAACAAGGTTTAGGAACTAAAATTATAAAAGTTGGATCTAGTTTAATGCAACAAGAAAGCCAAATTTTTGAAGACACCGCTTCAAAAAAAATTATAACAAAAGGTTTAGTTTCTAAAGCAGGTAAAGCAGCTGGAGAAATAATTAAACCTGAATCAAAAGATACAAAAGTTTTTATGCCTGACCATGATAGTTTATCTCTTGATCCCTCTTATGTCCAAATTGAAACACCTAAATCTGGCCCAAAAATTCTTGGGATTAAAGTTATTCCTTTTCCAGTAAAAGGAAAAGATACAATGGTTAAATTAATATTAGATGATACAAATCGAAAAAAGATGGAATATTTAACAACTAAATATGGTCGAAAAGTAACTCGTATTTTTTATCGTTTATGTCGCTCATTAAAAATTCCAATGATAAAAAATCAAACTTTAACTGGAGATCCAAGAAAAGATATTTTATTTGCATCAACAAAATATTCAACACATATTTTTACTCTTTTTAATTTTATGGATATTTCTAATGAAAAAATTTTTAGAGATCCAGCAACAGTTCAAAAATTATATAATTTAAGTTGGGGTTCATATATTTTTGCTGATGATGTAAATAAAAGAGCTATTTTTTGTATGAAACAATTTGGAGGATTATGTTCAGTAGTCCTTTATAGTTATATGTTAGCATCTTTTAAAAAAGGAAAATATTATGATGTTTATAAAGATCTTGAAGATATAAAAAGAACATCAAGTCCATTTTTTAGTATGAAAGTTAATCCTCGAAAACTTATTGGTGAAAATTATTCTATTATTAAACAAAAAGAATTTAATAATTTAAGAAAAAAATCAGTTAATGAACAAACAGAAGTTATAACTGAAGATATAAATTCTATAATTAAATCAATGGCAACTGGTAATAAATTTCAAAAACTTTTATCGAATATTGAATCTTTATCTAAATCTCAAAATATTGATAAAATTAAAAAATCTTTAACAATAATTCCAAAAATTTCTTTTTTAAAAGTAGAACAATTTTGTAAAAAAATATCTTCAAATTTTGAATATAGTTATAATTTATCAAAAAAAGTTATTGCAAATTCTACTAATATTCCTAAAAATTTAGTAAATTCTCTTTCTTGTATAATAGCTCTTAAATCATCATATAAAAACGATAATTATAAACAAGATACTAAAACAAATTTACAAAATGTAGTTATTGGAATAAGAAAAATAAAAGTTCCTATTCAAAATGAAAATATTATGATTCAAGAATTAGTGGGAGTTAGTTTATTTAAATACATAATAGATTTATTTTTAACTACTTTAAAAATTTTAATATCTCCTAAATTTTCTGCTGAAATTCAATGGCAACTATTAAAATTATCAGCTTTGTGGGCTTCAGTTCCAACAACTGCTATTATGATTATATTAGCAATTATAATTTTAATCATATTGGCTAATATGGTGGAGAATGCATAATGTCAGATGAAATAAGAATTGAATCAAATATTAAAAATCTTGAGTTATATAGTAATAATCATCCATTTCGACTTTCTTTAAGAATTCGAAATTTTGAATCTGAGTCTGAATATAAAAAATTTATAAGAAATTGTGAAAAAAGTATAAGGGGAAGTATTGAATATAAATTATGGAGAAATTATATAATAGATGTTTTACAAATTCAAACTTGTATGATTACTCAAGAAAGAATGGATGAAGTATCAATAGAAATTCATCATCATATAACTAGTTTATTTACTTTAGTAGCAGCACTCGTGAATAGAAGAATAGAAAAAGAAGAAGAATTTTGCACATTTGATATTGCACAAGAAGCTATTGAAATGCATTTTAAAAATAAAATAGGATATGTTCTTTTGATAAGAGATCTCCATGCCAAATTTCATAATGGTTTTTTACAAATTCCAATAAATTTAGTCAAAGGAGATTATCAATATTTTATTAAAGAATTTTCTAAATATTTAGAAGAAGAAGATTTAGATAAAATTAATCAAAGATTATCAATTACAGAATTAAATTGTAATTGGAGTAAAGATAATTACCCAGGAATTGCTGCAACTGGTTAAAAGAGGTAAAAATAAATGTCTATTAAAATTGATCAAGAATCTCGTCAAAGATCTCGACTTGCAATTGATATAAATTTTATGGGTGAAAGATTTAAAACATCTAATGGGCTTTTTACATTTCCTTCCCCAACTTTATGGACAATTGAAAAAAATCTATTTTATCTTTTAAGAAATTCTATTCAAAAAGATTTTGAAAAACAATATATAATGAAACCTTCTTATTTATCTTTTGATGAATATTCAACTATCGCTTTAGATAAACTTCTTATGTATGTAAATGGTGTTCAATGTATAGAAGATTTTGACTTAGATACAGTAATTATCCCAACATTTTCGGCAGTCTTAAATATTTGCAAAGACAAGTTCCCTAAAACAGATGTTAAAAATTTAACAGAGATTGAATGGTAAAATATAATGATAATTAAAAAAAATTTTACATTATTAAAAAATGTTCCAAATTATTTATCTTTATCAAAAACAATGATAAATAAAATATCAATAGAGAATGGCCCTCGAAAATTATTTGTAATGTTAGAACTTATAAAACATCGAGTTAATCATTTTACTAAAAAAAGAGTTTATGATTTAATTTCTAATTTAAAACAAAGAAAGAATATTCATATAATAAATTTACCAAATTATCTTTTAACAATTTCTTATAATAAACCAACACAAGGAATTGTTATAAATTTAGCAGGTTTTGGAATTGATGATATTTATCCTAATAATCCAGGATCTTTAAATCTATATGCTTCAATAGTATATGGTATTACTTTGAGAGATTTGATTCAAGGGAAAATAAAAATAAGTCCTCAATATACTCCAGTAATATCTGCATTTATAATGTCTATTCTTATGCGTAGCTTTGCTAAAATCTATGGATTATTGGGCTCTTTTACTGATCAAATTATTAAATTAAAATTTTTAATTAATTGTTATGTTTTAGATTCATTTTTTGGAATAACTGGAGATATCTGTTTTAAAAAAGCATCATTATATTCGTCATATGATTACAGAGAAATCTATGAAGAATTAAAAAAATATTCATTTTCAAATATTGATGATTTAATAAATTCATTAGATAAATTACAAATTTTCTCAGGAATAAATAAACATATATTTACAGCAAAAATAATGAGAACATATACCGTGAATTTTATTCCAGCTCTTGAAGATCTTTCTAGATTTATTTCAATCTTAACAACTTCAAATATTAAAGGAGTTTCAATAGTTCCATCTTATATTAGTAAATATAATGAACTAAAATTTGGAAACATTTTAGAAATATCAAAAAGGATTTTTAGATGAAATATATTGAAAATTCTGGACATCTCATAGAAAAAAATGTCGAAATTCCAGGTTATAATATTTGGAGACAGGAAGCTTTTAAAAGAAATAAAGAATTATATAAACAAATTCAATGTGAGATTTGTGAAGAAACAAAAGATTTAATTGCTCATCATATTTATCCTCAAAAAACTCACCATGAAATGATTTTAGACCCAGAAAATGGATTGATAGTTTGTCCAGAATGTCACTTGAAAAAATGTCATCCAAAAGGATCTGATTGTTCATATGGAAATTTAGCAAAACTAATTTGTGAGAAGAGATATAGAAAATGAAAAATTTATTTGGCATGTTTCGTGCTTTAGTTGTAAATAATAAAGACCCAGAAAAATTTGGACGGATATTAGTTTGGATCCCAGATTTAATGCCTGAAGTTTCTAAAAATAAAGGCATCTGGGCTCGTCCAGCTAATAACCAGATTGGTGGAAGGAACATAGAAAATGATTCTGCTCATCATTTTGCTGGCTCATCATATATTCCACTAAAGGGTAGCTGGACTTTTTGCTTTTTTGAGTGTGGGAATATTAACAGACCATACTACTTTGGTGCTCTTGATTTAGAAAATACAAAAGTTTTACCAGAAAATCAGTCAGGTAAAAATTATGAAAACAAATGGACTATTCTTAAAACACATGCTGGACGAGTAATACATATATCAGACGATCCTGATGACGAAAGAATTGAGATTGGAGGAAAGAAACGTCAACTCAAAAATCCGCCCACTGGAGATATTGAATCTGTTTTCAAAATTGACGATAATATGACAACGATTCTTTTTGATGAGCGTGAGGGAAAAGAAAAAATATTAATAAGAACTCATAAAGGTGACTTTTTACACATAGACATAGACGAACAAAAATTACAGTGTTATTTTAAATCAGATATTAATATTCATACAGGTAATAATCTTAATATAAAAGTTGATAATGATATTCATATTAAATGTGATAATGATATATTTATAGAATCAGCAAATAATATGAATATTAAAGCTGCGAATAATATTAATGAGCAAGCAGGAAATGATAAAAATCTCCAAGCCAGTGGTAATATAAATACTGATGGAGCAATAAGAAATGATCAATCAGGTGCTTCAGCTTCAGCAATAAATGCTAACCCAATTCTGCCAGAAGGGGAAAGGAATACTTAAATGAGTATAGAATCATCAAAAAATTTAATGTGTAATAAATTAGTTAGTGAATATGATCGAATATATGGTCCTTTAGAAAAAGCAGCAAATAAAATTGAAAGTCAAATTAATAATCTAACTTCAAAACTTGATAAAATGATAGCTTCACCTATAAAAAATATTCAAGATGCAGCAGATAAATTATCAGATAAAGTTTCAAAAATGACACCATCCTTAGATACTTCCTCATTAGACAAAATTATTGATATAATAAATTCTTGTAATTATTTTAGTGATGATCCCCTTTTAAATAATCCTTCTAATGCAGTTAAAAATGCTCTAAATTCAACATTTGGTGCTATGAGTGATTCTATTCTTGATTTAGTTGATGATGCTCCAGAATTTAGTGTTTCAGATATGTTGAGCTCTATTAAAGATAAATTTGCTAATGATGGAACTTCTAACAATATGTCTAAGTTGGATAAAATTTTAAATTGTGTTTCATCTATTTGTGGTGATGATTATAGTAGTAAACTTGAACAAATGAATAGTAATGTTTCTTCTTTATATAGTAAAATGAATATGAATGATGATCCTTCTTCATCAAATTATGGTAAATTAAATGTTGATAATATTTTATCTGATACAAGTGATGATTTAAAAAATAATGTTAATAGTTCTTTAGATAATATTGATCAAAATAAAAATGATGCAAAAACTAGTATTGAAAAAGCAGCAGAAGCTTTAAAAACTATAATATAGAAATAAGGAGAAAATAAATGCCAGGAGTATGTAGAATTGGTGATATAGGAGCAGGTATTTGTGTTTGTCATATTTCTCCAATTCCAATGACGGGTATTCTTATAACTGGAGTAAGTTCTAAGAATATAGAAAATTCAGCAGCATCAACTATTAGTAATATTATGCTTGGTTTTTGTGGTCATATAGGAATAATGATTTCAGGTTCTTCTTCTGCATTTATTGAAAATCAATCTGTTGTACGTGTTGGAGATTCATTTGCAGGATGTTTTAGTGGAGTTACTATAACTGGAGCAAGTTCATGTAATGCAGGAGATTAAAAAATGAGCATTAGAGTTGAAGATAAATTAATAGCCACATTATTAAATTTAAATAGTTTAAAAGAACATTATCCAATATATTCAAGTGAACCTGAAGTTTTAGCTAAATTTGATGAAATTGAATTAAATATGACAACATTAAAAGATGATGCTGTTTCTATAGTTACTTTACAAATGGATGATATGAATATAAATTATGCAATGCAATGTGGGGCTAAATCTTTTCCTATTGATGATATTGATCCTTCTTTTGAAAATAATATGAATGCAGTTGAAGAAATTGGAAAAGGTGACTATTTTAATAAATTTGATTTAAAAATTGAATATATTGACAGTACTGCAATTATAGATAGCTCTTCAGATTTATTAATAGAATTAGTAGATTTAGAAAATATTGTGGATAATAAATATACTATTTTATCAAATTTGATAAATACAATAAATTCATTAAATTCTCTTCAAAAAGAAATTACAAAATCTTTAGGATTAATTGCTTCTATGGGTGTTGGTGGTAGTAATGAAATGTTTACTTCTGTTGAGGAATTAGATTCTTCAATTTTAAATATAAACTCTACAGTTAAAAATGCTACAACTTCAGTAACTTATGCTAAAGATCAAACTAATGATCCAGCGGAAATACTTTCATTATCAAAAGAAAAAATGGTAACTGAGGCTGATTATAATACACGAGTAACTAATTTAAATAATGATTTAATTAATTATTTAGAATCTCTTTTAAATTAAAATATTTTTAGTGGAGATAAAAAAATGAAACTGCCTTTTAAGCCAAGTTTGATGCAAGTGAGAAGACAAACTGTCAAATATATAATTCTCCACCATACTACTGAAATATATGATAATCCTGAAGCAAGAATTGATAATGTTAAATTTCAATTACCAGCATTATCTAAAGGGGTATTAGAAAAGAAACAAGCTGATATTAATTATCATTATGTAATTGAAAAAATTAAAGAAGATTTTATACCTATTATTTGTCGTCCATTTGTATATTTATGTGATTGGCCTGACATTGATTTAAATATTAATAAAAGGTCAATTCATATTGCTTTATTAGGAAGTTATGATTTTACTATTCCTCAAAAACGATGTTATGAGATACTTGCTTATAAACTTTTAAATCCTATGTTAAAAATGTTTGGATTAGCCCCAAACAGAATTAAATTTCATAGAGAAGTTTCAAATAACAAAGAGTTAACTTGCCCGGGTGATTTTATAAATAAAGAAATTGTAATTTCTATGGTTCGAAGATTTGTTATAAAATAAGTGAATTACCTCGGTCACAAGGGCACGAGGTTTTCTCGCGTTAATCTTATAAAATTTTAATTAAATCTTTTCTATATATATTATTTTATGGTTAGGGAATAGTTTGTTATTTTTTTGAATGTCTAAAAAATTTTGAAAGGAGAATGAATGATTGAATTTGAAAAAGTTGGGCTTAAGGAGTGGAATTTAATATATAATGAAAATGTAAATAATTTGCAATTAGTACCTTCTTCAATTACTAACAAGTTTCATATTATAACAGATTTTATAAAAAAAGTTTCAGAATGTTGTGGGGAAGAATTTGATATTTGGTTTTTTAGTTTATTAAAAACTTGTGAAGATGAAAATATAAAATCTATAGTTGTTTTACAAAATATTCCTATATTAAAAAAGTTTGTTAATAAATATCTAGAATCTATAGATATAGATTTTTCAAAATTTGTAGATGAAACAAAAGCTAAAAAAAATTCAATTCTTTTTTCAGCTGAAGAAATTGAAAAAATTAATAGACATTCTTGTTATTTAAAAATATATTCTTTTATTTTTAATAATACAAAATTGAAATTTGGACAAAAATTACATACTATAATATATAATAAAATATCTGAAGAAATAACACAAACAGAAATTATTTTTAAAATTTTTAATGTTATTAGAACAAAAGTATATCGATATAATTTAACTGATAAGTATATGTGGGATTATATAAAAAATATTCAATGTAAAGATATTGGTGTTCATGTAATTGAAATATTTAATTTTATTATGAATTATATATTAATTTTATGTGAAGAAGGTCGAAATCCTATTGTATATTTTGTTGGTGTTATTGATGAATCTGTAAAATGGTTTTTAAGATCTGTATATAAAGGATCTATAGTTTATGATGACAGTATTACAACAGAAGATATTCAAGGAATAAATGTTGATAATTTAAATACTTATAGTTATAATGATACTTTGGGAAGATTGAAAGGAATAGCATATGAAAAAATTTATGAAATAATTGAAAAAAATAATATTATGAAAATTGATGAAGGTTCTGATTCTGCTATTTACGAATTTCATTCAAGAATTTCTAAAATAGAATATATTTCTCCTCTTTGTGAATCATTAGTTTTTCCTATTCTTTCTAAGATTACAAAAATTCCATATTATCATTTTAGAACTTTAAGTCCTGAACATTCTGCAGTTCTTTCAATTTATGTTAAAACATTATTACAAAAAACTTTTAATGTTGAATATAAAAATTTATTTAATCTTCTTAATTTTTATCCAAATAATAAACCTTCAATTGCTACAACTTATAAAATAAAATCAATACATGAATTTCTTAAAATTCAAGATAAAATAAAAGATTTTTATGGATTTAATACTAAAATTTTACCTCATGAAATTTTATGTTATTTTGTTGGGCGTGTTTCCAGAATTAATTTTTCTCATATTATAAATGGTAAAAAAATGGGTGGAATACCGTTATCAAAAGTTGAATCTGATATGATACGTTTTTATTCTTATTATTTTGCAAAAAAGTTTGAAAATCAAATTGCTCAAATGGTTAATTTAATTAATCAAGATTTTTAGAAAATAAAAGGGGAATTTAAACTCCCCTTTTATTTTTTTGTAGAACAAATTAAAAAGAGGAGGTATTAAATATGATTAATTTAAATGAGCAATTTTATCAATTAAATGAACTTATTCGAAAAGTTAATAATGTTCTATTTCCATATGATCGAAAAAATTTAGAATGGCTCCAAAAAAAAGAAATAAGAGATATATTATATGGTAAACATCCAAAATGTTTTTTATCAATAAAATCTAAATATGGAGACTCATTGCCATTTTTTTGTATATGCAATATGTCAGGAGTTCATGATCCAAATATTATATCTTTTTCTATAAAACTTGCACAAAAATTAAAAACTTTAGGTAATTATGAAAATGAAGAAATTGAAGCTATTTTAACTAAGTTGCATCGTTTATATAATACTTATACTAAAGATGTTATTAAACCACCAAAAGAAGCTGCAAGAAAAGGAAAACAAACTCGCAATTTTACTAAAATTAAAAAATATTTAGATAAAGTGAGCACATAAAAAAAGGATTAATTATGATTCAATTTCTTAATATGAATAATTTTATTAAAAATCTCATACCTGTTACATCAACTGAATTTTTTATAAGAAGTGGAGATTTTAATTCAAATGGTTTATTTTCAGAGCAAATTTTTGGACCATTAGAATCAAAAGAAAGAAAGAAAACTTTTTCATATATAAAACTTTATACAAAAGTTATTCATCCAAGTGCATTAAAAATTTTAATACAATTAGATAGAAAAGTTGAAAAATTTATTTCAGCTAATGAATCTTTTTCTTTAACTAAAGAAGGTTTATTACAAATTGATGATAATGGTGTTACTGGTATAAAGTCTTTTATAAAATTATTTCCTAAAATTCAATTTCGTGGAGATACTGATAAAAGAGAAAAGTTTATTAAAAAAATTAAAGAAGCTTATACTAATAATATATTATTTATAGAATATTTAGCAGTAATTCCACCTGAACAACGAACAATATATAAAGATGAAAATGATATGTGGATTCATGATAAATTAAATGATTATTATATAAATATTTTAAGAAAAACTTTTCATATAAGAAGCTCTTCAAAAGATGGTCCATTATACAATCTTTTGAATTATGAAGTACAAAAAGCTATAATTTCTCATGATGATTATATAAGAACTTTAATACAAAAAAAGAGAGGATTGATAAGATCACAACTTTTAGGAAAACGAACAGATTTTAGCGGAAGAGCAGTTATTACTCCGGGTCCCGATCTTAAAGTGGATGAAGTTGGATTACCTTTACGTTTAGCTGTAGGTTTGTTTGAACCTTTTATAATTTATAAATTATTATATTCTCAAACTTCTGATAAAATACAATTACAAAATGAAATTAAAAAATTTTTAAAAACAGATCTTTCAGTCGAGAGTATTAAAACTATTATTAAAAATATAAAATCTGGAGATAAAATTCCAGATTCTTTGTGTAAAATATTTTTTGAAGCAACAGAAGTCGCTATGATAGGAAGAGCTATTTTATTAAAACGAGATCCTTGTTTACAAGCTGAGTCAATAAGAGCATTTTATCCTAAATTAATTTTAGGAAATACTATTAAGCTTTGCACAATGATAGTTGGGGGATTAAATGCAGATTTTGACGGCGATAGTTGCCATTGTAAAATTTCTTATTTAAAAAATAATAAAAATAAAATTTGTCATATAAGTAAATTAAAAGATAAAGAAAAATTTACAAAATATAAAGAAAAAACAAAATCAAATGGGGTTAAAGTAACTCATTATAAACCAGAAGAAAATTTAACTATTCAAGCAATTGATATTGAAAATGGAAATATAGAACAAAAAAAGATTTTAGATTATAGTGTTCATGAAAACATTAAAATGTATAAAATCCATGATAAGAAAAAAAGATTTGAAGATTTTTGGTCGTCATATGATCATTCCTTAGTTATTTTTGACAAAGATAAGAATAAAATATTAAAAGTAAGTCCAAGAGAATTAATTGAAAATCCAAAAGAAAAATATTTAATTCAAAGAAAGAAAATTTAAATGAGTGAATTAGAAAAAACTGAATATCTTTGTGATTATGGATGTGGTCAAAAAGCTAAATTTTTATTTAAAAATGGAAAAAGGTGTTGTGAAGATAGCTATAATAAATGCCCAGTGATTAAAGAAAGAACTGGAAAAAGACAAAAAGGAGTAAAACAATCTAAGTCAAAATATTTTGAAAATTCTGGTCATGTTTGTGAAAGTTGTGGAAGAGAAGCTAAATATCAATTTCAAAATGGGAAGTGGTGTTGTGAAAACCATATAAGCAAATGTCCAGCAGTTAGAAAAAGAAGAATTGAAAATAATAAAGGAAAAATCATCATAAAAACTAAACCAGAATATGTTGAAAACTCTGGTCATGTTTGTGATTATGGTTGCGGAAAAGAAGCTCATTATCAATTTCAAAATGGAAAATGGTGCTGTGAAGAATTTCATAGTAAATGTCCAGAATTAAAAAGAAAGAATAATGAAGGTCAAAAAGGAAAAACTTTCATAAAAATTAAACCTGAATACGTTGAGAATTCTAATCATATCTGTGATTTTGGTTGTAATAGAAAAGCCCATTATCAATTTCAAAATGGAAAATGGTGTTGTGAAGATCATATAAGCAAATGTCCAGAAGCTGGAAGAAAAATGTCAGAAAAAAAGCAAAAAACTGCTCTTAAAAATTTTGGATCTTTGAAAACTGCATATCATGATACTGCTCAAAGAACAATTAAAAAGAAATATAATATTGATAATATTTCATCTTTAGATTGGATTAAAAATAAGAAAAAAGAAACTTCTCAAAAAAATTATGGAACTGATTATCCGTGGGAATCAGAAAAAGGGAAAGAAGAACAAAAAGAAGGAGTTATCAAAAAACACAATGTATTAAATGTTTCACAATTAGATGAAGTTAAAGAAAAGAAAAAAGAAACTTTTATAAAACATTATAATGAAGATAATATTTTCAAAACTAAAGAATTTAAAAAATACATAAAAAAATATTTAATGAGATTATACAAGGTTGAAAATTTTTCTAATGTTGATTGGATAAAAAAAAAGAAAATTAAAACAAGTTTAAAAAATTATGGAGTTGAATATTATTCTCAATCTGAAAAATCAAAAGAAGAAAGAAGAATTAAAAATCAAGAAAGAATTTTATCATATTTAAATATAGTATTTCTCGATAAAAAATATATAAATTGGATATATGAACATAATTGGAAATGTTTAAAATGTGAACATGAATTTAAACAATCTTGGAATAGTATTCAACAAGGATATTTATGTCCAAAATGTTATCCAAGGAATGATGGAACATCTTTAGCTGAAAAAGAGATATACAAATTTATTTGTGATCTAATTGGAGAAGATAAAGTTGAA
>JAFCCM010000145.1 GCA_017610225.1 Candidatus Aenigmatarchaeota archaeon | reverse complement strand
TAATAATGTTTCAGAAATGATTCCTGTTAAATTTCGCATAGATTGTAAATTATTTTCAATTAATCCAGCTTCTTCAAATGCCTTCAATGCACCATTAACCACATGATCTATATCACTAACATCTTCATCACATATCATAGAAATATATAATGGCCAATTACGTAAACAAGCAGAATTAAATTTTCTTATAAACATTGGACTATAATTTTTTGAAATTAAATTGGTATTACAAAGATCATCATTAATGCCCATACGATTTCCATATAATTGCCTTTCTGCAATAAGATTTTCTGCAATTTGTTTAGATTCATTCATTTTTCCTATTAAATCATCTTTCATTTCTTCATCCCTAGTCATTCCATCATTTGCAGATTTCCCCATATCGAGTTCAGTTGAATCATTTGGATCCCCTGTCAATGGAATTTTAAGTAATTGATCTTTAGTATAATCATATTCTCTATTGTATGATTCTGTATCTTTTATCATCATTGGTCCACAATCAATACAATGTGGGTCTTTACAATTACATTTATCATCAATCTCTGCATTCCCTAAATGATTGGTTCGTGTTGGTCTTCCATCATCCTTGTCTGTTTCATTAACAGATTCTATCGACCATACTGTTTCAAGATGGTCTGCCATTGCTCTATCTATTGCTTCTGCATCAAATACTCGATCCTCAATTTTCTCTTCGTCTTCGTTCTTCATGTTTCACTCCTTAATTCATTTATATTATGTTCCTATTATTTTTTTATTAATCTAAACCATTGTACTCGTTTTCTTTGCCTTCTTGAGCCAATTCTCTCCAATACTCAATTCGTTTTTCTCTTTCTTCTGGTTCCATCAGTGATAAATCATAAGGGTTTCTATCATCAATACCAATCCTATTTTTTTCATATTCCATCAAACAAAAACATTGCCAAACAACCATTGCTAAATGATGGCAATTGCTTTCTTCGTCTATCTGTTTCCCACGAATCCATTTCCATAAATGTCTGAGCAATGGACCGATTACATTCTTTTTCCATGCCAGACCTTTACGCCAATTATCATCATCATATTTTTTGGTTCCCTTTTGCCAATTCATCGAGTGGCCAAGGAGGGATTAAATCATGTCTTACTTTTCCTTCACTGAATCTGGCCGCTGTTGTTTTGCCCATTTGTTTTTCTTCTTCTTCACTTCGTTTATAATCTTTTATTCCACCTGGCGGTATTGTAGAAGCCATATTAAATACCCTCCAAATCTTGATATTCGCTTATCGTGCCTTTAGTATTACCTGCCCACACCTGTTGCCCTTCTACTATATGACACTTATAATAAATGATATTATGCCACGGATAGTTGACTCCCTCACTTATAACTGCAACCACCTCATCTTTTTTCACATCAGTCAATTCATATAGAACATCGTATGAAGTAACTTTTCTACAACTATCAAATAATTCACTCATTCTAAATCCCCTCCTGACTTGTAAAATATTCAGCTACTAAATCACATGCTTCTTCTGCATTATTACACCATGCAGTAACAGCTTGCTGAACAAATGGATGCTTACATTGATAATCATCAAGGTCATCTGCAAAAGCAATAACAGATTTTTCTGGATGCATAAAATACCACGCAAGTTCAAAGTAGCTTCCAAGCAAAGGTTTGTCCATATCATATTGATTCATATTAACTAATGCAATATTTGAAGTTTTAACATATGTTAAATCCTTGGATGGTAACAATTCAATCCCAGCTGTACTCTTTTTACGTTGAACTGCATATTCCTTACTTTCCAAACCTTTTTTATTAAATGGGTTTGCACATGGATCTATAACAAATTTATCTTCATCTTCTTCAAAATATTCTCTTACAAATTTTCTCCATAAATATGTAATTTCATATTTGGGTGAAATTTGTCCTACTAAATATAATGTTTGCATTATTCATAATCCTCCTTCTTCATTCTATCGGGCGGGTATAACCCTTCGCTTTTACAAATTACCTGAAATTGTTTCCACAAATCATCATGTATATTTCTTATTTTATATGGTTTTCCTTTTTTTATGCAATCTTTAACACCCAAGTTCATTCCTTCTGTAAACCCCAGATCAATATAAAAATTACTCTGTTCAGCTACTTCACGCCAATAGAAACCAGCATCAATTCCTAACTTACGTTCTTCTGGATGATCATCCCTCAAAACCCATTTTCTTGTATAAAGTAAATGTGATGCATATGGTGTTTCATTATAATTAACTAAACAATCATGCATACACAATTCACCATATATTTCATTCATAGGAATATGCCCAGCGTAGGGCGATTCAATTACAACTCTTTTCATTCTTATTCTCCTTCTTTTAAATTATCAACTAATTCACCAACAACTTCCTTATTAATACTTTGAGATATGTATTCGGTTAATACGCTAGTAATCTCTTCTACAACTCGTCCATTATAGTTTTTATCTTCTTCTATTTCAAGATGCCATTGACCATCAAGAATCTTTTTAGAAACTATATCTCCATTATCATCAAGATTTATACTAAATATATTTTTGTTTTGTCTCCATTCCTTTTAACAAACTTTTTCAAGGTATCTTCTGTACCTCCAGACTTACGTTCAAGGACTGCATCAATTCCATCTTCTGGATGCATAACACATGCTATAATCATATCAGCAGTATCTGCTATATCACCATTTCGTATAATTGGCGCTCCACCTTTAAATCTTTTATAGTTTGGATAGAAGGTAATTATTGGTATACCTTCTGCTTTTGCTAACTGTTCAGCATAACGATCTGCACCTTTTGGACAACCACCTGAACATAAGATATTGCCTTCCTCAAATATTTCATCAAATACTTTACGGATAAGTTTGAATGCCACTGATGTGTCCCTCTTCCTTGTTCCTATTATCCCTATAATATCCATTTTCTTCACGGTATTTCTCCTTTTTCAGTTGAATCAAACTTATTTTGTATTTTCTTATTTACCCTATTTATAAGAGTTATCAATCGTTTTTCAAGTTCTTTATCACATATCTGCACTTTCACTAGTTCTAAAATATCCAGAATTGTAACAAGATCTTGAAGCATCATAGTATTAACTTTTTCTTGGGGCAACATCGACTCAAACTGTTCTACTGGTTCGGTATAATCAACCTGGTCTTCCATCTTCTGTTACCTCCCTTTTCCTATTGCTCATTCTACTCTCACGATATGCCTCAGGTATAAAATCTTGATTCAACCAAAATACAACACGTGGTTGTGAAGCATGTTCAAACGCATATAACTTCATTTTTTGATGCCGGACTTCATTTTTAAATAATGTTAAAAACGGCCATACGGTGTCTGTATAATACCCAAGGTTATTTTTCTTTGCCCATAAGTCATCTCGTCTATAATAAACAATTGCCTTAAACAATTGAGAAAAATCATAATCATTAAACCGATTTCTTTCTTCATTACTATTGAAAATAATAAAAGGTTGAATTTTGGGTTTATCTAGATTGTATTCTTCAATGATCCAATACGATGGTTGATAATCCAT
>JAFCCM010000074.1 GCA_017610225.1 Candidatus Aenigmatarchaeota archaeon | reverse complement strand
CCTTCTTCACTTGGTCCTTGAAACTCTATTGTAAATACACCACCATTATCTGTTCTTGTTGTGAATTCTATGTTAGTTCCAGAAATCTTTCCTTTAATTATAGCTTCTTCAATTGGTTTTTGTTCTTCATCTTCAACTATACCAAGAACTTTAATTATATCATTAAGATAATACTGATATTCTTCTACATTAGCATCTATTATCATTTCTTTTTTATATCCAATGAGGAATGTGGATAGACTAGTTGTATCGAGTTTTATAAGATTTCTATCAGTATCAATATTTTTATTATCTAAATCAACCTCTTCTTCCCATTCTCCATTGCACACCCTTTTTTCGAAGTGCCAATTATCACATCTATAAACAATAATTCTGTCTTTGTCCGGTATTTTAGTAGCATCATATTTCATTTCAATATGCACATCATCATTAAAATCCAATGTAGACATATATGAAAATATTCCTGCTACCCCTATTCCTTATCAGAATTGTCATAAAAATTTTCTTTTATATCAACTCCACTTAATATCAACTGTGAATTTGTGAATTTTATATCAATATCATAAATTCCACTCCCTATATCTCTTGAATAACTGCCACTGCTTGTATCAACATGATCGATTAATTCATCATTTTTGTAGAAATCTATTTGTGCATTAACACCTTCACCATCTCCATTGGTGATATTTCCAGATACTGGAACGAGATAATTAACTTTCTTTGTAATAGTCTTTATATGATATAAAACTGGATTATTTGGGTCTTTATACTTAGCTGTTATATTGAGATCATATTCACCAGGTGAAAGGTTCGGAGCCTTTATCATTATTTCAGTGTTAATCCACCACTCACTCAATAAGGAAAAATCACGATTCTCATCACCTATTTTTATATTAAAAATATCATATTCTGATAAATCAATTCTTTCTCCTTTATATGAACTCTGTATAGTTAATGTTATATTATCATCTACCTTAATCTGAGTTTTACCAATATTAACTAGATTAAATTGAAATGGGTTTTTAATTTCTATACCTATACTATCTGATACATCTTTTCCTTTAAAATTTGCTTCAACAATAAGATTATAATTTGAAGGTCCTATTCTGTCAGATAATTCTTTTGTGACAATAATCCACTCATTACCAGAAGGCCAACTCCCATCTTTATCTATTTCAATTTCTTCTTCATTTAAAAAAACTTTAAATTTATCAGGGCTGATTTCTGTTATTATTTTTTCAGCATCGCCAGTTTGCAATATTTTAACATGTATTTTCTCTATAGTTCCACCTTGATAAACAATTTCAGGGGAATCTATTATAGTTAGACTTAGATTATTTTGGATGAAGGATACTTCAGATGAATTGAAAGTTCCATTAGAACAAAATACTTGATAGGTTCCCAATTCATCATTGGGTGGGCTATAGGTATAATTATAATAAATACCATTTTGAGTAAGGGATATATTTTTACGAAATGGAACTCCTAAATGACTTATATAAGCTGAAGGAGGACTCAATGAATCATCAATATTATCACCAGAATACCAACAAGATATTGTTGTACTATTTCCAACCCAAATTTCATTTGGGGTTACATCTATATTTAATTTTATTTCTTCCCCTCTAACAAAAACTAAAGATAATAAGATAATTGTAAAGTAAATTAACCATAATTTTTTCATACTAAAACCTTCCGAACAACCTCTTTATCACATTACTCTTGTCTTCATATTCTATTCCGATTAATCTTGCGGCAATTTTCTTGTATGCTATTGATGCGGGTGAATATGGTTTCAAAAATACGACTGGCTCTTTTCTGAAAACGCTTTTTTTAACATTATTATCATGAGGAACAACACCAATAATAGGGAGTCCACATACAGATTCAATCTCTCCCTTACTGATTTGATCCTTATCTTTTCTGTATTTGTTGATGACAATTCCTATTGGTTTAATTTTCATATCATTACTTAATTTAATAATTTTCATAACATCTGATACTGCAGGCAATTCTGGTTCTGTGACTATTAGAATTTTTTGACAGGTTTTCATTACAGATAAAGCATTTCTTTCTAGACCAGGAGGACCATCAACTAAAATCATATGATTTTCTAGCAAATGACTGTTCAATATCTTTTTAAGATTGGACATGTTACAAGCCTTTAAAGAAATTGATGCTGGTATTATTCTTAATCCAGAAGAGTGGATATACATTGCTTGATAAAGATTTTTTGTGTCCTTAAGAACGTCATTTAATGTTACAGGGAAATAATACATACCCAGTTGAAGCCCGAGACCGGCCATTTTAACATCGGCATCAATTGATATAACACTCTTATTCATTTGACTTAAAGCTGCAGAGAGATTGATAACAGTAGTTGTTTTTCCAACACCGCCCTTCCCAGAAACCACGCCAATTATTCTTGAATCCATATGTAATAGATTTTACTTTCTGGTATTATAAATTTTCAAAGAAGCTCTTTATTTGTTCTAAAGAGTAGTGAATGAATGTTTTTATTTTACTCTCTTTGTTCATTATAAAAGAAGATTCTCCAAAATACTTGCCATTTTCTGTTACTGCTTGAAATGTTATTTTATTTTTTGGTTCCCACAGACTTGGGTTATATGATATTTTTACTTTCATTTTTTCATTTTTTTCAAGTTTTTCAATATTATTTTGGCTTACAAACCAACCGATAGGATAATTTTTAGGAATTATGACAATATTTTCAATGTCTCTATCACTTTTTACTGTTAATACCATTTCATTCTCATAAGTTTCTAAATTAAGTAATTTAATTATTTCATCTGGTGATTTAGTATTTTTAATTTCAAATTCAATAGACCCATCATCAATCATTTCAGTGGCATAATATACTCTTAGAACACCTTTGAACTTTCCAGTCGTATTTTGTGGATACCAATATAATCTAATATTTTTTTCAGTACCAATGTTAAATGGAGTTTCTTCACTCCAACCTGTAAATACATGACTTGAGTCTTTAAAAATATCCAATCTAGCTTTAGCTTTGTAGAGAACATTCCCAGCATTAACAAATCTAAAATTCAATTTTAACGGTTTATTTTCAATATATTCTTCATAATCCAAGTTATGTAATTCTACCAATAGTTTTTGCGATACTTCTAATTTAACATTAGCTGCGTATGCTATCGTTGCTAATATTACCAGAGTTAAAAATGTATACAATAGTTTTATTTACATCACCTTTTGAAGTATTTTTCCTAATAGATTTTTTGGTATTATAGTTACGATGTCAATTTCTCCAGTATACATTCCTGCGGGGGTTGTTAAGTCTGTTTTAGCAATAATAAGATATTCTATGTTTTCTCCTGGTTTAATTATTATTTCTTTCTCTAGTTTTATCAATTTACTTATATTACCAAAAACAAAAAAATTCATTTTATAAGATTCATTCAAATTATTAGTTAAATTTAATGTTTTTTCACTTGAGGAACTTATTGGTATTCTCCCCAAATAGAGATTAGTTGGATCTAGATTCATGCCAAGTTCTTTAGTAGTTTTATTATGGGAAAATTCAGTAACATTTAGACGAGTTGCATATCTAATAATTTCATATCTAAATAATATGTTCTCTTTTTGTTCAAAAATTCTGGTAGTTCCATTTAAGGTAATAGATGACTTCAGCCTTAATTTTAGATTGTTGATTAAAAAAATGAGTAATATTATAGTTATTATAGAAATTAAGGATAGCAAGATTTTGAGATTTATTATTATCGTTTTTTTCCTACTTTTCTTCACTTACTCACCTCTTTAATAAAATATATACAATAACTATTGTAATTAATAATATTATTATCCATAAAGGAAATTCTTTTTCCTTTTCTCCTTGGATAACTTTTGCTGTTGGTATCTCTGATGATTTTACTATATTAATAACCCCATCACCTTCTACACTTCCTGTTAGAAAACTTACTTTTGCTTTAACTGGATAGGTTCCTTCCTCAATATAACTATAATCTATAAATCCATCAAATTCTTTGATGCTCCCAGGTTCAACATACCCCATGTTTGTTGAAGTTGATCCTATTGTTTTTCCATCACTATTCAAGATAATTATATTACCATTATCAATAAATGTTGTGACAGTTCCTATATTTTTGTAAAATATTTTTAACCAGAGTCTAGTACCTCGTATACCATTTGTTGTTACATCTAGTATTTTTCCACTTCTAATAGCATTTCCTTTGACCTTAAAAATATATCTCATTGGCATTGTGGATTTAATACCTATTGATTCGGTTCCATGAACAACTTGTGGATCCATATTTATTTCGCCTACATGATAACCTGGCTCAGCATCTTCTGGGACTTTCAGAATAAAAGAGATTTCTCTCATACCCTTGATTGTTCCCCCACCTTTTGTTTTTTCAAGAATCTCGTTTGGGGGGAGTAATTTAACAGGATTGTTTACAAAACTAATCCATTGGCTAGAATCCTGTTCTGAATAAAATTGTAGTGCATCCTTATATTCATCTTTATTAAACATAGCCGTATCAGTGACTCTAGAAGAACCAAGATTAACCAAAAATAATTCATTAGAATGTGTTATGACATAAAATCTTGCTATTTTTGATTCTCCGGATTCAATTTCTCCTAGATCTAGATAATCCGGAGATATACCTAGTGATATTGATCCTGAGTTAACTAAAGGAGTTGAGATTAAAAAAAAGTAAAAAAATATAATCAAAAGTTTGCATTCAAATCTGGACATATTCTAATATTAGAAAAAGATAAAATAAAAAACTATAATTAACTAGATGTTCCATATATTCTAAGTGTTCCCTGTGTTAATGCTCCATCTGCTACTTGCACTGGAACTAAAGCCTTTATTCTGAATGTATAAGTACCACCAGGTCCTATTGTGTCTGCACCATTTGTGTAGTTCCTATTATTACATGCTGGGAAAGTACTGTTGTAATCCCACTTATATACATACAATTGTTTACAATCACGGTGAGACGCCACACAAAGATCACTCCAAGGACCATTACCTATCCAAGTCCCCCATTCTGAATTCCCACCAGCAGCAGTAAGTGCTGTGAGACCAGCCATATCTTTACTACCATTTGTAGCGTTTATTCTTATTTCGGTATCAGTTTCATTACATCTACCACCGGTTCCAGCTACCATATCCCAATAATGGAGATCAATTGTTGATGTTCCATCATGCCAGTAATCACCCCATGAAACTGCACTAGCTGTGCGTGTCCAGCCACTAATATCATAAGTACTAGACATATTCCAAACAAGATTTCCTACATAATAGAAATTACCAGAAGTATCATTACTTAGAGATAAGAATGAAGTTGCTATCCAATTAGTTGATGTACTAGTATCTCTTGGATTTGTAGCATTTTTAACCAATGTATTTGCATGCGCATATACCTGTGTGATATCAGTTGATCCTGTATTTGTTACCAACATACCAAAAATCGAACTGTTTGCCCCTACCGCAATAGTACTAAAATCAACATCTGTATCATTCAATGATATCGCAGCTACAGCTGATACAGTAATATCTATTGTTGCATTATCTCCTGTTGCAGCAAAAACACCTGGTAAACTTAACAATCCTAAAAATAGAAACGAAGTTAGAATCAACATCTTTAATTGCATTATTTTTCCCTCAACTATAATTTTTGTTCTAGATAATATTAAATCTATCTATTATTTGGAGATATATTATATTTAAATATTACTGTTAACTAATATTAATTATCATTATTGTTAAAAATGGCGAGGAGATTGAAATAGAGAATAACAGAAAAGAGAAAATCTTAAATTTACTTAAAAAACATCCTGAAGGGCTTACTATTCAAAAAATTTCAGAACTTTTAGGAACGAGTAGAATTACTGCGACAAAGTATATTCATGAATTGATCGGGGAAGGGAAAATATATCAAAGAAAAGTCGGTATTGCAAAACTTTGTTATGCTAAGGAAAGATTTGTAGACATGGTAAATCAAAAAGAAGTTTTAGAAAAACTAAAGAAAAAGATGGGTTAATTCTTGAGGTCAACAAATTCTATTCTTTCCAGTTCATTTACAACCGCAATTACTATTGGTTTTATTTCTTCCATGTCTATCTGGAACTTTTTTGAGACTTGCCAAATTATTTGATCAACTGTTTTTCCCCCATCACAGATTTTCAGGATTTCCCATGCTACTTTATCTATTTCCCAGAGTTTTTCATTATCTATTGTTCCATAAAAGATGCCTATATGATCTATAATTTTTAGATTCGGAGATTTCGATGGTCTTTTAGAAATTATATTATAATCCATAATGATATTTGTTAGAGATTATGTTAAATAATTATGTATAGTAACTTTGGTAGATTATTTTTTGTACTTGAAGAAAACAACAACAATTGCTCCTATGATTATGATTAAACCGATGATGAAGATGACTAATTGATTGAAATGTGCAGTAGTTATCATTCCTGTGATATTATCTTTCATGTTGTTGCTTTGTTCTACTATTTTTTCCCCTGTCAATTTTAATGCTCCGTATGTTTTTTCGAATATTGATGGTTTTTCTTCAATCTTCAGTGATAATCTGAATTCTCTTTCTTGAAAAATTGATAGTTGATCTTGAAGATTCCCTGCTTTTGCGACAAGAATTAAATCATATTTTCCTATATTTACATTGTTAGGTGTTTTTACAAAAATTCTTAGTGTTTCTGCTTTTACATTTCCTTTTCCTGGTATTTGGATATATTCTCCATCATCATAGGGGGGGTTAACTACAGGTGTAGGTTCTAGAACAAAATTTTGTGGTCTTACTATTATATCCCACCTAGGAAGTTCTGTTTTCAATTCTACACTAACTGGATATGATGATTCACCAAGATTCCATAAAAGAATTGTGAATTGAGTACTTTCTCCTTGTTTTATTAATTTGTAATTATTTTTTGGAACTGTGCCGAAATTGAATGAATAGACTAATGGAATTAGTAGAAGTATTACCATGAATGTTAGTTTTTTCATAAGATAATATTTCGAGTTTAAGGTTAAATTAACTTCCACTTGAATTATGGTACTGAGTGTATTATTTCTATGTTACCCAGTCTCATTAGCATAAATAGTGATATTACCTGTGTACTTCCCATCTTTCATAGGTGGAATATTTAACCAATAATAAGTTGTGACATTTCACGCTTTTATTTACTAATCTTTTAGTATTTTCATTTCCCTTTCAAGATCAGCAAGTGAATAATTTGATTTGAATCCTTGAGAAACTAAATATCTCTCCATTTCCCATATTGTTAAACCGGCTTGATGGGCTGCTTCAGAGAATGTTATATTTCCTCTCATGTATTCTTCCATAGATTTTTTCAATCTCAAATTTTTATATCCTATTATTACTAATTTTCTTATAATTGTGCTTCTATCTTCCATTTTTTCTTTACCTAATTTTTCTATTTCTTTCAACATATCTTCTGGTAGTCTTATACCTATAGCCTTGCTCATTTTGATTCCTCCATTAATAATTTATCTAATACAATATCACTAAACCAAGATTACAGTTTCATCCCAAAAAGTTTAACTATTTCTTCTAGCACAAATTTTGGTATCAATTCTTCTTTTCTGTTAATATCATATAAATTTCCCAAAAGCAACCATACAACTCTATCATCTTTTTCATGGTATTTTTTAACAAACTTTAGGAAGGAGTTCCAATTTATTTGCATATTTTTTATTATTCTTACTATATCTTTCTGGTCAACTGGTCTTCCAGTAACACCCTTCAAAAAAATCAAATCTTCCGGTTCGATTAATTTAAGCTTCAAAAGATCAAATCTAAGGATTCTTTTACAGTTTTGGAATATTTTTTCAGTATCTATCGAAAATACGTGTTTATAAAAAATATCAAACCTTGGAAGATCAGAATCTTGAATAACTGTAGGTTCACCCATTTTAAGCAGTTCTGGATTTATTTTATAAGGTAATTTCTTGACTATTTTAGATTTTTTGAATAAAGGATGACTTTTTATTATTTGTGTTATTGCAGCAATATCGTATTTATCGAAGAGAACTAAGTCAATATCTTTGGTCTGACCTCTTAATCCATAAAAAATCATGGCATTTCCACCTATCAAAAGACCATCTACTTCATGATTTAATTTTTTTCCAATATAATTCAATAACTTCTCTAAAAGTTCTTTATCAGCTAGCATCTAAACACCTATAAGTCTTTTGTATCTTTTAGGGATACTTGGAACCTTTTTAATTTCTTTTCTTGATTTAATATAAAGTTGTTTGAATTCTTCTATTATTTTATATGCTTTGAGATATCTATACAATCTTTTCCAATTCTTTATTGATCTCACCAACTTTTTGGCTTCATTGACGTATCTTGGGTTATTTTCGTCTTTGGATTTTTTGAGGAAATATGCTATTCTATGCTCAGGTGGAATTTCATTTTTTGAGAATTCAATTTCAGAAGAGACTATTTCAGTATTTTTTAGCATACCATGATTTTTTGAAAAAGATGGGATTGAATCTATTAAATACATTGTACCTCTTGGTTTTTTTATTTTTTGAAGGATGAACCCTTTCTTATTTAGCCTATGTATGTAAAAGTAAGATGTGGATTTTTTAATATTTAGTTTTTCAGAAATATCACTAATTGTGTTCCACCCTTTTAGTTTATTTGCGAGATTTCTTTCAAACATATACTAAAATCATGATTACTAATATATAAAGATTTGCATGCTTTTAATCTGAGTTAATAAAGTTGTTTATTTTATTGGTAATTATCTAACTACTCTCATTAGCATAAATAGTGATATTACCTGTGCACTTCCATGAAAGATATCCAAAGAAACGTTCAGTCAGTTGTTTGGTTATGGAGATTTTTTTGATCCCTTTTCTTCTTTTTCCTCGATTTCTTTCAAGATTTTCTTAATTTTCTTCTTCACTTCAGGTATATCTTCTTTGATAATATCCCAAGTTAGGTTAAGGTCTACTCCAAAATAACCATGAATAAGTTTATCCCTTGTTTTAGCCATTTCATCCCAAGATACTTCAGGATGTTTATCTCTGAATCTTTTTGGTAAATTTTTTGTGGCTTCTCCCATTATTTCAATTCTCCT
>JAFCCM010000073.1 GCA_017610225.1 Candidatus Aenigmatarchaeota archaeon | reverse complement strand
TCCTAATATCCCTAAAATACTTCCAAAACCGATTAAATTAAGGATAAGCAGACCATAAGTTATGATAGATAAAACTTTAATCATTCTCCTGGAAAATTCCTTTTTCTTGGTTATTTTTTCAAATATAGCCTGCCACATGATTCCACCATCAAATGGTAAGAATGGAAGAAGATTTGCTACAGCCACACCAATACTGATTAGAGATACCCAGTCAATAAGACCACTAAACCACACAATTACTGATTTTTGATATTTTGTGTATGACCCTTTAACTTCATAAAAAACATTTGGGTTGATTCTAGTTATTCTAGTTAAAAAATTTGGCGATGCAATTGATACCCCAATAAAACCTTTTCCTGGTCTATCAGGATGTTCTATAAGTGTTATGTTATAGATTTTTTCATAAGTTTTTATTTGTATGTTATCTCCAGAATTTGCTTGGCTTAGTACAACTTCAAAATCTTGAATATTTCTTATTCTATTCCCATTAATTTCTGTTATTATTCCTGTGAGATTAACTTGTTTTGCAGGATATTCTGTGTTATTGATTTGAAATACATATACACCATTTTCTTCATAAAAAAGATTGGTCATCGAAACACTTAGAATTATCAGGAGAATAAAAACACAAACATTAGCAATACTTCCTACAGCAGCAATACGCATTCTTTTTTTTGGACTACTTTTTTGGAATTGTTTTTCGTCAGGTTCTACAAACCCCCCAGGAAAAATTAGAAAAAGAAGTAGACCAACAGATTTAATTTTTATTTTTTCAAGTGCGAACAGGAAACCATGAGATAGTTCATGTGGTACAAGTATTATGAAAAGTCCAATAACCCAATACCATAAAGGCATGAAAAAAACAAATTTTTGAACGCTTTCACTAGCCTCTCCCGGAAAGACTTTTGGTAGGATTAATTTAACACCAGTTCCTTTGAGTAGATAAAAAAATCCAAGTATTGAAAGAAAAATTGCAATTACCAACCCAACATTAGCAAATATATTAAAGAATTTTTTATGTTTTTTTGCAAACTCTTTTATCTCTCTTTTACCTTTTTTTGTTCTTCTCATCAGAATTAGACCGAATTCAATATTTTTTCTATCTATAATTACAAGAGTCACAAGTATACCAAAGAATGCTAATATTGACAGAATTTCAAAATCCATTCAATCACAGTTAAGTTTAGGAATAATACGATTAATAAATTATTAAAGTATAGCAGATAAATTAATGTTAGATTGGTATGGCTACAGAATATATTTCAAAGGCTTGGAAAATCTATAAGAAGAATACACTTAGTTTTATTGCTGCAGAATTAATTCCTAGTTTAATAACAGGGTTATTGATTTTTCTAGGATTTGCAATTTTTTTCAGTCAACTTTTACCATGGATAAATTTGGATACGATTGTGAATATTTCAGATGAAAAAGTTATGAGGGAATTTATAACTGAACTAGCTGGAAATAAAGAATTTATAAGTCGTTTGGGTGTTGCTGCTGTAGGTTTTATTGGATTCTTTCTTATAGCAATTCTGGTCTCAGCTTATTTCGGCATAGGCCAGGTTGGAATGGCATGCGAATCCCTAAAAAGAAAAACTAAGATAAAGACTATGTTTAGAGTTTCTAGAAAACTTGGTTTTAGATGGATAGGAACTACTCTCCTCTTATCAATTTTTGCTCTTATCGGATTGATCCCTTTGTTGATTATTGGTGTTCTTACATTAGGTTTAGGTTTTTTTGCGGTTTTTCTATTAATACCTATAATTGTTTTAATTGCCCCAGCAATGGTTATTGAAGATTCTTCACCTATTCAGTCGGTTAAGAATGCATTTAGTTCTGCTAAAAGAAATTATTTGCATTTATTTGCTTTACTGTTGATTTATGTTGCTGGTTCAGTATCTATTTCATTTCTTGGGGAATTTCTTTCATATGTTCCACTTATTGGTGGATTGATTAACATGTCTATCAGTTTGTTTATAACTTTTGCTATAGTTCCTACAATGAGGATTTCTTTTGCAGGTTATTATTTAAAAAATAGGAAAGGTTCTAGAAAAGGGATTTAGTGCAGGGGATGAGATTCGAACTCACGAACCGACTAACGGACAGGATATCCTATAAATATCTTAAGTCCTGCGCCTTTGACCAGACTTGGCTACCCCTGCGTTCTAGTAGTTAATATTATAGAATTAGTTATTTTAATCTTCCCACGTCAATTGTAAAATCTTTTAACTTTTCTTGTAGAATTTCAAAACTTTTCTTTACAACATCTTCAGCACTTAACCCACAGGCACTTTCAACAACAAAAGTAAATTTATCATTTTTAGCACCAGAAATCTCATAACCAACTACTGCCCCTTGCCATTTGGCATGTTCCTTTCCAAGACCCAATTGAGCAGTTGATTCAAATTCTAATTCTTGATTTTCTGCTAATTCAGTAATAGGAATCTTACCATAAACAGGTTTTACACCTTTGTCAGATGATTTAAGATCTTCAGAATAGACAGTACATGGGCCTTTCTTTTTTACTACTAAAGTAACTTGACATTGAGCACAACCTTTCCCCCCACATTTACAACCATCTTTCATGTTATATAATTTAGGATTAAAAACTAGAGGTATTAAACCGAGTCTGTTTGCAATCATTTCATCCCAAAGAACTGAATCGTTTTTGTGAAAGTCCACCCATTCTATAGCCATTGTTGGAATTTCAGAGAGCATAATTCTTCTTAATTCTCCTGCTAGTGCTGGTGTTAACCCTTCTATTTCGAATTCAATTCTTTCTTTGGATTTTTTTAACATATTTACTTTCAATAAATTCACCTAATAATTAATTGTTCTTAGAATTTAATACTAAACCCTTCTTCCACGCCTTCCTCCTTTTTTCTTTGTGCTGTCTGTTGGGATTGGAGTTGTGTCTTCAATTAATCCTATTCTCAATCCTGCCCTTGCTAAAGCACGAATTGCAGGTTGTGCACCTCTACCTGGAGCTTTTTTGTGATGACCACCTTTACCTCTTACTCTTATATGAACGCCCAATAAACCTTTTTCCTTTGCTTCTTCGGCAGCTCTTCCAGCAGCTTTCATTGCTGGGAATGCTTCACCCTTTTCTCTGTCTTTACTGGTCATCATTCCTCCAGAATATTTAGCAATAGTCTCTGAACATGTAATATCTGTAATGTGGACAATAGTATTATTAACACTTGAAAATATGTGAGCAACTCCCCATACACCTTCTCTTCGGAATTTTAGTTCGTATTTTTTTTGAATCGGTTTACTTTTAATTATTCTTTTCTTAACGATTCTTTCTTTCTTTTTCTTTGCCAATTACTCACCTTGTGGTTTTTCAGTTTTAGTTGTTTCTTCTTTTTTTGGAGATTCACTTTCAGCAGGTTTTTCTTTTTTGGATGCCTCTACTTTTTCCTCTTTAACTTCAGATTTTTCCTTTAGTTCTTCAGGTTTATCAGTTTTTTCTTTACTAGTTTCTTCTGCTGGTTTTTCATTTAATTCATCTTGAGATTTTTTCTTTTTAGGTTTAGCCTTTTCTGGTGAAAAATTACCATAATATTCAATTTTATTTTCAATATCACGAGGTACAAGATAACTTGGAAATATATTCTTTTTTTCTTCAACAGTTATATGACCATGAGTTATAAGTTGACGAGCCTGTAGAGCTGTGTTAGCAAGATCTTTTTCAAAAACAATCGTTTGTAATCTTCTGTTTAGGATATCATTTACTTTTAGACCAAGAACAACACCTAGATCAACATCTCTTGTTTTGAGAACACCCATCTTATAAAGTTTGTCTAGTAGAATTTTTTCACCTTCCTTATCATTCTTCGCTGAGATAATTCTTGCTCTTCGCCTGTACTTTCTTAGAATGGATTCAGCTTTCCAGATTTCTCTTTTTCTTCTTAGACCATATTTTTCCAAGAGTTTTCTTTCCTCTTCTATTCTGTCTTTATCCCATGGTCTTAGAGGCGTCTTAAGTTTTTTCCTTATTTTTCTCATTCAATCACTTTTTCTGTTTAGCTGGCTGGTTCTTTTTTCTAACCACACCAACAGTCTTACCTTTTCTAAATGAACTCTTTGTTCTTTGACCTCTCACAGGTAATCCAAACATATGTCTGACACCACGATAACTCTTTTTTCTTATCATTGCTTTAATATCTTCTTTTTGTCTGAATGGTAGATTAGGGCCTGTTATGTGAATATTTTTCCCGGTTTCTGGATCTTTCTTTCGATTAAACATCCATTCAGGAATTCCTGCTTTTACAGGGTCAGCAAGTATTTCTTCTATTCTTTTGATTTCTTGATCTGTTAATGTTCCTACTTTTTTATTTCTATCAAACTTTCCAATTCTGCAAATAGCATTGGCTAGATTAGATCCCACACCTTTTATTCCTTGAAGTGAGACATAAAGATTTCTCTCTCCTTTCATATCTGAGCCGAGTATTCTTATAATACCCCTTAATTCTTGTTCGGGTTGTTTTTCTTTTTCCATATAATTCTCACATTTATTTTAAACTAAAGGTTTTTAAAGGTTATAAGTTCTTATGGACCAATGGGGATTTGAACCCCAAGCCTCTTCCATTCAAGTTTGTTAAATTACAAATCGCCAAGGAAGCGATCTACCGAATTGATCTATTGGCCCGACTAAAATAATTAAGAAGAAAAGAAGTAATAACTTTAACCTGATTTTTGTTTTCTGAAAGTTTCAGTCCACTTAAGTTTCTTAGGATTTCTTTTCATTCTCCAGTTTTTCTCACATTTCCCAGAACAGAAGTAAAATATCTTATTGGCATTAGTTACAAACATTTTCCCAGTTCCTGTCTTTAACTTTTTTCCACAAAAAGAACAATTTGGCATTCTATCTCCTCTCCATTCTTCTTGAGAATTCCATCTCTGTTTCTCTGAGCATTAGTATATCCTTGACTCTAACAGGACCGAAAACATTTCTGATTAAGACTTTTCCTTTGTCTTTCCCGTCCATTACTCTGCATCTAACTTGCATTACTCCACGTACACCTGTTCTACTAAGTAATTCAAGAACCTCTGCTGGTACTGCATCATCTGCCATTCAATCAAACCTTTCTTAATTCTTCTAGTTTTTTAAGTATTTCTTCAAGGTTACTTTTTCCTTCACCTGGTTCAATTATACATCCTGCGGCTGTTCCTACGTTTATTCCCGTTGCTCTTCCTAGTTCTTCTTTTGATGGAATATATACATAAGGGATCTTTTTTTCGTCACATAGGACTGGTAAATGCATTATTATTTCTGGTGGCTGCACATCTTCTGCAATTACAACTAGTTTGGCTTCTCCTCTTTCTATCGATTTTGTTGTCTCGTTTGAACCTTTTCTTATCTTTCCTGTGTTTTTAGCTAGTTCAAGTGTTTGCAAAACCTTGTCTGAAACTTCTTTTGGTACTTCAAATTTAGTCATCAAATTTCACCTCCAATTTTATGGATCAATTTATCCTTCATCATTTTACTAAACAGTGTAGGCGTTGAAGATTTATAAAGATTATCATTTATGTGTAAAATAGAACCTTATATCTTCTTTATCATCCAACCTACAAAACCCAAACCTAAAAAATTGGATAATATCATCAACATTTAATCCACTGACTTCTGGCTCGGCTATACCTTTCTTGACAGAACCATCATTCATTAAAATCTCAACAGGGACATTCTCTTCAGAAACCCATTGAATCTTTGGCATTTCCTGGACTAGTTCATTTCCCACATATTTAGCATTCTTCTCAAGAGTAACATTAAACAATCCAATAAATCTCACTTCTTTTCCTTGATATTTGTCAAAATCTTCTTTCGAAACATAGATTTTGTTTGTGTTGACTGGAATAGTTCTTTTACCTCTCTCAGGATGATCAGGATGTAATATTTCTTCTGCTTGAGTAATTTCTGGACAATCACTAACACTGATCTCTACAGGATCAAAAACAGCAAAGTAACGATTTGCTATGGATTCGATTACCTTTCGGTTAAAATTCTCAAACTTATTCCATGTTATAGTAGACTCACTTTTACTCACACCGGTTGCAATAAGGAATTCTTTGATGGCTTCTGGTTGAAATCCCCGCCTCTTTAACGCTATCAGTGTTGTTAGTCTAGGATCATCCCACCCGAGTAATTGTCCTGTATCAATCATCTCTCTGATTTTTCTCCCTGATGATTCTACCCCTTCTAGATTAAATCTTGCAATCTCACTTATTTCTGTGATTGGTAATCCTAACGATTCTTGAATAAATTTTTGCAACTCTTTTCTCATTTCAAATTCTTTTGATCTTATCCTATGAGTAACACCCATCCATGAATCCATGAGTGAAGTTCCAAAATCATACATTGGCCAAATTCGATATTTATTCCCGGTTCTCACATGTGAATGGTCTATTATTCTCATTATTGACGGATCTCGCATTACTGCATTTTTGTGAGACATATCTATTTTTAATCTGACAGTTGCTTCTCCCTCCTGAATTTCTCCAGATAACATTTTTTTCCAGTTATCTAAATTTTCTTGTGAAGGTTTACTTCGGCATGAACATTCGGTCATTTCTCTTCTATGTTTGCTGGTGTTTTCTGATTTGCAAAAACATACATATACCTTTTCTTCGTTAATTAACTTTTCTGTGGCTTGGTAGTATTCTTCAATATGATCAGTGATGTAATCTATTTCATTATCCCATTCTATTCCTAACCATTTTAATCCTTCAATAAATGCGTCATAATATTCCTTTTTAGCGAGTTTAGGGTTAGTGTCTTCAAATCTTAGGAGAAATTTACCATTGTATTTTTTCGCGTAAAGATAATTTATTAAAGCAGCCTTAGCATGACCAATGTGTGGATATTTTGATGGCTCTGGTGGAAATGCAGTGATGACTTTTCCTGAAATAGCATTTGGAAGTTCTGATAATTCATGATTGTCTTCTTTCACTTTTTTTTCAATCTTTATTCCCATCTCTTCTAACTTTTCTTTTTGTTCTTCCAATCTCCAGGAGTTGACTTCTTTTATTATTTCATTAGTTTCTTTCATAACTTCTACTATATTATTTTTGAGTTTGGGATTTTCAGATAATAATTTACCTACTACTGATTTTAAGTTAGCTTTTCCTTTGTACTGTACTGCATTTAGTAATACATGTTTGAGTATGGTTTGGTTCATAGTAATTCTTTAGAGTATGAAGAAATAAATGATTAAGTTATATATTCAACTTCTCTTTCTCAAAATATTTTCTTAAAAAAATTCCAAATTCTTTATTTTTCAGTAAATTACTTATCTTCTCATTAGCAAAAATTTCAAATCCGTCTATAATTTCACTCGCAATATAATTCGGTAGACCCTTTGCTTTTAGAATATCTTCTTTATCACTTAAACTATCTTTTAACTTTCTTGCTGCAGATTTCCATTTTCTTTTAATTTCAACTCTCCAAGTATTATCTCGAATATAAGGACCATTGATTGCAAGACTTTCGTATTTTTTAATGAAATTTTTCGAGTTTTCTTCTTTCCAGACATGAGGACCTATTTTTTCGTTAATTAATGGGAGTTTATTGATTTCCATCTCAAGTAGTATAACACAATTATCTTTCTCATCAGACCAGCAATCGCTTCTGTGAACTTTAAACTCATATTCTCTGAGAATTCCTTCTAGTCTTTTTGTTGCTCGCCTTAACTGAGGCCAAAGAATGTCAGGAACAACATCTGGTTTTCCGAATTTAACAACTAATAATTCTGTTCCGCGATCTTTTATATAAAAATCAAGTTCTTTTTTCTTTAAAGGTTCAATGACTTTTTTTGAAAACAATTCTTTACTTGGTTTTTTTAGAAATTCTTTAGCAATTTTTTTGAATTTGTAAAAGTTTTCCGCAGATATTGCAGCTGCCGCATTCCTATTTTTGTCAACTGGATCAATAATAATTAAAACTTCGTCTTTTAGATTTCTTCTTATTTTTTTGTAATCTTCTTTTTTCCAATATTTTTCTATATCTATTATTTCTTTAGGTTTCCATTCGTTAACAGATTGCAGAACATTGATAAATCTCCCATAGTTGATGACAAGTAATTCACATATGTAACCTGAGAAACCTTCTGTTTTTGTATCTGCCCCATAAATTCCATTTACTTTCAGAAATGCTTTAAGAAGTCTAACATCATCTGATAATTGTTTTGGTAGATTTTTTTCAAGATATTTAACATGGAATGGTGTCCTGTCAACTGCCGATTTAATTTCTTCTCCAGATTTAACTTCAAAGCAAGGGACTATATCCACTTCAATATCACCAATATTTCCGTTAACATAAGGATGTTGTGCATATTCTATTTTCCATGATCCCTCCATTTCTTCAATCACTTTTTTCCCGATTTCTAACCCATATTTTTCCAATTCTTCTTCAGAGATATCTTTTGGAAATATCATAAACACATCAAATTCATTCTTGGATGGCAACCATGTATCTCTTGTCAAAGATCCTGCTATCATTGCTTTTCCCCTATATTTTGATGCTTTGTTGTTTGTTATTTCAAGGATTTTTTTGCTGAACTCGTTAAATTTTTTTCTCTGCTCTAATGATGGTTTGATTTCTTTTTTTTCTCTGCTCTAATGATGGTTTGATTTCTTTCAGAACTTCTTTCAAAATTTCTCTAGTTTTTTGTGATGGCATATGTTATATTATTGTTAGTTTTTGTATAAAGGTTTTAGTTTCGGTAAATATTTCCTTGAAAAACAGGCTGAGAAAATGAATATTCCCTGTTGGTAATTTCCAAAAATACATCATTACACTTTATGGGTTTATACCAGCGTGGATTTATGTTGAGGTGACTAGGAGATTAGGAAGAGTTTATTTTGATTTCTGTAAAAAATCAATTAATCTTTTAGGTATTATCTCACCTTTTGGAATTGGAGTGTATTCAATATCTTTAAGACCTATTTTCCCAGCGAAGATTTTTCTAACATCTCCACCTTTATCAAAGAATTTTTTAACTTCCATCATACCTTCATAGTACATTGCTTCTTTTGCGAAACATCCATGAGTTGAAGTATCTTCAAAACCTCTTTTCAATCTAAATGTTCTCTGAAATGCCAAGTCTTTTGTAAATCCATTTTTAACAAGAAATTTGTAGACTTCACTAAATGAATTTTTCAATGCTAATTTTCCAGCTAAATATTTGAGGGCGTGGTGTTTTCTGCTTATTTCATTTGTTGAGGAGTGATAATCACCTAGATATGAAGCAAGACCTTCTTCTGTTTTGATATAGAATGGAAGTGGTTTTCGGAAAATTGGATTCTTCTGTTTTTGTGCGTTAATCGTTCTTATTACATGACAATCTATTTCATGGGCTAACGAGTTATCAAGGTCACAAAAATCCCAGTTAATATTTTTACCAACAAGGATAGTTTTCTCTTGGGTTAAAATTCGAAAATAGAAATCAACTTTATCACTTATCTTTACATCCCAATTAGTTATATTGTATTCCTCTAAATATTCCTTCATTTTCTTAATAGTTTCATATGAATCTAGGTCTTCCTGTTTTTCAAATGTTACTTTTAGTCTGGAATCATTTTTAGCGTTATTAATAGTATTTTTATCGAAATTACATTCATATAATCTACTTGATATCTCTGTCATTTCTTGAGTTCCTCTCGAGAGTATAAGTTTTATTTTTAGAATTATTTCTTCTATTTTTCTTTTCAAAATTACATCTTCGGTTGATTTTTTGAAGTTGATTTTTATTTCTTTCAGTTTTTTTAGGAATTTATTCAAATTATTTATTGGGAGTTTAGGGTACAGAAATTTTGGGTTATAGTTCTCTTCATTAAAAAATTTAGTTTTTTCTACAATTAAATTGGAAGGTGTAAACCAATAAGAAGTATGTAAATTATTTTTGATTTGCTTAATTAAAACATTCAAATCTTTTCTTGATTTCATATCATATAATTCAAAAAATAGAAAATTAATAACTTATTCCTATTTTAATTAAAAATTAATCAAACTTCTTTAACTCCTGTTCCTGTTTACAAAATCTTCGACATATAAATTCCATCTAACTCATACCCAAATTTTCTATAATACTCACGAACACCAACTCCAGAAATGACAACCATTCTTTTTATGTCAAATTCTTCTTTAGCAATTCTTTCAGATTCTTTCAATAACTTTTTTCCCATACCTTTATGTTGCCACGCACTTTCCCTTTTCTTTCCAATCTTAACAACAGAACCATAAACATGCAACTCACGAATGATACCAGTCTTATCATCAATTTCCGATCTAAAAGGTTTACTAGGAAATCTTAATCGAATAAATCCGAATAGAACATCATTTTCAACGTCCTCAAAACTCAAAAATATCTCCTTCCCATTAGAAGCATCATAATCCACTCGACAAAGTTCAATCTTATCTGGATCAGGAACTATACCTTTACTCATCTTATGCCCGACTTCTCGATATCTAATCTCTTGAATTCTCATTTTACTCTTCTCACATTCTTTCTCAACAAATTCCCTAAGATTACTTTTTTTAATCCCAGCAGCAACTTTATCAGTAGGAATATCCCTCTGAACACGAATGACTCGGCAATATTTAGGAATATATTTCATTGCTTCAGAAATCAGTTTAACTCCTTCTTCTGTGGTTAAGGGTTTATATTCG
>JAFCCM010000072.1 GCA_017610225.1 Candidatus Aenigmatarchaeota archaeon | reverse complement strand
TTGTAGAAATTTAATTAAGAATCCAGAAACTAATCATTTTTTAGAAATAGATATTTATATTCCTTCTTTAAAAATTGCAATTGAATATGATGGGTTATATTGGCATTCAGAATTTAATATAAATTTTACAGGGTCTGATTATCATTTAAATAAAACATTAGAATGTAAAGAAAAAGGAATTTATTTAATTCATATATTTGAGGACGAATGGATTTTCAAAAAAGAAATAGTTAAGTCAAGATTAAAACAAATATTAAGAGTTAATGATTCAGAAAGAATTCATGCAAGAAAATGTGAAATCAAAGAAATTGAACCAAAAGTTAAAAATGAATTTCTCGAAAAATTCCATATTCAAGGAAAAGATGCATCTAAAATTAAATTAGGTGCTTTTTATAATGAAGAATTAGTTTCAGTTATGACTTTTGGTAAGGGGAATATAAGTAAAGGAAGTAAAGCAATTGATAAAGTTTGGGAACTTAATAGATTTTGTTCAAATAGTAATTATCATATTCCTGGAATTGCTGGAAAGTTATTAAGTCATTTCAAGAAGAATTTTGAATGGAAAGAAATCTTTTCATATGCTGATAGAAGATGGAGTCAAGGAAATCTATATTACCAATTAGAATTTGAACTAGATAAAATTACTCAGCCAAATTATTGGTATATTAAAGGAGTAAAAAGAATTCATAGATTTAATTTAAGAAAAAGATCAGATGAGCCTAAAGATATAACAGAAAAGACATTAAGATTAAAAGAAGGATATAATATAATTTGGGATTGTGGATCTTTAAAATTTTCTTTAAAGAATATGTAACGTGAAAAAAAAAGATCCTGAGACTCGAAAAAATCTCAGGATCTTTTTTTTTGTTTAAAATTTTAGAATAAATTCAATTATTAGGCACCGATTGCCAAAGTGGCTATACCATTACTCCGAATTAAACTTGTCGAATAACGACTAAGAATAGTTAAACTTGGAGTATTTGAGAGTGGATAGGGGTGCAAAATGGCTGGCACGTAGGGCGCATACATATACACTGCCTTCAACTCTTCCACCGGTTTGTAAATCATTACCATTGTACCTTGTGGAACAACTGCACTGGTCAATATCTTCCATTTTCCACCAGCAACTACAGCTGACCTATATCCAACATCTCCATCTGCAGTAGAAGTTCCAGTATAGTTAAAAGTTTGTAAATCTTCTAAAATTGCGACATCTAATGGGTTAGCAAGAACAGTATTACCAGCAGACATATTAGTATCTGTATAAATCTGAGCTGACAATTGATTCATTACAGGAATAATATTTTCATGCCAATATTTTGTACCCCATGTATAAGCTCCTGGAGGAGTTCTATTAAAAGTCGATGTATGAGAAGTAGCATTCAATCTTTGATTTCCGGTAATTAGAGCATTGATGATCTCTCTATCAATATCTAATGCTATTTGCTGACCAAGAATATTTACAATTTCAGCCTGCATAGAAATATCAAATAGAGCTCTCATATCTTGTTCCATATTAATAGTCCAATTTGCAGAAATCTGGCGATCCTTAGCATACATCCGGATTTTATCAACACTTAATTGAATAGAAGGATTAATTCTATTTTCTTCCAAAGAACATGTAACTGTGTATCTAATATGAGTAACTACAGAAGTTGTACTAGAAACAGCCACTGTACCAGCAAGATAATCAACCTGGCCTGAAATTACATCAGTTTGTGCACCAATAGTCACACTTGAAGAAAAATGACCTTCAACTGCTGGAATAATTGAAACTGAAGTATAACTAGTACCATCAGCAGAAACTCCAGTAATTTCAAAATCTCTTTCAAGATGAGCCTGAGTACTTGTTAATCCAGCAAAACCAAGAACATCAAATGCAGTCTGATTTAGACTAATTACTGCAGTTACAGGAGTACCGATAGAAGGACCACCAGAAATATCTTGACTAGTCACTGGAGCATTCGTATAATTTGAACTATTAGCTGGAGCAAATTTAGCTGTGATGAACGCTTTAATACATTCTGGTTTATCCATAGGCGACACGGTCACGGCTTCTTTCGCAACAAGTTTAGGATAAAAAACTCTTAGAATTGGTAATGTGAGCGTCTCATAGGGATTTATTTGATACATACTATTTTCTAAGAGATTAACTCGTGTATTTTCAGCTAATACAACAAACTGAGATCTATCCTTTTTATCCTCAATAGATTCAGCAAGACCTGTAACGTATGAATCCCAAGCAGTATCATCTGCTAAAAGATTCTTCATATTGCCAGGGCGCGACGGATCGATTCCAGAAATCTTTTTTGTAGTTTTATAGACTTCTGTTAAAAGTTCAATCATAATTTTCCCTCCTATATTAATTTTATTTTTTTAATCGAGAAACTACTTTTAGAATTTATTTTTTGTTCTCGGTTTAAGAAGATATCAGAAGAAAGAGGAAAGTAATAGGAGGGAATAGATTGTTTCTGAGAGGTTTAGAAACAATCTACTTTATTTAGAAAAATTAATTATTTGAATATTAAAAAATTATTTAGAACAAACAAATAAAATAAAAGGAAAAAAAATGTCAAATCTTAAAATTAATTTAGATATGGAAGAAATTGATTATTTATATTCAGTCAAATTATGGTCAGTTTCAAATATATCTAAAAAGTTTAAAGTTAACCATGGAACAATAACTTTAAGACTTAAAAAATTTGGAACTAAACTTAGATCTCATTCTGAAAATCAATTAATAATTATGAATAAACCTAATGTTAAAAAAAAAGTCAGTGAGGGTTCAAAAAGATCTTCAAAACAAAGAATGCAAACAAATATTAAAAAATATGGAACTTCAGTTCCATCAAATAATATTTCTATAAAAAAGAAATGGAAAAAGAAACATCTGGAAAAATATGAAACTGAGTGGCCAAATCAAAGAAATGATGTTAGAGAACAATATAAAATAACTTGTAAAAAAAGATACAATACGGACAATGTCAGCAAAATTCAAAAAGTAAAAAATAAAATATCTAAAAACAGGTGGAAAAATAAGAGTCAAGAAGAGTTAATTGAAATAGAAAATAAAACTAAAAAAACATGGTTTGATAATTTTGGAGAAGTAAATCCATTAAATAATAAATTTATTAAAGAACAAGTTAAACAAAAACGATGGATCAATAAGACAAAAATTGAATTAAAAGAAATTCAAGAAAAATGTGATAAAACTAGAATAAAAAATTCTTTATTAAAAATTGAAAAAAGATTAAATTTACTTGATCTTGAATTAATTGATAATTTTAAAAATATAACTGAAAAAACAAGACTTAAATGTTTAAAATGTAATACTATTTTTGAATCAATTTTAGATTACATTTTTCATAGTTATGGTCTATGTCCAAAATGTTTTCCTTGTAATAATGGATCTTCATTAGGTGAAAAAGAAGTATTTGATTTTATTTCCAATTTAATTGGAAAAACTCTTGTTTTAAATAAATGTAGAAATATTATTAAGAATCCAAAAACTAATAGATTCTTAGAGTTAGATATATATGTTCCAACTAAGAAAATTGCATTTGAATATAATGGAATATATTATCATTCTGATTTAAGATCAAATAATCCAATTTATTTTCATTTACAAAAAACTAAACTATGTGAAGAAAAAGATATTCAATTAATTCATATATTTGAAGATGAGTGGATGTTCAAAAAAAATATTGTTAAGTCTCGTATTAAACAAATATTAGGAATATCTAATAATGAAAGAATTCATGCAAGAAAATGTGAAATTAAAGAGATAGAACCAAAAGTTAAAAATGAATTTCTTGAAGAATTTCATATTCAAGGAAAAGACAATTCCAATATAAAATTAGGAGCCTTTAATGATAATAAATTGATTTCAGTTATGACATTTTCAAAAGGAAATATCTCAAAAGGAAGTAAATCTAAAGAAGGAGTCTGGGAACTTAATAGATTCTGTAGTAATTCTAATTATCATATTCCAGGAATTGCTGGAAAATTATTAAGTTATTAAGTTATTTCAAGAAGAATTTTGAATGGAAAGAAATATTTAGTTATGCAGATAGAAGATGGAGTCAAGGAAATTTGTATTACAAATTAGGATTTGAATTAGAACATATTACTCAACCAAATTATTGGTACATCAAAGGTATGAAGAGAATCCATAGATTTAACTTGAGAAAAAGACCAAATGAACCTAAAAATATTCCAGAATGGATTTTAAGACAAAATGAAGGTTATTCTAGAATTTGGGATTGTGGAAACTTAAAATTTAGTTTTTCTATATGAATTTTAAAATAATATTTTTTTAAGTTTAATTTCATATATTCCTAGAAAATCTTTTGTTAATTAATCTCATAGTTTCTGATAAATGATAGTTTAATTTTTCATTTGATAATTTATTAACTATCTTTAAAAGAATAACTGTTTCATGTTTTAAAGTTCCATCAAAAGTTAAACCTGATGTTATTAATTTAGAAAGTCTTTGAACTAATTTTTTTGTTTTCTTTTTTTTATCATATTCTTTTATTAAATTTTCAAGAATTTCTTTAGATTGAAGGACTTTAAGTTTTTTTGATTTAAGATCATCTTGAAGAATTTTTTGTACTTTAAGATTATCTTCATATACTTCATCTAATAAAGGAGAAATGTTTTGAATAATTTTATTCACAAGATTTAATTTTGATTCATCAATATTTTCTTCTGTGACATTTGGAATTTTCGTATCTGTTATTTTCATATTTCACTCCCAAGTTCTTCTAATAATTCTTCACGTTCTGAATTTATATAATTATTAATAATTTCAAGTCTTTCATTTAAAGTTTTTTTAATATCTTTTGATTTTTGAATTAAGTTTTCTTGTTTTGAAATATTTTTTTTTAATTTTTTTATTTGTTCATCTATATTATTTAATTCTAAATGTTTTTTAAAATTAGGATCTACTTTACTAATTGCAAAAATATGAGAAACAACTTCAGGTAAAAAAGAACTATTCTTTTTATATTTTTTCAATTTTCCTATTTTTTCAATTTTCATATTATTATCCTTTTTTAAATTAAAAGAGTTTCTCTTCTATATAATATAATAATCAATTATTAAACCCATCTTTCAAAAAACTTAATAACTTTAGTTTCAACTAATTTATCAAAATACTCTGATAGAAAACATCTTCCATTTACACAAACCATATTAGTATTTTCTATTAACATATGACTTTCAAAAGTCATTTCATTAAAATCTTTAACCACTGCGTTTTGATGGGAAGGTGAACTTACACAATCAAATGATATAATTGTCAAGGGACCTTTCACAACATTATAATCTCGATTTCTCTCAAGTTCTGCAAGACCTCTTAAACTAAATCCTATTCCTGAATTATCTCTTAATAATCCCAATAAGATTCTTCCATTTGGAGTTTGTGTAGTTTGTATTTCTGCAACTAAATTATTACCTTCCCAATCATAATCTAATATCATATGACTCACTTCTTTAAGAGAAACAGTAGTTTGTCTGACTGCATCAAAATTATCATTACCTGAAGGGAAAGGGTGGTCCAACTCATTTAGCATAGATCTGCGTTTCATTCGTGATTTACAGCCTTCCATCCCTTCATCTATAACTTTTTTAGGATACATTCTTCCATTTTGATTTACATCATCTGCACTTTGCACTACTGAACGGAAAATGGCTTTTCCTGGTTCTTTATTTATAATTTTAGCTTCTTGAAATATTGCTGATTCCATGATAAAACTACTCATTATTTTAATCTCCTATATTTATTTTCTTTATCTTTCTTTTCATAATATTGTTTAAGTAAAATATAAACAATATTAATAAATTTATAAAACATTATAATAATTTCATTGAGTTTATCTTGATAAGAATCTAAATTTGAAGCTAAAGTTTCAAATAAATCTATAGCTTGTGAAATAAAATTTCTAAGATTCAATAAAGTTATATCAGATGAAGTTGATAAGTAAGATTCAATTGAAATTAATCTACTGTATATTTTTTTTAATTCATATACTCTTCCAATTTCAGATGGGTTTTTCGGTTCTTCTTCTCCTAATTCCATCCTTCCTTCACCACTCATTGGCTCTTCAGAAGATTCTTCAGGAACAGGTTCTTCTTCAGTAGGAATCTCTTCTTTTTCTTCAGGAGATTCTTCTTTCGGTTCTTCTTCAGTAGGAATCTCTTCTTTTTCTTCAGGAGATTCTTCTTTTTCTTCTAAAGTTCGATGAGTAATATATTCTTTATCTATTGATTGAACATAAGGAACGTCAAATATTTCATCATTTTCAATTTGAGATTTTGAAGAAATAAAATTTTGAATTTGAGATAATATTTTATCAAGAATTATTGTTTTCATAAATTAGATTCCTGAATTAAATTAAGAGTTTAAAGCTACATCATACTGAGCTTGAGTTACATTACGTTTTCCGTGAGTATTGACAACAGTTTTAGTGAAACCACATGCTGGACAAGTATACTTAATTATTTCTAAATTTTCTCCACCTTTTATTTCTTGTGAAATAACTTCTTTCATTGGTAATGCTTGATCTCGATTTAAACACTCACATAAATCATATCTTGCAAGGGCTACTTTTGACATAATATTTCCTCCATTTATTTTTAATTAAATTATGATCATGGATAACTAACTTGTGCTAATGCTAAATGGGTATTATCAGCATTCAAATAAGAATTAATTTTTGATGTAGTTGTTGTTAATGGGCCAAAGTGTTGTAGTAATTATACTTGAAACTTGTTTACATGCTGGGCAAGTTGATCTACGAATTTAAAAACGCATCGAATCTTTTTGAATTTTATTAAAATCCACCTCCCATACCTTCCATACCACCCATTCCTTCATCCTCTTTTTTCTTTTCAGGATCTAAACCTTTATCAATCTTTTCACTTATTTCATATTTTTTAACATCATCCCAATCAATTTGTGTTAAATATTTCTTTCGAGAATATTCCTTTGGTATTCCAATTCTTTCCAAAGTTTCTACTAAATTAGCTAATTCCGACATATATCTTGCTTCTCTTTCAAATTGGAGAGCTTTTGGTGTTGGTAAGTTAATATTCACACTATCAAGAAGAGTGAGAGCTTCTTCAGGGTGTGTAATATTTAAAACTTTTTCTATTAAACTATTTATTTGGTGAGTTAAATATTTTTGATGACTAATTATGGTTCTTGCAAATAAAATATTCTCCTCACCTAACGCATTTTTATTACTGAGACTTTCTTCCAGACCAAGAAAAGCTGGCGGAACACCGAGCGAAGAAACTAACTGATCTCTAAGAAATTTTAATTCATCAACTTTACTACGAATATCAACAACACCATCTGACATAGAACTAATATCAACATAAGGTTTGCCATCTTTTTGAGGAATATAGATGTCCTCAAAAGTACTTATCATGCTCGGAATTGTGTCAACACTGCCAAAATTATCCAAAGTAACTTTTCTTTTTCTAAATTCTTCCTTTAATGATTCTATGGATTTTCGAGCATCACGGGGTAATCCAATTTCAACTGCAATTTTTCTTTTTTCTGTTGATCTTGCAATTCTTTGAACAGCTAAAGCAGTTTCTAAAGCTATTAATACTTTTGCTATAAATTGACAACTATCAAAAATTGATTCTCCATAAGGATAATATTTTGTAGATGGAATATTAAAGTGTTCCATCTTATCAGGAGCGACATATCTTATATTTAAACCTTTAGTAGGATCTATTTGTTTTATCATTGATTTAATTATATCTTTAAGATCTTTATCATCATTTAATTCTTTAATTTGAGGAATCTTTTTTCCCAAGCTTTGTAATATAGAAGTACAAATATTATTAACACCTTCATCTTGCATAGCTAAAGAAGGATGTAAAGATACTTGAGGAAATATTAAATATCCAAAACATATTGGAAATAATGAACTTTGAAGTTTAACTACATATTGAGGTTCATGAAGAATTAATTTAATATTCTTAACATTAATTTCTTTTTCTTTTTTAATATTATTTTTTTCAAGAAAAGAAGTATAATCCATTATTATTTTATATTTTTCATTTTCAAATGAACATATTAATTGTTCTTTACTACCAATGTTAAATTGTTCACCTATATATTTATTATAAGAATCTTCAGTTAAAATAGATTGACTTGTAAGAGCTATTTTTTCATCTCCTATTTCACAAAAGAAATCTCCAGATTTTAAAGTATTTTCTATAATAAGTTTAAGTTTTTCTTCTAATTTTAATTCTGTAATTATTTCTTGAACAAGTTTAACTTTTGATACTATAGGAATATCATCTTCTAAAAAATCTCCAGGATTAACTTCTAAAGAAACTTTTGTTATATCATCAGGAGATAAAATATTATCTGTAATTACAGATAAAGCCCGATGACAATAATTTATATTTGTTCTGATAGCTTCATATGCTCGATATCGAAGAATTCGATTTGATTGCCCAAAAACAGCTGGGCTCATTGCTTGAGAAAATATTCCTCCATTTCCAGATGAAATATTAATATCAGCATTTTGGCTTATTAAATTTTTAACTAATTCAATATAACTATTATTTCCATTTTTTGATTTATATGAAGCAATATCTTTAACAGCTTTATCTAATTTCAAATCAATTTTTGTTGAACTTACTCCAATTAAAGCCGTTTTCAAATCTTGAAATTTATCTCGAAGTGCGCCCATATTATGTTTCCTTAAAATATTTTATCAATTAAAATTCTATTTTCTTGCTCTACTTCTAACTCTTGAACTATATTTTTTATGTACCATTTCTCGATATTTATAATAAAGTTTTCGATATTTAATCATTTGTTTATAGATGCTATCATTTCGTTTTCGAGCTTCAATACTTGCTAATTGTGATGTGGCTCTTTTAATTTTTGTTTGTCTTGTAACTCGAGAACGACTTGTTCTTTTTGCTTCTTGAAGAGTATTATTAAATAATTTATTAAGATAATTTTCTATCATCATAATTAAATCCTTGTTATATTTGTTCTTTGTCAACTAAATTATTTATAGCGGACTTACGTATTTCATCTGATTCATATCTAGTATTAAAATAATCAACAAGATTGAATAAAAATGTTTCTTCATTTCCATAAATGTTTATAAATTCTTTAACTAATGAAGGACCAAGATATATTAAAACTAAAGAAGCAAATTTTTTAGCATAAACATTAAATTGATCATCATCAATTTTTATAGCTTCTACAGAATAAATCATAATGTCTCTATAAATTATCTCATAAGCTTTTTTATTATGAAAATCTAAAACACCCATATAAATATCAAATTTTTCTATATATCTTATTTTAATAATTTTATTAAAAATTATTAAACTTATTAAACTTATTAAAGAAATAATAAGAATTCCCAAAATAATTATCATTTTAATTCACCATATCCGTTATAGTATCATCTTCTTTTTTAATTTGATTTTTTTTAATTGTCGAATTATTTTTATTATTAGATTTATTTTTGATTATAATAGAATTTATTTTATTTGGTCTTAATATCATTGAAGTTGTTTTCGTTTCTAAAATTGTTATATTATTTGATTCTAAAATATTACTTAACTTTTTAATATAATCAAAATTATTTTCATCATCTTCATCAATAATTTTTATTGGTTTAATATTTTCTTGAAAAATAGTAATTTCTTTCATATTCAATTATCCTTTTTCACTTCTTAATAAATTATTAAGAATAGATTTTGATTCTTCTTTAATTTCTTCAACAATAATTTCTTTTCCTATCATTTCAGGAGTATCAAAAACATAATTATCATTATAATATTCACTAATATCATAATCTGTTATTCCTTCTGTATGAATAAAAAGTTGTATTTTAGATAAATCTTTTTCTTCGGCAATTAAATTAACGGGAGTTCGCACCAATTTTCCTCTCCATAAAATCATTATATTAGGTGTTCTAATTTTCACTTTATATTTTTTCATTTTATATTTTCCTTTTCAAAAAATAAGTGGAAATTTTTAATATTAAAAATTTCCACTTATTCTCATATTTTTTTTAAACACGAACTTCATCAGATTTAATATCTTCAATACCTTTTTTTTTATCCTTATCTTCTTTCTCTTCTTCATCATCTTCTATAGCTTCTTTAAAAATTTTAAAAGCTTCTTCTATTTCATCACCTTGATCTTCGACATCAGCACCTATTTTTAATGGTGTCATAGCTTCTTCAATCTCATCATCACCCAGTTCTTTGTCAACATCTAAATCAGGTTCTTCCTCTTCTTGTTCTGCTGCAATTTTTTTACCTTCATTAGTTTTATCTTTTCTACCTTTAATAATTTTTTCTGGTTCACCATCTTCAGTTCCGGCAGCTTTAGTTCCAGCTCCACGATCACCATTTACACGATTTTCTTCAATAGTTTTTTCATCTTCATCTTCATCTTTTTCTTCCATCTCTTCTATTAATTTTTCAATAATAGTATTTTCTAATTCCTCACTTTCATTAACTTCTTTTTCATCTTTATCTTTTTCATCTTCTTCTTTTTTCTCATCTTGTTCTGTTATTTCTTTCTCAATATCTTTCTTAGTTTTCGCAAGATTTTTATCAGGAACTTCATTTATTGTATTATCAATAGGATCATCGCCCTCAACGACTGAAATACCTTTATCTTCATCCTCACCAAAATAATACCTTTCTAAAATACTCGATGCATCTTTGTGAGTTTGTAACTCACCTTCACCAGAATATTTTAAAATTGGATCTAGCATTGGACCCTTTACATCTACCGTATTAACAACACCTGGATCAACACCTTGAATTGCTTCTTTTAAAAGATTCATATAAGATACTTTTTTTGTTGACATTATTCTGTCCTCCTTGTTTTTAATTTGAATAAAATTATTTTTAATACATAACATTAATTTCCTAAACTTCATTTTTATTATTTTGTTCTTTAATTATATAATGATTATTTAAAGTTTGTTTCTAAAATTTTAAATTAAATTTTAAGTTTCCACAATCCCAAATTCTAGAATAACCTTCTTTTTGTCTTAAAATCCACTCAGAGATATCTTTAGGTTCATTTGGTTTTTTTCTCAACCTATTGCTGTTTTGAATTCTCTAAAACATATTTGACATTTATACATAAAAATTTTCCTTTTAAATACTTGCTTCCATTCCACTAAAAGATCCAGAAAATGTCATTAATTGTGAATTACTTGCATTGTCTTGTTTTTTTTCATTTGAAGCTTTTACTCCATTTAAAAATTTAAATCTTTCAAAATCTACTTTAAAATCAATTGAAATATTTGCTGGACCTGCTCTATTTTTTCCAATTTTACCATATACTTTTGTTTTGTCAATAGAATCTTTAGCTAATAAACATACAAAATCAGAGTGCTCAACTTTTTTAATACTTTCTGCAATCTGATCCAAATTTAAAGAATTAGCTTGATCAATTCTATAAGAACTCCGACCTAATTGAGTTCCCGTAATTACGGGTATATTATATTGTACAGCCATTGTTTTAAGACTTAAAGTTATATGTCCAAGTTCCATCCTATAGATATCATATTTCAAATCTGATTTTAATAGGTCCAAATAATCTATATATACTCCAGCAATTAAATCTTCAGAATATTCTTCTTTGATATCATCAATAATTCCCATTATATCTATTGTACTTATACTCATTGCTGGAAAATATTTCATGACTATTATTGAATTATTTTTTAATAACTCATCAACCATTCTTTTTTTAATATCAATGCCATTTGAGATGTCTTGTAAAACTTGTACAGTTGTTTGATTAAATAATGGTTGGTACGTTCTTAAAAGAGCTTCTTCAATTGTATTTTCAAGTGTTATATAAATATATACTTTTTTTTGTTGAGTTTGTATAAAATTAGATGATTCATTAATTGCACTTTTAATAATTAAATTATTGAGAATGGTTGATTTACCTGCGCCTGATCCTCCTCCAAAAATATATAACCGCGATGGTTCAAATCCTCCAAACAAAACATTATTATCCAAGATAGAAAACCCAGTTGAAGTTTTATTAGATCTATCATATTTCTTTTGAATCATATCTATAACATTTGTATAACTATCTTTAACCAAATCTAAAGATGCAGCAGCTTCAATAGTTATAAATCTATTACTTTCTGTAATGTTTGAATATAATTTTTTAATCGTAACTTCATAATCTTCAATTAGATTGTCAAGAGAATTAAAAGATCCATCTTTTATTGACGATAATACATTATTTAAATCATCATAATTTTGAAAAAGAGTATTTATTTTTTTCCTTAATCTTATTTGTTTAAGAATATCAGCTGACACAATATCTTTTAATTCTTCATTTATATTTAAATTAAAAAGACTTTGAAATTGATTAAATTTTTGACTAAAAGAAATACTATCAATAATAGAATTTATTGTTTTATCTTCTATTAACATTTTACAAATTTGACCAAGACACTCCGCTTTATTTTCAATTAAAACTGGCATTTTGAGTGATTCATTTTTATTTTGAAAGTTTAAAATTTCTAAAATATCTCGATAAAAACCTTTTGTTCTTTTAACATTTGTTTTTTTACATAATATTAAAGAAAAACAAGAGTTTAAAAAAGACTCTGTAATCATTTGTTCCTCCTATAATTTTTATATTCATTTTCCAACAATATTTTTAATCCAATCAAGT
>JAFCCM010000071.1 GCA_017610225.1 Candidatus Aenigmatarchaeota archaeon | reverse complement strand
CCTACGAGTGATAATACGCGCCTCTCGCCCATATTCTGCACGGATGACATAGGAACGTCTATTGTCTTGCCATCCTTATCGGCGACACTGACACTTCCAGTCTTTACCCCAAGTATCGCTTTAAATTCGTAAACATTGTCATATTTAACGCGCACATACTCGCCTACAACAAATTCATCGGCAGTATGCTGTTCAATGACCGACCCAATACTATTCAGCATTGACTGAATTTCTTTGTCAGTGCCGCACAATTCAATTCTACCGATTGCTGATTTCTCATCATCGCTCGGTTCGAAAGTTGTTTCAATTGTTTTCATATTTATTACCTTCCATTTTAAAATCTAAGTGTACGATTTTGATATATTTGTCTAGCATCATCACCAACATATATGGTTACTATTTTGCTTGGTTCTCCTGCAACAACAGTAATGGATACGACTTTTTTCTGTTGGTGTATTGTATGACTCTAAACATTCGCCTAGTTCCTTACCTATTTCATCAAACGATTTGTTCCAATTTGGAAATTCTGATGTATACGTTGTTCGAAGCTCTCCATCACTGGTTATATCGCTTTCGCTAAGTATTTCGCCTATATTTTTTGGTTTACATTTTGTTTTCATAATAATCATGCATTTGTAAATTTTTTGATATATTCAATAAATTGTTCAGTTTCTTCTATATTCATACAATCTATCTCTAGTTCGAGTATTACTCTTTCCATATGCCCATTTCGTCTGTAGTTTATTGTATATTGTTCTATATGCATATTACATTACTCCTATAACCATTCTAACGCTCTAAACCTATATAAGTCTACCGAAAACATCCAAAAAATATATTTACCAAAAATTTACGCTATACAGGTTTGTATTTTTAATAACACACACATAATTACATCTACCATCACACATATAGCACCACTACGAAAACGCCAACCGTGGTCAGACATCCCAACATCCATGATACTACACAGTATCTTATCGCGTCTTCTAATTCAATTTCCACACTTCATCACCTCTATTTCTTACTATACGTCGAGCACTTGCCATCTATATTATGCGCGCCACAGGTATGTTTCAATATTTGAATCATGGAAAGAACGTCTTCAAACTCTTCATCGGTTGTCGTTTCAAATATGTCTATTTCAACTATTCTTGTTTTCATATTAATTTACTCCTCTAACATTTTTTAAGAGTCTTTCCATAATAAATTCAATTACATTGACAGTGACGGCATTCCCTAAACATTTATATCGTTGTGTGTCACTAATTCCATATGTATAACCAAAAACACTATGAATATCAAGATTCAATGAATCTTTTATCTCTGTTTTTGTTTGAATGCACCCAGTTATGACAGTCATTACATAAAAGAATGAGATTATTGAGTTCAAGTCTAAACAGTTTGAACTCGAATGGTTTAACGTGATGCACTTCAAATGTTTTTTGAGTGTGATTAAATCGATCTCCGCATCTGGTGCAGGTAGCATTGTCTCGCTTCCAAACAACTTTACGAACGTTTTTCCATTCTTTTGATGTATCGAAAACTGCCCTTTCTGATGTAATTCCTCCTTTCCAAAAGTGATGATTTTCTCGTACATTGTATTTATGCCAACAAGCATCTGAACAAAATCTTCTGTTTTTATATGTTGGTGATACGAGTTTTGGCTTTCCACAAAGTTGGCAAATGAGGATGATTTTTTTTGATTGTGTATTTCTACTATTGATTCCACGCAATTTATATGCACATTCTTTCGAACATGTTTTTTTGTTGGTTGATAACTTTGAACTGAATTCTCGTCCACATATTTCACATTTTCTTGTAACCTGCCGTTTTCTACATTCAAAACACGTTTTTGCAACCTGTGATTTTTCATTTCCGCATTCACATAACTCTTTTGATGGTCTAAGCATATTATATTATTATGAATGTTAACGGATATATAACTTTCGTACTGTGGAAATCCCTGAAGTCGTTCACACTCAATTGGTGTCAATCTACGAATACCTCGTGTATTTTTGATAGTAGTCATGTCTGAATGAAGTCCCCCTGAATGACCGCCGCCTGTTAGACATCCTGCTATCAATTGTTGACCTCTAGCAGTACTTCCAAATCTGGTATTCACACAATTTGATATATCGTTGCTTTGAACCCATTTCCTTTTTCTTGATGATGTTTTTTGTGTCTTATCAATCCGTTCACCATTTTTTGTGATAGGAAATATCGCTCGTGTACCTGATCCTCTAAGATGCCCGATAATGAACACTCTTTCTCTGTTCTGGGGGACTCCAAAATTCTTGCTGTTAAACAATTGCCATTCCGCATCATACCCCAATTCATCCACCGTTTGCAAGATTTTGGCAAAGGTTTTTCCTTTATCATGACTAAGAAGTCCTCGGACGTTCTCAAGAAAAAACATCCTCGGCTGCTTTCTTTCAAGAATCCTTGCGATTTCAAAGAAGAGAGTTCCTCTCGTATCTTCAAATCCTCGCCGTTTTCCAGCAATACTAAAAGATTGACAAGGGAATCCTCCACAGAGGATGTCATGGTCAGGGATGTTTGCTGCTTCAATTTGTGTGATGTCTCCATGTGGTTCTACTCCGAAATTTTTTAAATATGTTTGTCTTGCAAATTTATCTATCTCTGATGAAAATATTGTCTCTGTATCTATACCTGTTGTGTTTGATGCTCTGGTTATACCCAATTCAAATCCACCAATTCCTGAAAATAATGATGCTATTCTTATTACCATCGTGTTCTCCATGTTTTAATTATTCCTATAACCATTCTAACGCTCTAAACCTATATAAGTCTACCGAAAACATCCAAAAAATATAAAACCTATGCTCACATAATGACTATTTGATTAATATGGTGTATGAAGAAATTGCAGCATGGTTTGTAGCAGGTATCGCAAGTGGAATAAGCGCGGCGTGGATATATTGGAAAGCAATCCCAGCAACTAAGAAAAAAGCCGCATTTGACAGCATAAGTGAAGCATTAAGGGACGGAGAACTGACTGTTTCTGAAGGTATGGACGCAATTGGCGAATTATTCTAAGCAAAATATAAATATTCGTGACACATATCACAATATATGAATAGTGATGAGCGCGCAGAGTACATGGAGAATCAGGGGTACGATAAGCGCCAGATGAACTATGTTAAATTATTGTGTAATACATTTAATCTAAAGAACGCATTTGGGTATTACAAACCATATTCGCCGGAGCCATATCAAATTGATTATCACGCTCATTGTATGCTGGCAATGAAGGATTATCCTCACAGAATATGGCGAAAGGCGCGAGGAGTCGGCGCAACCTCTTCAACAATGATGGATTGTGTTATGGTTGCGCACCGTTTTAAAAAATTGACTATACCAGTTGCATCAATAACGGGTGAGCAGGCTGCTGTTCCTATAACATGGGCTAATGAGTTATGTGATACTACTCAGATTGATGGATTTTTTAGTCGGCGGCAGGATATAACATCAAAATGTGTTCTTGATAATGGTAGCAGTATTTTTACAGTCCCAGGTCATAAACCGGATTCATTGCGTAGTTATAGATCTGTTTTTATGATTTATGATGAATACGCATTCCATGAATATCCAAAACGAATTAAGACCGCCGGCGATAGATGTCTTTCCGAAGGTGGCCAGAGCAATATTCTTTCAACTGTAAAGGGTAGTGAGAATGAGTTTTGGCGTATTCTTGTCAATGCTGAGGAATTTGGATATAAAGAATTTAGTGTGCCTATGTTTGATCCATTGGCATTTGATGTAACCAAGCCGCTACAAGAACAGATAGACGCTGGCACTATAACACCAATTGCGCCATGGATTGACATTCCGTTATTGGAAAAAGAGCGCAAAAGTGACCCAATCGCGTTTATGCAAGAGTCAATGTGCAATCCCGAAGATGGCGCTGTATCATTCATGTCATCTGCGCTTTTATATCGCGCATCCCGCGACCCTTCACTGATTGAGCAGCATCGACGCGAAGGATATGGAATATATGTCTGTGGTATTGATTTCGCCAGTCAGCGTGATATATCAGCATTTGAAATTTTTGAACTTACACCTAATGGATGGATACATCGGAAACGACTAGCAGTAGCAAAACATGATACTCCGCAGCAGAATACTCTACTCCGTGGATTACATCAAGCATTCAATTTCAAATATGTTGTGATTGATATGACTGGACCAGGCACAGGATTTTATCACTATGCGCGAGAACAACTTAGAACAGAAGTCATTGGGATAAATTTCGCTACGCGGTGGACTATTGATGCTGATAAACAGCATTTATACAGAAAGGCCGATAAAAATGTGCGTAAAGATGGTAAAATAACCATTCCAATCAAACGCGCAATGGCATCATATATGAAAAAAGAGGCTGAGGAAGGCCGATTGTTATTACAGGATACTCCTGAGTATATTTCAGATTTACATTCTGTTCCGTATGACTCACTTGATGCACCTAAAAATAAAGACCATCACGGCGATGAGTTTTGGGGTTCTGCGCTGGCCCTTTGGGGTCATGCATTGAACGAAAATAAGGCGTGTATGCCACCTATAACGTTGAGGTATTGATATGACGAGAGTTAAAACTAAGGGTAGGGAATCACCTACAGTAGAAGCACAACAGCCACGAATGATTACAGCAGGAGTGCAGGATTTGGTACAGGAATTTGATGATTTTCTTGTTATTCCGTCGCAAGAGCAATGGAATAACAAAAGTATAACTGTGCGTAATAAATACGATGTGTATCTGTCGATGGTTGACTTTGATAGTGAATTATCGTCCGCGCTGGTAAGGATTTCGGCAGTTGTGACTAAGGCGTATGACCAACCAGCCATAACATCTGATGGGAATCAGGAATTGTTGACAGATGTCAAGGAGATTCTTGGTGAACTTAGTTTCGATCAAATATTGCCAAATATTGTGCATGACGTGTCGAGAGATGGCGATTTAGTACAAGCATCGAGGAAACGATATAAACGTAATAGCACTACATTGAAGAATCTTGACGATGTGTATCCTCTGCCTATCAATATACTGACAGCAGTTGATGACGGTGTTAAAATAGGAATGAATAGTGAATATGTTATTCGTGAACCTACGAAGTATATTCTTAATGAGCAAATCGGTATTCCTGGGTTGACAAATACAGTAGAATATCCTGCTGATACTGTGTGGCATATTTCCCTGAATAATCGTGGAAATTGGTCTAAAGATAGGCTTGGGCGCAATACGTTTGGTGTTTGGGGTACAAGTCCATTTGAATCGTTAAAGAACATGGTAAGATGGAAATACCAGTCGATTCGTGATGATATTGCATGGAGGCATGAGAATGTGCCTAGAACAGACCATGCATTAGAACTTGGTGCTGTTTTAGACATAAACCTATACTCTGGAACAGTAGACGAACGAATTATGTTGGCATTAGCTGCCGCTCAGAGCATATTGGTTAATTATAGAACAGGCTTGACTAATTCTACTGCTACTGACACTACAATTGATGTTACTCAGGGATATGTGCATGACACAAACACCGTTGTAAAGCAAATTGGCGGAAATAACACATATGCCGACTGTCTTGACATTGTTAAGAAAGTTGATATGTCTATTGCAACTAGGCTAGGTGTTCCACTATCTGCGCTTGGTTATGAGTCCAATTCATCATATGCAATTGGAAAAGTTACAGTTACTTTCATGAATACTTTTGGACTTCAGCTATTATCGGCAATTCAGATTGGGACATTCGATTTCGTAAAGCGTGTGTTAAGCGCTCGTGGGAAAACATATCCTAAAAGTGACTGGAATGAGCTTTTTCTCAACTATAATGTCACTGACTTTGCTGAATTGAAGGAGTTAATCGAGGCATGGACGACTGCTTATAAGCATGGACTTGTTAGATTGGGTGAAGGTCGCGCAGGTATTGGTCAGAGTCCAATTGATGAAACCGATGATGAGACCGACCCTAACAACCAATTCCACCCAAATCTATTCCAGCAGAGTCCATTTGCTGATAAGAATGGATTATCGCTTGAGGATGCTCAGAAAAAGGGTGATGAGGGTGGAGATCCTGCGCTTTACGCATCATTGAATAATACGATGCCAATTGAACAAAAAGTTGCTATATTATCGCAACGAATAAGGGATTTAGAAGATGCTGTCAATTAATTTCAGCAAAATTGCGCTCGACATGAAACTTGTGAGCGCAATGGCATCCATAAAAACTGCCGAGGACTTAGCACTTGGCATGGCTGGAAAACATCTTGCGGATGAGATGCAGCGTACTATTTTTGACCAGACTGAAAGTTGGGAACCATTAAGTCCTATAACAATAGCGTTGAAAGGACATGATGATATATTGATTGACACTGAGGACATGGTTGAATCTATCGAATGGAAAAAGAAGGGTAAATATGTTACAATCGGCATACATTCAGATGCACCAAACAATCGTGCTCTTATAGCACTTGTACATGAGCATGGGAATGAAAATATACCTGAGCGCCCATTCATTATGCCTACATGGTATAGGGAAAAGAAACATGTAGAAACTCTTTTTGGTGTTGCACTGAAAAAATCAGTATAATACAATATAACACAAAACCTTTTATTCATTTATAAAAATAATAGAAAGGTTAATATAGTTATCTTTACATAGTGAATACCAAAGATAAATTTTAATATACGAGGTGAACATGGTTACTGAAATCAATATTTCTGCGGCGATGCCTATACAGCAGATAACCGCCAGTGACACCGATGAGAACGTTTTTACTTTTGCTGCTGCGAAAGTGGGTAGTAAAAGTTTTGGAAGTAACGGAACTAAATTTATATTCACCAAGGAATCACTGATTGCACATGCTGCATCATGGGTTGACGGTATAATCACACTTAACCACGATAAGGTAGACGATGGTAAGATTATAGCGGCATGGTTTGATGAAGTCACCGATTTGGTGATGATGACTGTTGAGGCGACAAATGCTGAAACTGCTCGTCGTATCAGGGATGGTGAACCCACAGGAGTTAGCATTGAAGCAACTGTGGTAGACGTTGACGATGATAACAATGTGTTAGCATTCAATGGGACTGGTGTGGGAGTTATTTTTTATCCTGAACAACCAGCATGTCCAGCAACCGATGGGTGTGGCATATTGGCTAAAGACCAATTCGAAAAGAAATCCATCAAAGTCTCCGCTAAACGTATGACTCAGATAAAGAGCACAGAATATGATTTGGCAAGACTAAATGATTCAGGCGACGTAGTAAAAATTGGTGACATTTATATTTGGGATGATTCCAATGAATCTGACTCTGATATAGAAACACAAATTGCATCTTATACCAGTTATTACGGTACTGGGGAATATTCATTACTTAAAACCAGCGACACTAAATTGGGTGACACTGTTTCAGGTGATCCTTATTTCACATCTACCGTAAATGTATCGAAAAACTCCGTTGTAGGAGGAAGTGTTAAAATGGCAAGCGACAAGGCACCCATAGAAACTGTACCAAAGAGCGATTATGACGAAGTAGTCGCAAAGACTGTTGAAATGCAGTCACAGATCGAGGCTTTTAAAACCGATGAGGCGATAAAGGATAGAGATACCAGTATTACTGCGAAGGATGCTGAAATTGCCGAACTTAAAACTGAAATAAACCGTAGAGATACCGAAATAGCAGCATCATTGATTGAAGATATCACGGCATGGGACGCAGAGTTTGTTCCAGAAGATGGGATTACACTTGACACAATCCAGACAATCCATGCCTCTTTGAAGCGTATTGCCGATAAGACTGAGGAAGTCAAGGCTGCTGAGCAGAAAGAGGAGCCTGTGGAAGCGGGAGATTTCACTGCACCTGTGGCATCTACAAAGGATCGTGGACTTACAGTTGGCGGAATCGTGAATAACAAATGGGTCGGCGGTAGACAGGAGGTCTAATTATGGGAAGCGCACCATTTATAGAGCCAACAAATAAAATTGTGTTGGCTGGAAATAACGTAGATAGACGTGTGTATACTACGTCTGGAATTGTGACCAATCTTATACCAGGTAGACTGGTTAAGAAAGGCGCATCCGATAGCCTGATAATCATAGGCGACGTAGACGGTCCAAACATCGGATGGATTGGATACGAGGACGCATTTGGTCCAGATAAGCCAGCAAATATTACCACCGCATATGCAACAGGCAAGAATTGTGATGTTTTGAGTGGTCCAGGTACAATACTTGTGGCTAATTCTGAAACAGCAGTAGTTACTAAGGGTGATCTTGTATGTGCAGGTTCAGACGGTAAAGTTAGAAAACTTTATCCAGGTGCAATTAAGACGATGGTTATTCCATTCGTTAAGAAAACATCCGAATTTGATAGCACATATGACCTTCCAGCAGGCGCAGTCATTGTTGGTATGCCTTTCATTGAAGTAACAACCGCAGTAGCATCAGGAACAATTGATGTTGGTATTCTTTCAACAGAAGCTTCTGGAGATGCAGATGGTTTCCTTGATGGTGTCAGTTGTGCAGCAGAAGGCAAGATTCAGGCAATTACATGGGATGCATCGGCAGATACGGCTAATACTATTGGATTACTCATAAGTAATGCAATGCTCGGTGGAACTGCGAACTATGGTAGAATTCCAAAGCAGTGGGTTGGAGATGGTGTAGCTACAAGTATATCATATACTACATCAGACCATGCAATCGTTGGTAACATACATATAATGTATGCTGAACCAGGTGTCAACGACATGCCTGTTGGTATTGCTGAGGAGACAATTGCTGCTG
>JAFCCM010000144.1:360-2230 GCA_017610225.1 Candidatus Aenigmatarchaeota archaeon | reverse complement strand
TCTAATATTACAAATAATGACTCAACTGTATCAGTAAACATAAATATTGCTCCTGTCGACCCTGTCCTTGACCACTTCACCTTCAACACCATCTCCAACCAGACTGCAGGCACCCCTTTCAACATAACGATAACTGCAAAAGACCAGTATGGGAATACTTATACAGGTTTCAACTCTTCTGTAACCCTTTCTGTCAACTAACTTTGTCAATGGAGTTTTATCCAGCTTCTCCGTTACAATACCTGATGCGAATACAGGTGTTACAATCACTGCAACATACTCTGATAAAACAGGAACAAGTAATGCATTTAATGTGAACTCTGCAACACCTGGACAAGATCAGTGGGTACCAATGAACAATGGATTGTATGGTGGTTATATAGTATCTCTTGCGATTGATCCAACAAATGCAAACATAATCTATGCAGGAACATTAAATGGTGGTGTATTTAAGTCAACAGATGGTGGAGCAAATTGGGTTCAAATAAATAATGGATTAACATACCGTGGTGTTGGCTCTCTTGCAATTGATCCAACAAATACAAGCGTTATTTATGCAGGATCGTATAGTGGTGTATTCAAGTCAACAGATGGAGGAACCTCCTGGCAAGCATCAAATAATGGATTACCATACCACTATGTTTCTTCTCTTGTAATTGACTCAACAAGTACACAGATAATCTATGCAGGAACAGAGGGTGGCGGTGTATTCAAGTCAACAGATGGTGGAGCAAGTTGGGTTCAAATAAAGAGTGGATTAACTGATCTAGTAGTTTTTTCTCTTGCAATTGATCCAAAGAATACCCAGATAATCTATGCGGGAACTTACACTAATGGTATATTTAAATCAACAAATGGTGGTACAAGTTGGAGTCAAATAAATAATGGGTTAACTGATCTTGGAATCTATTCTCTTGCAATCGATCCAACAAATACAAGCATAATCTATGCGGGAACTCATAATGGTTTATTCAAATCAATAAATGGGGGAACAAGTTGGAATGCTACAAGCTTAACCTACCAGTATATTCATTCTCTTGCAATTGATCCAACAAATACAAGCATAATCTATGCAGGAGTGTGGGCATATGGTTTATTTAAGTCAACAAATGCAGGTGTTTCTTGGAGTTCGGTGAACATAGGGATTGAATATACAACTGTTCGATCTGTTATAATTTGCCCAAGTGACTTTAATATAATCTATATAGGTACAACAACCAGAGGGGTGCTTAAGTCCATAAATGCAGGTGTTTCTTGGAGTTCTATAAATAATGGATTAACCAATATGGATGTTTCCTCTCTTTCAATCGATCCTTTGAACTCAAGTATAATCTATGTAGGGTCATATGGTTGCTTATTCAAATCGACAGATGGAGGAGCTTCCTGGAGTGAGTTAACCAAGAATAACTATGTCACATGGGTTAACTCAATTGCAATTAATCCTGTCAACTCAAACATAATTTATATAGGTGATTGTGCAGGTGAGATATTAAAATCAACAGATGGAGGAAATTCCTGGACATATTTGTCTAGTATTGTGTATGTTTCTTCTCTTGCAATTGATCCAACAAATACAAGCATAATCTATGCGGGAACTCATAATGGTATATTTAAATCAACAAATGGTGGTACAAGTTGGAGTCAAATAAATAATGGGTTAACTGATCTTGAAATCTATTCTCTTGCAATCGATCCAACAAATACAAGCATAATCTATGCGGGAACTCATAATGGTTTATTCAAATCAATAAATGGGGGAACATCCTGGAGTGCAATAAATACAGGGTTAACAGATGCACATGTCTCTTCTCTTGTAATTGATCCAACAAACACTCAGATAATTTATGCTGGAACATGGGGTGGCGTATTC
>JAFCCM010000144.1:0-341 GCA_017610225.1 Candidatus Aenigmatarchaeota archaeon | reverse complement strand
CTTGTAATTGATCCAACAAACACTCAGATAATTTATGCTGGAACATGGGGTGGCGTATTCAAGTCCACAAATGGCGGAACATCCTGGAGTGCAATAAATACAGGGTTAACAGATAAAAATATTCATTCTCTTGCAATTGATCCAACAAATACAAGCGTTATTTATGCAGGAACAGGGGGTGGCGTATTCAAGTATATCTGTTCATCTCCTTCAACTCATACCATTTCCCTCACACAACCCGACGGTAGTGAAACTCTCACAGGAGGTGATACATACCCAATACAATGGACATCTGCCAATCTCTCAGCTACAAGCACTTTCAGACTGTACTACTATGATGG
>JAFCCM010000070.1 GCA_017610225.1 Candidatus Aenigmatarchaeota archaeon | reverse complement strand
AAAATCTATTCTGCATTTTTTAAGAATTTCTTCATAATTTTTTTGCAAGTCTTTCATTACAAATTTTGTTAGACAGCCTGGATAGTAAAGAACATTACCACCCATTATTTTGTCAAGTAATCCCATTTACCACACCTTAAATACGAATAATAAACCCAATATTAATAACATGATGCCTGAAATAAGCCTCATATATTTTCTAAATTTCTTTCTGAAATCTTCTGCCTTTTCGATTTGTATCAGACCTAAATAAAATAACAAGTTTAATAAAAATAATGGCATAACAAAAAATATATTATACCAGATTAAATACAAAAATAATTGTAAACCAGAAACTCTTTCTGCAAGAACAGTTGTATAAGCAAATGGAAATGAACCAGCACATGGTATTTCAACAAAACTAACAAATATACCAAGTAAAATTGCAGATGGTATTGTACCCATACTAACTAGTTTTTCTATTTTTGGACCAGCAAATTTTGGTATTTCTAATGAAAACCATTTACCGTAAAAAAAGAAATCCTTTATCTGAATTAATGAGGCTAAAATCAATATATAACCTACTATAGTTTTGATAGTTCCTATATAACCAATTGTTGAAATTAAAAAAGACAATCCATACATAAACAAAGTATAAACTATAAAAATCATCAAACAATAAACTGAACCAAGAACTAATGATTTTCTTTTAGAACCAAGTGACATTATATAAGCAACAAAAAAGAATAGAACAGATAATGCACATGGATTAAATATACCATCAGCCAAACCAAGAATTACTCCCAAGGTAGGTATCGGTAAATCAAGACTAATTTCCCCTATCAATGGAACATCGATTGTTTCTGCAGCAAAAACAGAATTAAAAGATAGTAAAATTCCTAAGATTAATATCTTTATTTTATTTATTTTCACCTTCACCAACCTTCAATTTTATTATCCCTAATTTAATTAAAATAAATATTATTACAATTATTCCTGGGAGTATCAAAAATGTTGAATCAATATTATTACTACTTATTTGTACAGTATCTGAAAGACAACTACAATTATTTTCTTCTAAACAACCTTGAATAGTTTTTTCTATAAAACCAGTAGTACCTAAATAAGTTTGGTATGTCGGATTAAATATTTCCCCATCACCTTCACTAAACCCTACAAATACCTTTCCATTAATAAATATTGTTGGCACTACTCCAGCTATATAAACCTTTTCTGAAACACCAAGTTTCTTTCCAATCTCTTCAAACATTTTTCTATTAGTTTGGTTATAATGAACTTCAAATTCATTGACTATTAGCGTTGGATATTTTTGTTTTAATTGATTCATAAATATTTTTTCTTGATCGCAATGTGGGCAAGTTTCACTATAAAAAAGATCTACACAAACTTCATTTTCTTGAGCATTAACTAAAGTTATAAGTAATGGAATTATCATCAATGTTAGTAAAAATATTTTTTTCATTTACTTCACCACTCCTAATTTTTCTAAGTCTTGTTTTAATTGTTCTTTATTTTCAAATACTATTCCATGTATCCCAAGTTTTCTCGCACCTTCAATATTTTCAGGTTTATCGTCTATGAAAACACATTCTTCTGGTTTAACATTTATTTCCTTGAGGACATGTTCATAAATTTCCCTTTCTGGTTTTATAAGACCTAAGTCAAATGAAAGAAATCTTCTTTCAAAAAAGTTGAAATGAAAATCATTATTAGACCTTTTTACACCTTCTCTATCCGCATTTGAAAGCATTACTAATCTATATTTTGGTTTAAATTTTTTAGCAAATACAATCATGTCATGGTCCAATTTCCAATTTTCAACCCACAATTCAATTAATTCTTCCATTTTTTCATCTGAAATAGGAGATTCAAAAGATTGTCTTATAAATTCTTGAAGAGAAATTGTTCCCCTCATTAAATCATCCCAAAGTTCCTTTCCTATTTCATCTTTTTCAAGGTTGACATCTAAATCCTTGGAGGCATTTCTAATAAAAATTTCAGCTGATCCTCTAACAAAAACTCCGCCAATATCAAATATAATTGTTTTAATCATAATCATCAACAACAAAATAACTTGTCTGGTAACTTCCCCTCTTTGAAATCTTCACCAAATGGATTACCAACTGTTCTAACATTATCCATCATTTCTGAATTAACATCAGTCTCAAGATTTTTTTTGACTGCTTTCTCTCTTAACTCTCTAACAACTTCTGGAATATCAATGTCCATTGGACAATTCTGTTTGCATAATTCACATCCTGTACAAAAATACATTCCTCTTTCAAAACCTTTCTTTAGTCCTTCCTGAAAAACAGTCATTCCTATACCTCTCCCACCAAAGTAATGAAATCCGAATTTATCAAGAACATTCCTATAAACAGGGCAAGGATAAAGACAAGCACCACAGTTGATACATTCCAATATTTCAGTAAATCCCCCCTTAATCATTCCACTTCTACCATTATCCACAAGAATCAAACAAACTTCTTTTGGACCATGCATTCCCCAGACTAATTGTTTTTGAACATCTGCTGTTTTTGAAATTGAAGAGATAACATTAATGTAACCAGGTAATAACACACCTGTACCCCATATAGCAGCAGCTTTACAAATAGTAATTGCATCTTGAACTGTAGAAACAATTTTGTCAATACTCGTGATTATTATATGTTTTTTAGGGAGTTTAGAAACAAGAGAAATATTACCTTCATTTTCGAGAATGAATATTCCACCGTCTGATGAAATAACATTTGCACCAGTTATACCAATATCTGCTTCAAGAATTTTTTTTCTTAGATGGTCTCTGATCCAATGAGTTATTTTTACAGGATCATTTGGAATATTTGCCTTATATTTTTTCTTGATAGATTTGGTTATTTTTTCTAGAGGAATATGTATAGCTGGTGTGACTGGATGAGCTTCTTTTTCTTCTGTTATTTGAACAATAAAATCCCCACAGTCTGTTTCTGTGAAATCATTTCTTTTTAGCAGGAATTTTTCCAGTTCTATTTCATTAACAACATTTGACTTGGATTTAACGATTTTTGTTCCTTTAGGAATTAATTTTAACGCAATTGCTCTCGCTTCTTTTGCATTTTTTGCTTCAAAGACTTGGATGTTTTGATTTCTTAGATTTTTAATAGTTTTTTTCTTTAATTCATCTAGATTGGAGAGTGAATATTTTTTAATTTTTTTTAAATCTTCTTTCAGTTTATCTTCATCTATTTCCTCAAGGGCTTTCTCCCTATTCTTCAGATAAGTTTCATAACTTTTTAGGACTATGGATTTCCCTGCTTGTGTTCTATCTGATTCTATAACTTTCTTCAAATTTTCCATATACCCACTTTATTTTAGCTGAATTTAAACTTTTAATAGGTTGAAACCATATAAATACTTTGGTTACAATAGATGAAACCTATGAATATTAACAAAAAAATAGCAGTATCAATCATGCTTATTACTGGTTTTATTTTTGCAGTATCTTTTGGAACACTTTACGTCCAAACCCATATTGCTGATGGTACTGTTTGTTCATGTACTTTACCTATACCTATTCTTATTCCAACTTTTTCTTCGCTTGGTGTTTTTGTCGGGTCTTTAGTCTATTATCTAATGTTTGCTAGGATTAAAGAAACAGAAAAAAGGTCTACTCAGGATGCAAGAAATCTACTGGACATGTTGCAGAATGATGAAAAGAAGATGATTGAAAGAATAGTTGAAAATAATGGTGAAATTACACAAAGTAAATTATCATCTGTTTTTGGTAAGGTCAAGACTTTTAGATTATTGGAAACTTTAAGGAAAAGAAATGTTATTGTTAAGGAAAAGTATGGTAAAACTAATATGATTAAACTGAATAATAATTTTAGAGAGATACTTTGTTAGATAAAAAAATATACGATACTAATTAATTTATTAAAATCCTATTTATTTTGTAAGTGATAGAATAACTAATAATGGAAATAGTCATTATAATTTAGATACCCTTATTGGTATTTATGAAGAAGATTTTAAATTTGCACGTATAATACGTACTCTTTTATCTGGAAGAGAATTAGACATAACTAAAATTCGTTGCACTTTAAGATTTAAACCTTATAATATAAAATTTGGGAATGTCAGACTCTCAAGATTATTGATGGAAATGGTTTCAGAAGGTGATTTAGCAATTGTTGTTAATGGTAGAAGAGGAAAAATATATACGAGAATTTAGATAAAGGTCACTTATTCCTAACAACCTTCTCAATCCTATCCATTGCTTCTTCTATCTTATCATAAGCGGTAGCATAACTCATTCTAACATAACCTTCTCCATACTTACCAAATTCACTCCCAGGAACAACTAAAACCTTAGCTTTCTTCAGGAAAAAGTTAGATACTTCAACAGATGACATGCCTAATTTAGTAATATTTGGAAATGCATAAAATGCACCCTCGGGTCTAAGACAACTAATTCTTGGAATTTCTTCTAGACGTTTAGTAATCAATTTTCTTCTTCTATCATATTCTCTTCTCATTTCTTGGACACAAGACTGATCACTGGTTAATGCTTCAACTGCTGCTATCTGTGATACTGTCGGTGCAGAGACTGTCGTGTAAATATGTAATCTAGTCATAACTTGAATTAGATCTTTTGGTCCGGCAACATATCCTACCCTAAATCCTGCCATTGCATAGGTCTTGGAAAAACTTTGAAATGTTAACACTCGTTCTTTCATTCCATTTAAACTGGCAATACTGATGTGTTTTTTGTTGTCATATGTTAGTTTTTCATAAGCTTCATCTGAGAATATAACTAGATCATGTTGAATGGCTATATCTGCTAATCTTTCTAGGTTTTTTTTCTTAAGTATTCTTCCTGTGGGATTACTTGGTGAGTTAATAAGGATTACTTTTGTTCTCCGATCTATTAGTTTTTCTAGTTCGTCAGGATCAAATTCAAATCCATTTTCTTCTATTAATGGAATGGATACTGGCACACCTGTTACTGTCTCTACCATAGAAATAAAAGCTAGAAAACCAGGGTCTGGGACTATCATCTTTTCTCCTGGGTCAAGTAGGCTTAGAGTGGCGAGGAAAAGAGCTTCCTGTGAACCGCAAGTCACGACAATCTCGTCTGGAGAGACATTAATTTTATTATCTTTTTTGAGTTTTTTTGCTATTGCTTGTTTAGTTTCTGTTCTTCCTCCAGGTGGAGAATAGTGTGTGTAGCCTTTGTCTATTGCCTTCATAGCAGATTCCCGAATGTGTTCTGGTGTTATAAAATCAGGTTCTCCTGGACCCAAGGAAATGATATCTTTTCCTTCAGCAGCCATTTTCATTATTTTAGCAAAGTTTGAGGATGGTAAGTGAAAATATCGTTCAGAGATTTCATGTTCTATTGTCATGAATAATTGTTTGGATTAGGAGAAGATAAAAGTTAAGGAAATAATCTTGGTTGAGTAGCATCAATCTCTAAAGCGTATTTTCTCTTATAATTGTCTGGATCGTATAGCCTCAAATAGTCTTTTTGTGGTAAATAAAGGGTATTTTTCCATTTTCTTCCATCCATTACTTGAACTCTTGTTTCAATATCAACATCTACAAAATTATCTCTAGCGACAAGAGCATTAATCTTTTTAAGGATATATGTAAATGCCTGAAGTGGGGAATATGCTGATGTTCTATAAATTCTTCCTATACAATCTGGGGGTATGCCTCTACTAGAGTCTCCAATAATAAAAGTTACTTTATGGAGCCTTCTTTTTTTTGGCATATACTCATTGAAAGTATAGTTAAACTTAAAAAAATATCTATTCTTTAGTAAATTGAAAAAGTAAATAAAATACTAAGATTTTTAGAGAAAACTAATATCACTCCAACAAATTCTCATCATACAACATATCAAAAGCCATTTGAGAATGAAAAAAATATTTATGAGTTTATATTTAGTTTCTTTATTTTTTTTGAAATCTAGGATAAATCAAATGCCATTCCTGTCCCCAGACTTCCAATTAACATTCCTAATAAAGCATTCATTCTAGTTATAGTCAACTTGTTATTTGCTAATATTGTCCTTTGATTTAAAGTCCACCAAGGATTCATAATTCCAGTTGGTTTTGGAAGAACATCTAAAACAAGACCTTCTGATTCTTCTATCAGATGTTTGTAAAATGCTACTGCATGCCTACACATCATTCTTTCTCCTGGTCTATATCTTCTCATATCTACCCTTCTCGGACCATAATGGCTCCATTTACATTGGCAAGTAGGATGAAGTTGAGTTGAAAGTACATGAGGTTCGCCAGAAGGTAAGTAAGGAACATTCTTTAAAGTAAGAGTTTCAGAACCTCTGCTTTTCAAACTAGGAACATATCCAACAACATCAAAACCTTTTGTTGATTCTGTCTGAATTAATTGTGGTGATAAATCCTGCATTTTGACACCTTCTAATAAGTATAGAAACGGCCATAATGTATATTCACCAGACCTTACATCAACTATACCAAATCCCCTATGTGGTTTTTTAAAATCCCAAGAAACATGTCTCATTCCAGATTTTAAAGAAAATTCTTGTCTTTCAGCATCTTCAAGTATCATTTCTGTGGTGTTTAATTTAACATCAGGTGCATATCTCCAATGATGAAAATGTTTTGTTGTTTTTCTATAGTCATCTAATCTATGCTTTGGGTGTGGAGTATCAAGAAGTAATCTAGAATAACTGCCGGGGAGAACTAAATGTTGGTTGTTTCTTAATGTCATTAAAGCATCTAGCACATTTTCAACTGTCAAGCCGTGTTTACCACTTAAATCTTCTGATTGTCTATATCTTTCCCTAATCTGTACAGGAGTAGGATGTTCGTAATCAAAGTATGCACGTAAAGATTCATGATCTAGCATGATAATAAATTATCAACAAAACTTTTATAATCCCAAATTAACCTCTACCCATTAGACAACTGATGAATAAAACAGCAACTGGTCCTTCATACCCATTGTAACTAGGAAATAAGTGAACTTCGGTTTGCATACCTTCGCCCATCAAAAGTTTTCTAGAAACATTAGATAATTTTTCACTAGAGACAATAGGTCTTTCTAAAAATCTTAATCCTCTACTGCCATAAAAAACTTTACCTATAGATGTATCAACTATTTTTCCATAGGGCGCAACCACGATTCCCATATACTATAAGAATCCTATAAAACATTTAAATCAATTCTAACAAACATTAACTTATGTTCGATACTCACTGCCACTTACTCCATAAAGGACTTCTAGAAAAACATGAACAAGTGATAGAACAAGCCAAGCAATCAATGACAGCAATAATCAATTGTGGGTATCCTGGAGACGCAGAAAAAGCAATAGAATTAACAAAAAAACACAAAGATTTTATCTATCTAACATTAGGATTACATCCAATAGACATAGTAAAAATGACTGACGAGAAAATAGAAGATTACATACAATTCGTTCGAGAACACAAGGATGACATACTAGCAATAGGTGAGATAGGATTAGACTATCATTGGTATCCTGAACCAGAGAAACAACCTAGACTAGAAAAAGTGTTTCAACAAATGCTAGACCTTACAAAAGAATTTAACCTTCCTGTGATTCTTCATACACGAAAAGCCGAGCAAAGATGTTTCGATATTGTCACTAAAACTGGTCTAAAAGACGTTGTATTTCACTGTTATGCTGGTAATCTTACTCTTGCGAAAGAAATCATAAATCAAGGTTATTACATTTCTGTTGGTACTAATCTTCTGAGGAGTAAAAATACAAAAAAAATTGCAGGAAAGTATCCACTAGAACAATTACTCACTGAGACTGACTCTCCATTTCTTTCTCCTTATCCTGGTAAAGATAATATTCCACAAAACGTCAAGTTTGTTCTTGAGGAGATGTCTAAGTTGCGGGGTATGCCTATGGAAGAAATTGATAAAGTTATTGAGGAGAATTGTAGAAGATTGTTTAAGATTTAATCATTTATGCCTACTATTGAGATATTCAGCAAGATGCCTTGCCTCTATTCCATCAATTCTTGTTTTTCCTGTTAATACCATTTGTCTAATTAAACTGTAAATATTTCTATAATTTTCATGTAACTCAGATGAATCGAGACCTAAAAACTCACATTTATCGATTTCAATTGGTCTACTATTTAATCCCTCTAGCATTTTACCTAGGTAGATTTTTACCATATTAATCAAATCCTAATAGAAAGAATGCTAAGTCACATATAAAAACATTTAAACCTATCATTACTTAATTAAGTAGTGTGATTCAATGGTAAAAAAGGAAGAAAAGGAAATCAATGTTCTTCAACATAAACTAGTCCCTAAACATAAAATACTCAACGAAGAAGAAAAGAAAAAAATACTAGAAAAGTATGGAATAAAACTAAAGCACCTTCCTAAAATTAGTGTAAAAGATCCTGTTGTAGTGGCTATAGAAGGGGAAATTAAAGATATAGTAGAAATAACCAGAAATAGTTCAACTGCAGGAGAAATAAAGTATTATAGAGTTGTAGTATCCAACAAATAAATTCTGACACTCCTTGTTCCTTATTTTATTCTAAATCTTAGATTTCCTTTCTTTGTTTGGTGATTCATTCCAACTATACCCTTCCCAAAGTTAGATAACATTCTAAGACTATTTCTAGTTAGCGGGCAGAAGCCCCGCCTTATGATGACATTTAATAGAGAAAAGATACGCAGGCTTAGTTTGGGTTCAGTTTACGATCAGCATACAGTCCCAATATTCCATGCATCTTGTGGAGGAAATAAAACCTGTCCTCTGTTAAAAACACTTATGACTAGTCATTGTATGAATGACTGCATATTCTGTCCATTCAGGGCAGTTAGACATGTTAAACGTGATAGTTGGAAACCTAAGGAACTTGCCAATGTTGCCGTCAATGAGGAAGATTGAGGGGGTCTTTCTCTCTTCTTCTGTTCAACGAGATCCAGACTCTACTTTTGAAAAACAACTAGAAGCCACACAAGAAATGCGTAAATTAGGATTTACACAATATATTCATCTCAAAGTAATGCCAGGAACTTCTCGAGATTTAATCAAACAGAGCGTCCAAGTTGCAGATAGAGTTGGGATAAATATAGAATTCCCATCAAAAGATCATTATGAAGATATGAAATTATTCCTTAATTTTAAACAGGATATTCTTAAAAGACTGAGGTGGATATCAGAAGAAGTTGAAAAAGTACAAAAAGAAGGTAAGTGTAGATCAGGTATGGACTCACAAATGGTTGTTGGTGCGAGTGATGAAACAGATAGAGATATTGTTAAGATAAGCGGTTATATTTTCCAGAAGCTTAATGCTAGAAGAGTTTATTATTCAAGATTTGATCCTGTTCACCACACACCTCTTGAAAAAAAGAAATCTGGAAATCCTTGGAGAGAACATCGTTTATATCAGAGCTCATTTTTGTTGAAAGATTATGGGTTTAAGGCTAGAGAATTTGTTTTTGACGACAATGATAGATTGGATTTGAAAGAAGACCCTAAATTCACGATGGCAAAAGAAAATGATTTATTAGTTGATATTAATGAAGCGCCAATGGAAGATTTGTTGAAGGTTCCTGGGATTGGGTTAAAAACTACCGAAAAAATAATTAAAAAAAGACCTTTCAAAGATATTCCTACTCTTCGCAAATCTGGTGTTATTATTAAGAGAGCTAGTCCGTTTATTGAACTTTCTGGTGTTAGACAGAGTAGGTTGAATAGATGGTTGAATTGATACTTACAGATAATGAAATTAAAGGGAAAATTCTCGATAAACTAGCAAGGTATAGATACTGGGGAGGGAAGCATACGAGCATAGATAATCTTCCAAAAGGATTTCCTAAACATATGAGAAAATATATAATGAAACTGATAAAGGAATTGAAGAGAGGGAACATAATAATTTCTAAACCCACTTCTTACGGGGAACAAGTTAACCTTAATTTGAGTGAAAAAGATGAGATTCAAAGACTAATAAATGAATTTTTACTGAAAAAATATGAGTAAATCTAAACATACTATAATAGTAATGATTTATATACTTAGAAGTAAATAAAATATTTATGAAAGAACAATCAATTTTGATAGAATTCTTTGGTGATAATCCATTGATTAGAATAATAGATTACTTAATCGAAAAAAGACCATTTGACACAACAAAAGAAGAAATAATCCGAGAAACTGGTATATCGAGAATGTCATTATTCAAATATTGGAAAAAAATAGAAAATTTTGAAGTAGTTAAAAAAACTCGAGAAATAGGTAGAGCAAGTTTATTTGTTTTGAATGATGAAAATCCAATCGTTCAGAAGTTATTAATTCTAGAAAGTGAGTTGATAAAACATGCTATGGAAGTTGATTCTGAAAAAATTGCAGTGAAGTTAAGATAATTTCTTTATTTTCATTACTGTAACTAAGATTGCCCCTTTTGTTTCACAATCTGGATCTATTTGATGTGCTTCTTTTTTCCATTTACCTTCAGAAAAATATTGAGCTTCACCAATTATCTCATATGCTAGTGAGTCTTGTGCTATTCTTTTATCCCATACCATAATTGAGATATTACTATTATTTTTGAGATTTTCAACAGTATTCTTCATAAAATTATCTGCGATTAGTATTTGATCCTTTGAAATTATTTTGATGTCGGCTACTATTATTATGTGTGGTTGACTAAATTCATTTACTGTGGCAAAAGAAACTCCATTCTCTTCAATTAATTTTTTAATATCTTCAGTAATCTCCATAAATAATCTTTAACCTCTAAGAAATAAATAACAAATCACTCAGGTCTTCTTCTTTTCCTACTATTTCTAGAACTACCAATAACCACACCAACAATTAAAACAACAAAAACTAATCCAATAACAGCAGCTATACCAAAATTATAATTAGCAAGATTCTCCGGAAAATAAACTGTATCTCCCATAACTAATCTTAGTGATGTTAAACTTAACTTATTGATGGTTTCCTA
>JAFCCM010000014.1 GCA_017610225.1 Candidatus Aenigmatarchaeota archaeon | reverse complement strand
CGCTGGAGCTGCTGGCGGGGTAGTAGTTGGTGGTGGTATGGCTCTGTGGGATATGGCCCAAGCAATCATGAGTGGTGATGCAAAAGGTTTTGTTGGAAACTTTATTGTAAGAGGTCTTGCAGGTTTTATTGGCGGAACAGATACCGGTGCTAAAGGAGCAATGTCTGGAGCAATGAAAGGTAGTGCACTTGGAGCAGCAATAGGGTCGATTGTTCCTGGTTTCGGAACTTTAATTGGTGGTGCTATCGGTGGTGCAGCTGGAATGATTCTTGGATTCGTTGGTGGACCAAAACTATCAGAAGGTATCTCAAAGTCAATGTCTGGTATTGCTGATATTGCTAAAGCAATTTGGAAAATCGCAATATTTCCATTTCAATTAGTCAGTCAGGTAATCAAAAGTATTAATGTTGTGTTAAAATTCGCAGCAAAGAAAGTATGGAATTGGATTGATGAAAAATTAAGTGGACCAGGGTGGATTGGAGCAATATGGGAAAAATTTAAAAATTTCATGGGAATGATTGGAGGATTTATTTCAGGAATATTTAAAAATCTTGTAGGTATGTTCTCTGGTGATAAACTTAAACAAATGCTCTATGATTTTTTCTTTCCAATTCCACGATTGGTAGCTGCATTAAAAAATATAGGGAACGTAGTGGATGGATGGTTATCAGGTCTTCCTATTATTGGTAAAGCATATAAGTGGGCAAAACGAAGCGTAAAATCTATACAGAGTGGAGATATGTCAAAAAGTCTTGAACGTGCATTAGAAGGAAAACCTGCACTTGTTACAGATGCACAACGAGATAAATTATCTTCAGCAGAAATTGCTAAAATATATGCAGATGAGGAAGCTGCAAAACAAAAAGCAGAAGAAGATAGAATGAATAGACAAACAAATAAACTTAATGACAATAGTGATAAAAATACTGAGTCAAGAAATAAAACTACTGTTGTTACAACAAACAATGTTGTCACAAGTAATACATCCACAAATGTTGGTGGTGGTATGAGCCCATTTCCATCAGGACCACCATCATACTCAACAGGAAGCGAAGCACTTGCAGCTTCACTTGCAGCAGGTAATACATAAGGAGATAAATAATGGCTGATAACTCAAACGTAATGAAATTAACAGGATTCAATGGTATATTTGGATTGCCACCAAGATCACATGTAAGCGATACTGCAATTCTGAATAGTATGCCAGTTGTAGAAATTATACCTGGTCTTGCTAATTTTGAATCTGGGTTAACATTATTTAGAGTAGACACCGGACCAGGAATAGAGAGATATGCATCAATATTAAAAAGGCATGGGTTTCGGCTGCCTACAAAAGGACTCAAATTAGCATTTATTGCTGACAACTTTCCAACAGATTCATTTACAAATGAATACGGAGAAACTTTCCTTCAAAAATTTACAGATGTTGCCTCACAAGGGATGCAACAATTAGCTCAAATTACTAACTCGGAAACAGGTACTGAAGGTGCAAAAAAGTTGGCTGCCGGAACGGCGGCGGCGTTTGAAGACGTTGAAGGTGGTGCTGCAGGTATGGTTAAAAGTGGGGCAGAGGGGTTAATAAGCGGTGTACAGGGGTTAGAAAGAATGATGCAAAATGTTGGGCAACAAAGTCGGTTTTTAGGAGGGGCATTAAATACAATTAATAAAATGTTAGGTGGTAATAGAGTAGACTTTCCGATGATTTGGAGAAACAGTGGATTCACTCCATCATATACAGCAACTGTTCGATTATATAATCCAAATCCAGGAAATAAGTTATCAACAAAAAGACATATTCTAGGTCCAATTGCAGCAATATTATCTTTGACGTTACCACAATCTCATGATGGAAAAACATTCAAATGGCCATTTTTCTTACGTGTTAGATCGGCTGGAATTTATAAATTAGATCCTGCTGTTATTACAAATGTCACAATTGTAAAAGGTGGAGATCAACAACAAATATCATTCAACCAACAATTAGCAATGGTTGATGTTAGAATTGATTTTACAAGTTTGTATTCAACAATGGTAGTTGAAACTACGACTAATTTTCAATCTGATAGACCAACATTAAGAAATTATCTTCATGGGATGGAGGATATCGAAGGCGTACAATCATTTACAAGAAATGAAATGAGAAATAGTGCTAAAATATTCGCTGGAGCATCAGATGGGCCAAACATTAAAATTTCGGCGTTATCACCTGTACAAAATCCTGCAGCAAAAAATGCTAGGGATTCGCTTAGTGCAAAAAATGAAGCAGCGAGAAGAAGGCAATCACCTACAGTTTTGGAAAAAGAAGTTGATAGTAGAGTACCTACTGAAGTGGCAAACATTGAAGAGTCATTAACTGAAGAGTCGAATCCGGATTTTATAACTACTACTTAATACAAATACTTTTTCTCATTAACATAGTTAGATAATATGCAAGAAATAAATTAATAAGAAATTGAGTTTGTGGAGTTAGCTTTTCATACTTCTTCATGTACTTGAAATCTTTTAATAATTTAATTAACAGGATGTTAATTTGTTGTTTGAAATAAACTTTTTGGCGTGTTCTTTTCAAAGACATTAACTCTCTAATATATTTTTCATAATCTTTTCCGCATAATTGATTAGTTGTCGTAATGCCCTTAATATAAAGTTTAAAGATCAATCTTATTTGATCAGAATATTTTGTATTATTTAACTTACTTATAATTTGAGTTGCAAGAGAAGAATTAATTTTAGAAATTTTTCTTGCTTCCTCTTGAGACTTTCTATCTGAATAATTATAAATTGTAATCTTTTTAGTAGTATCATCAATAAGTTTTGTTGATTTTGCTCCTGATTGTGCTTGATAACTATTCTCATCATCTTCACCAGTAGCTTCATCTGATTTAATTCCAACACCTTGTTCAGCAATTTTATAATATGTTTGAGCAAAACTCTTTATACTTTGTGAAACACGGTGACGACTTTCCCGCATAAACATTCCAATTGCATCAAGATCATTTGTTTGTAATGCAGATGTCCATCGTTTTATCATTACTTGAGCCATATAATAAATAGCATTTGATATTGTTTTTTCTCTTGCGAATAAATGTGTTTTTGTCAATGTCTCTAATGCATATTTAAATGCATCGGGATTACAAAACTTAAAATGTTTATGCATCAAATTAGCATAATGACGAATATTATACAAAACCATAACATAGTTGTATGTTTGCTTATCTTTTTTCTTTAGATAATATTGCATAAGAAAAATTAAAAAGTTTGCAATCGAATTTGTATTTGTGGAAAACCTTGCTTCCTTTTTTCCTACCCACCTACGCTTTACAAATTCTTTAACATCTTTTTCTGTTAATCCACATAACTTAAGAAATTCATAATAATGTTTTTTCAACTCTGGATAAAAACACGGTTCAGCTAATGAGCTAAGATTCTTAGCAACGATCCGTGAAATTAAACTTTTTAATTGTGAATCTTTTATTTTTGCTTTTGCTAATAATTCTTCCATATATATTATATCACCCTAACTGTTATAGAATCTTCTGTAAAGAAAACATATTCTGGACCATACCTTAATAATTGAGCTTGAGTCAAATTCTTCAACTCAAAATTGAAAAAAATACTTGTTTCTGGTTTTCTAAGACGACAATGACTAACACCATCAATGTTATGTATAATATCAATTATCTCCGATCTATAAATTGTTGCATTTGTACCGAACCGATCTTCAAATGCTTCATAAAGAGTTTCACGTACAGTATTTGTTAATGCTGTAATAGTCCCACTAAATGAAGTTGATCTGAAAACTTCAATTTCAATTTCTAATGGTATTGTATATTCAGGTAATGGAATCCACCCACGTTCTGAGAAAATATAATTTTCCCCTTGACTTGTAACATAAGTAATTGCATCAGCAACAGTTTCTTCATATATAAATGTTCCAGCTGTTGAATCTGTACATTTTATTATATTATCTTGATGTGTATCATCGCCCGATGTGGGTGCAAAAATATATCTACTATCTACAGCACATCCTATTGGCAACGCCGTAACAATGTCAAGAACAGCAGAAATCGTTGCTTCATTCAATGCCATATTTTGAAGAAGTCCATAAGTATTTGTAAATTTTATATTTGTAAAATCAGTTAACATTTTAACATCTTCTAAATCGAGAGATGAAATTAATGTTTGCATTACTTGTAACTCAAAATCTAGTTTGCTTATTCCATCATAATATGTTTTTTCAATTACAGGAACATCATAAACAATTATTGAGGTACTATCAATTTCAACATTTGATCTCATAAATGTACTTAGGTCACCCCTAAAAGTTAGTTTGTTTGAATATTGAGCAATGTCAGTTGAACTTGGATCCTCAATATTGAACTCATATGTTTGTTCACCAAGAGGAATATCAGTATAAGGATCAAATGTATATATAAAATACCCAGCAGTTGCATCATTAGTCATTGGTCTTACAGAACCACTAGATTGAATGACCATCTCACATGTAGCTTGATCAGCATCTGTTTCTTCCGATTTATAATATAATTTATATATACCTTGTGTACCACTACGAGAAACTTCTAATTTATCACAATAAAGATCATATGTTTCGCCATAACTTGTTTGAAGAGCTGGCAATAACTCAAGAGCATAAATTAAATATTCATACTGTCCAACAGTATTAAGAGTATCAATTGAAATTTCAAACATTGAATAATAGGTATCATCCCCTATTGTAATTTCAGCATCTCTTGCTATTGTTGATTGGGTATCAGGAACTGTCCATACAGCGTTTCGAGTAGGAACCAGATTATCAATCTCAGTAGTACCTGTCCCAAATAAAATACCACTGAACAATTCAATCTCATTTACCTGAAGATCAGATCGTTTCAATACAGGTAACGAGTTCTGAGCAATCGGTGAATCAGGCACAACAACATTAATATTTTTATAATCATTTTCTGTCACCAATCTATTTAGTGTTGAAATGGAAGCAATTGAATTGCTCCTTACTTCTTCAAGAGATTCTTCATCAACACCACCAAATGCAGGAGATGAATTAATTACTTCATAAGAAACAACTTCATTTATTCCTGATACAGTTGTAACATAAATTCTTTCACCATCACGAATTGAACCAGCAATAACATTTCCGTCTGCCCCTGCAGTTGTTGTTACTGTCACTAAAACACTTGATCCGGCTGTTGGTTGAACTCCAATTAAATTATTGCCAAATGTTAACCGCCTTCCAGAGTCTGTTCTTCGTGATACATAACCTTTATCAGTTGCAGACATTAAAAATAAACTGTTAAACTCAGTCCATTGAGTATATGCAGAACTTCCAGGTTCCTGTATTTTAACATCTAGAGAAGCTACTTCTCCAGTTATCGGAACATCTAATGTAACAAATTGAAATTCCTGTGTGTCGCTATCAATTTGAAATTCTTGAATTGTTTCTTTAATTTGTCTTAAAGGAAGAACAAAACTTAAAACACCACTATTAATATCATAAGGTAATGTAAATCGTTTGTTATCTTCTGCTACTTGAATTGTAACAGTTGTGTTGCTTTCAATTGTTAAAGTTGTTGTATAATACGTTCTAAACTCAACATCCCCATCAGCAGAAAAAACAAAACCATCAGGAATTGAAAATTGAACTAAAGGGTCATCAAATGTTAAAGGTATGTTCATAAGAACATTCACTGTTGCAGGAGTTGCTTCTGTTGTATTATACCCGAGAAATGAAGACAAATTTAATATTGATTCTGGAAGTTGTGCTTTAGTTAAGAAAAATTCTCTATATGTTGATAACTGATAAAATAATAAGTTTCCTGTAAGGGTTGATGTTATATCTATTATAAAACTAAGGAATGATGATTTCGTAAGATCTACATTATTAAGTTCCATGTAATTCTTAACTTCGGCAGTTATCTGTTCTCTAATACTATCTCTTGATAGATATACTTGTTCTGATAATAGGTCAGTCATTATTTATCTCCTAACACGTTACAGGTTCTCTCGATTCATAATAAAATCCAGATCTAGAATCATATAAATTTTTTAATTTTGGTTTTAATAATGAATGTTTATATAATAATCTTGCTATAAATTGAGAGTTTGATAATGTATGAATTTTCTTGTCATAATCCACAAACGAATATGTGTTCATAACCTGTGATTCAACTGAAGCTAATCCTTCGCTTTGAAATGTTTTACATCTAATTTTCCAAAATCGTTTTTCTGTATTTGGATGAATTTCTACTCCAGTCACAGTAAATAGTGGAAACGTATCATTCGTTGGGCTTAAGAAACCTTGCTCTAATTTAATAATATCATTTGGATAGGGTTTGAATTTATAAGTACTTGGCATGACAAATGAAGTTTCATTTTCTTTTACATATCCAATCTCTTGACCATCAAATGATGTTGTAACATCTTCTGCATAGAATAATGGAAGGACTAAAAATTTATTTCTTTTTATACCGGACAGATCACCGACCTGTTCGTATGCTCCACCCATGAGATCTTCATCTTCCCAAATTGTTTCATCTACATTGAGATTATAATATGTAACTAAAAAAGAAAGTATATGCTTACTGTAATAATCATAAACAAGGTTTTGATATTCATGAATATAACTATAAATACGTTGATAGTTTTGAATAGCCATTAGTAGTGTGCCCTATTTGCCTTATCTTGTTTGGATTGCATCTTTTCTGCTTTTTTCATCTGTTTATCTCTTATCTTTTGATTCCTTACTTTAGCATTTTGTATCTGTTTCTTTATAGCATGCTCAAATTTAATTTTACGTTCAACTTCACGAACTTTCCAATCTGCTCTTAATTTCATTACAGTTTTTTTACATTTAAATGCCTTTTCAGGAGTTTTTGCTTGTTTGCATTTTCCCATTTGCCTTGTCAATTCAGCTACAGCATATTTTGCTCCTAGATATGCACATTGACTATAACAAAGATCTTGTGGCATATTAGCTTTAGCTGTACATTTAGTAGCACACCCAACACTATATTTTTTAATCATATAATTTACTACATCATTAAAAAATGGAATAGGAACAATCCATAAACCTAAATACATAGCCTGCCTTATTTGTTTTTCTTTTTTTGGATCTAATTTAACTGCAGCCATTTCATCTTCTTCATTCATAACAACAGAATTATAAAGATCCAGATGTTTTTCAAATGATAAGTCAGTTCTTAACTTTTTATTTTCTGCTATAAAATCAGATAATTTATTACCTGATAAATCAAGACCAGCAGTAATAGCTTTAGCTTTTTGTGCGGTTTCCTTTGCTTTAGCTTTTCTTTGTTTTTCACCTACATCCATTTTTATTTGATTTACTTTAATTATTAATGTCTGAACTCGCTTTGCCCATTTTATATATTCTTTTTGAAGTTTCTTTTCACATGATGCTGCTTTTGTAAACTGACTGCACTTGGATATTTCACTTCGAATATCATTAGTTATTTTCTTTGCAGCATTTAACTGACATGTATATTTGCAAATTTTTCTTTCTTTTGATAAAGGCATTTTTCGAAAACATGCTCTTACACATGTATCGGTCGCTTTACGATATAAATATAAAACAAACAGAGTAACTGGTAGAGCAGTAATTGATCCTGCTATTTTCATGCCTGCAATTGCAGCCATCCCATATTTTAGAAACTTGCTCCACTTACTTTCAAATGCACGGATATCCTCAGTAACTGTTAGAGATATAACTTCTTCATAAGTTAATGTCTCAATTTGATCACATAGAAGAATCTGCTCTTTAAACGAAAGATTCTCTTGTAAATAAACGCTTTCAAGAACTATATCATAAAGATAGTCCTTTCCAGCTTCCATTAATAATTTTTTATCATTGTCTGTAATCATTTTTATGCTCCTGATGAATCAGATTCAAAAAATTGAAAGTATGAATCCTCATCAACAATAACTTCTATTTGCCCTGTTTCCCCTTCATATTCAACATCAATAGCAACATTGAATCCCTTTTTATTCGCAAGAAATTCAACCTTTACATCATTGATTATTGCTCGATCATCATAGCGTTGCAATACTGTAACACTTTCATCAATGATTGTTTGTTTAGTATCTTTATCTGCAGGTTCAAAGATCATTTTATATAAATCACTTCCGTACTGCGGATCAAACATGTATGTTCTTCTTGGTGTAGTAAGGATATTACTCCATGAATTTAATATAACTTGAATGTTACTTATTCTTCTAAAATCACCAATGCTGGCAATTGTAGATTTATAATCAGCTAGCTTTGATTCAGAACCAGCAACAGCCTTGTTATATCTACTTAAAAGATTTACCATGTTTGTTCATTTCCTCATTAATCTTTTTTTGTTTTTCTTCCTCAAGTTTAACTTTCCAAGTCATATAATCTTGGAATCTTTTAAACGGCATAAGTATGCACTCAGTATATGATTGTTTACTCATCTCCATACAAGCGTATATGGTTTCATTTAAATCATGCTTGTATTCGGAAATCTCATTATGCTGAGTACAATGAACGAAAAAAGCTTTCCACCAAATCTATAGTATGAAGATCTTCATGCCCACAACTATTGCAGTTACTCTTCATTTTTAAATCAACACCATACTGACCAAACTTGTCTGCATAATGTTTAAATATTTCTCTCTTGTCCTTAGCGGGAAGAGTCATATAAGCATCAATAACATCAATTCTATCATCATAAACAATCTTTTCTTTTTTCTCAGTAATGTCTTGCTCAAACTTTTCAATGATTAGAGTTTCTGTTATTAATTCAAGGGTTGCTCCTGGTCTTGAACCAAGAGTTTTAATCCCTGTCATTTCATCAAATAGAGTTGGCTGTATAAGAGTAACAAAAACTCCCTTTGTTACAGGTAACTCAAATGTTGCTTTATCTTTTGTGATATCCTCACCTGGATAAGCATTAAAATTAAATGTACTCGATGCTTGAACAGATACTTCATAATCTGTACTACATTCTGAACATGTAACTTTGTAATTTCTTATCTCTTCATATGTGATATGATAAAGGCCATATAAAAGAGCATCACGATCTTTCAATGTTGTTCTTCTTAAAAAATCATCAAGTGTTGAAATACCTTCTGGTTTTTTAACTAACGATTGAAAGATGCAAGCATTCAAATGGTCAGCAATCTTTGTAGGAGTGACCAAACTCCCTTTTAAATTTTCTTCCTCACTAACATTAAGTGATCTTAATGTAAATGATAGTTTTGTCTGCGGTGTAATAACCTCGTATTCGGGATATTGCACATCGAACCCTGTAAACGTCATATCTTTGATCTCCTTTCTTTCGGATCTATATTTATTTTTTCAATGGTGTTACTTTTAATTATATTTACTATAATATTTTTGTTTCAATTTTTTAAGTTGGGCATCAGCTTTTGCTTTATTAATTTTCAAGCATGCAGTCCTATCTGTTGGGTCTTTCTTTTTTGCACATTTAATTTTAATATCATTAATCAATACCTGATATTCTTTTTGATGTTGTGCCCAATCAGCTTTAGCTCCTTCACTTACTTTAGATTCACTTCTCATATTTAATTTAATCTGTTTGATTTTTTCATTATTTTTATTCAGCGACCTAGCATATAATTTACGGCAAATCCCAACTTGTGTTGCATCTTTACCCTTCATGCATCCCTGACCCATCATAAACTGATTATCTTTATTTTTTAGAAGAAGTTTTTGTATTTTCTTTTGAGCTTTTGCTGGATCCATCCCTTCTACTATGCTTTTTTCAAATACTCTATCTGTAACTGTCTCTAAAGCTAACAGCGATGCTTTATTCAAGGATTTTGTAATATGTCCAGAATCTTGAAAACGTTCATCAATTATTTCACATGTTTGCTCATCAAGCTCAACACTTGAATGTATCTCGCCATCTAAAGCAAGAGCTTTAAGTTGATGATCAGTAGCATTTTCTATAAAATTAACTAATTGTAATTTTCCTTTTTTTGAAAGACTTGAACTTTCAGCAAAAATATACATTAGTCCTAATCTCATTCTATTTTTATCCATCGTTTGTAATCTCCTGATTGTATTTTATCTGCCTACTCGACATTGTGTAATGCCGAATAAGCAGAATTTGGTATTTATTAATTAACCTGATGACTGTCTTTGACCGTAATTTTTAACAGTATCTTTAACTTGAGAAAAGGTTTTTGCAAACGCTTGACATTTTTGCAATACCCATGGTTCATGCCATGCGTAATCAACATTAAACTCAATCTCTAAATCAATTCTACCGACGGTTTCCACATCACTTGTAAAAAGATCTTGTGGATCCTTAGATGGAAAAACTCCATCGTATGCTGCATAGTATTCGACTGTTTGTGCATCTGGAGCTGTTGTCCAATAATACATCAATCCAGCATATGTAGCTTTTGTGTAACCTTCACCCTGATCGCCATCTATCAAATCAGTAGCTCCGGTTCTGTAATCTCTAATTAACTTTACCCAATTGTGCATAATGTCAAGAACAGGTGTTTTGTTAAACTCAAGAAATTTGACAGATACGGTGTTACCGTAATCAATATTTCCTGGTACTGCCCATTTAACTCCACCAAGCCCAGTGTACTCTATTTTATTTAGAGTACCGCCTGGAGGTGTTACAGACAAGCATGATGCTGCTAATATGTTTTGTACTTCACCAGCTGATGATATTCCACTAATGCCATTACTAGCAATATATGCAGATAACCCTGGTGGAATTTTATCAAACCATACAAAATGATATCCTGATACATAAGGATCAGCAACACCAACTGTAGTCCCGCCGAACTTTCTAGTTAAAATGTTTTGTCCTAATTCGGCAAATGAATATTTCATACCCATGTTAGTGTCCTCCTAGTTGTTAAACAACTTTATACTTTACACGTTTTTTTATTACTTTGAGAACTGTTTCCCAATTCCCATTTGGTATATGAATGGCTTTATCATCAATGTAAAAATCAGCTGCCAATTTCTCGCCAGTAATTTTATCAAAATGTATATTATGTTTTTTAAGCCATTGACCTACTTTTTTAATCTGATCATTAGAGTCACCACCCAGTTCTTTAGCATTTTCTTTCGATGCTCGAGTTGTGAAAATAACTATTTCATAACCTTGGTCTTTTAACCAATCAATAACTTCTTTAGCTCCTTCAAAAGCATCATCATATATCTCACCATCTTTATATCCTTCTGAATATTTATGGATTGTTAAATCCAAATCAATCATTGCTCGTCTAGGAATAGATTCATTCTTAGATTCAGGATATACGGTTCGTATTATTTGACGCTTTTTCTTCTTAGGAGTTTCTGGGAATGAGTCAATCGCAAATCCCCCAACTGCTTCTTCGTCTTTAACTTTACGTTTGTTTAAAATCTTATCTACGATTTCCATTCTAATACCTGTACATCTGTTTTATATTTTGTTCTAAAGATCTTGGCATGTCGTTCAATAAAAGTTTAATGATCTATATATATTAATAACTAATAAATAAAACAACTTATCTATTTTTTATAAGGAGGCGTTTTATAAATGGCAAGTAAATCGGGTGGAATTGGGTTGGGGTCAATTATTTTTTGGGGGTTTCTATGTTTCATGTGGTTTGGCGATAGTGATGATAGCGACACAAATATCGAAATTGTTTCTCAAGATGACATTGTAGCTGAGGAACAAATAACAGTTGAAGAGACAATATTAGAAAACTTCAACAATATAAAAGATAACTTATCAGATATAGTTAATAAAGTCAAGGTTAATGTAGAAGATGCAATGGAGCAAGTTCAAGAAGATGTTGAAGTTGCAGAGACAGAAACTACTATTGAAGAACCAGAAGAAGTAGAAGTGGTTGTACAAGAACAGGAAGACGAATTAAAACCAATAACCGATAACCAGGAAAGTGAGGAACTAAAGCAGTTATGATTTTAAAATTTGACAAATCATTTAAGAATGATAAATATGAAATTCTATTTAATACCACTACTGGACTTGAAGTAACAAGAGGGATCAATGGACATGATGACCCATTCGTTATGCAAATGGCGTCTCTGCTCGATATTGGTGTCATGGGCACTTGCAAGCATAAATGTACATTCTGTTATCAGGGACATACTGATCGCCTTAATATGCCGCTGTCAGACTTCAAAAAGATTATTGATGAAACGTTCTATCATGTTAATCAGGTTGCACTCGGAGGCAGGGGCGATCCAAATCATCATGAGAACTTCAAAGAAATAGTCGAATATTGCAGATCGAAAAATGTTGTGCCAAACTATACAACAAGCGGAATTGATATAACTGATGAACAAATTGAAATATCAAAAATGTGTGGTGCTGTTGCAGTTTCAGATTATGAACAACCATATACATACGAAGCTATTGACAGATTAATCAAAGGCGGAGTCAAAACAAACATTCATCAAATATTCTCAAAGGAAAGTTTTGATAAATGTTTCAATATAGTTCAAGGGCGAAATCCTGGTATATGGGATTTTGATATATCTAGTTTAAATGCTGTAATTTTTCTTTTATTTAAACCTCAAGGTGCTGGAAAAAGGATTGATTGGGTTCCAACTACAGGTCAACTAAAAGATTTTGCTTCTGTGACATTCACTCCTAAATCTAAATTCAAAATTGGAATGGATAGCTGTCTTGTAAATCATGTAATGAGATATGGAAAAGCATCAAGACTACAAAAAGCAGCTCTTGATACATGTGAGGCAGCAAGAATGTCAGCATATATAACTCCGGATATGAAGTTTATGCCTTGCAGTTTTGCAGACGAATCAAATTGGAGTATTCCAATTGAAGATAGTTTACATAAAATATGGGTTAATGCAGAACCGTTCGAAAAATTCAGAACAATACTGGACAATAAAAGAGATTGTTGCCCATTAGGATTATAAGGAGAAGTAATATGAAATTCAAATTAGATCACGTAACAAATTCAAGCTCTTCATCATTTATAGTAATGGGGGCATATTTAGGAAAAGATGTTATTACTATTAAACTCCTAGAAAAAATCAATAAAAAATATCCCGAAGAACCTATATCTCTCGATGAAGCTAAAAGTGAGATGGAAGAATGTATTGATATATTGATTCAAGGTACAGACCTTCAAACTTCATCTGGTCCTTATGATGATTATGGCGATGGTGGCTTGATGATTGGCTTGCCATATAGCAAAATGCATGATAATGAAACTCTAGCAGATTTTAAAGAAAGAGTTGCAACAAAAATCAAATACGCATTATCCGCTGACGTTACAGTCGGACATATTCAAGACTGTTGGGAAAATAGATGAGATTCAAATTTGATTTTGTAACAAATTCTAGCTCAACTTCATTTATTGTATTTTGGCCACATGAAATTAAAAGGTTAGAAGATGTGTCAAAGTATATTAAAAAGGATATTTTTGCTAAAACTATCTATAGCGATGCAGAAGGTAAGACTCCAATGATAGTTAACAAAACTTCCAAAACTATAATGCAAAGTTTTATAAATAAATTGAGTGATGGATATACTATGGGTGATTATTATTTTGATGAGGACAATCCAGAAGAATTTTGTAAAAAGAATAATATCACTGTAAAAGAACTATATGATACTCGTATTTGGTATATGCAAATGTATAAAGAACAAGAGCTTAAAAGAGATCAACATCACTTAACTGTTGCGTTGGATCTTATGTTAAAATATGAGGGGACTTATGCATACTTTTTTGAATACGGTGATGAGGGGGGTGAACTCTTTTATGAACTTGAAGCAAACAATGACTGGGGAGGATTGCCATACATCAGAATTAGCAAACACTAAAATAAAAGGAGTTAAAAATGACAGAAATAATAAATGAAAATCGTAAGGTAAGTGTTTTGTTGGGGTTTGGTATTTTATTTATACCACTAATATTTTCATGGTTTCTTCTTCGAAAAGGGCATAGCAGTATTTCTAGGATTTTTGGTTTTGGATGGTTAGTAGTGACTCTAATTATAGCTCTTGGAGGTGGTGATACTTCATCAGATATTAAAAGCTATGAATCAATGTTACAGTCAGAAATTCGAAACCAATCTCAAATAGAAAACCCTATAGATCAAAATAACTTTATTGAAATAGTTGAAAACTATTCCAATCAATATCAACAAGCTGAAAATGATCTTTTAAAATCAAAGGCTAGAAAACAACGAGGTATAGAAACAAGAGCATTTAGAAATGTTTCAAATTGGGTTGGTATTATTGAAGAAATGGCAACAACTGGCGAAGGTCATGCATATCTATCAATCATAATTCCAAATACAAATATAAAAATAAAAACATGGAATAATACGATATCAGATATGTTTTCAAACACACTTATTAAAAACGGAAATGCATTGTATATGACAATAGCAGAGATGAACGATGATGATGTAATATATTTTAGCGGATATTTTGAAAAATCTTCTACAAACAAACTAGATTCTATTGAAGAAGGTAGTTTAACTGAATATGGAAGTATGATATCCCCTGAATTTATATTTCATTTTACCAATATAGAAAAGATATAATGACGTAAAATAGACCTGGAAGGATTACTCCAACCAGGTCTATTTTTGGTTAAATATATAATTGATTAATTTGTTTCAAAAGTTCTTTCCAATGTTCTCGATTAGTATTTGTTTTAAAATGATTACTCTGATTTAAAAAGATTAAATTTTCTCTACTATCATTTGTTTTATCATAATCTATATGATGAAGGTGAGCACTTTCTTCTAACGTGTCACCTGACATAGGGTTAATATTTTTTTGTTCTTTTCTAATTTGCTCACGAAAATCTCCATCAAAAAATTTTTCTGTGTATGGAGCAAATCGTTGCTCTCTATCCTCTAACCAATTATAGTGATTTTCTCCAGAAACTTTTTCTACTATTTCTAGGACTAGTAAAGCATGTTTTTCTCCATATTGTTCAATCATGCTTTTTTCAAATTTCTTTCGAACTTGTAAATTACACATTGGATATTTACTCCCAAATTTTTCTTTACATGTTTTATCTCGTTTTTCTCGGATTGGACCTTTTTGAAAAACATGATCAACTCCATATTTTTCTTGCCATGTTTTCTTTTTCTTTTCTTTTACTTGTGGGTCTCTTCCTGGATGTCCTCCTTCATATTTTTTACTCCACGTATCTAAACATTTTTTCATAATATCTGGATTTTGATGAGAATACTCAACTCCAAATCTTTTTAGATTTGTTTGTTTTCTCTTTTCTTTAAATTCTTCTACTTGAGAGACATTCTCAACTCCATACTTTCTTATATTAGTTTCTTTTATTTTTTGTATTCTTTTTGGATTTCTTTTATTATTACAAACCCTACAAAGGTTAGGAAATCCATTATCAATATTATGAAATTTTACTTCTTTTTCACAGACTTTACAAATACCTGCATTATGATCAATATAAAATAAATAATAATTTTTAGTAGATATTTTATGAACTCTCAAATGTTTAGTAAAACTGTTAGCATTTTTAAAATTAGTTTTACCACAAATTAAACATATTTCAGAATTTTTTCGCACGAAAAGTTGCCTCCTTTTCTTTTATATTTTGTTCTAAGAAAAGGAGGCAATCAACTCAAGTTGTTGACTTGATAAATAATTTATCAAAAGTCTATAACCTATTGATATTAAACTATAAAAAAGTTAAGTTGTATCTGCTCTACAGCCCTAGTAGGTTCAAGAGTTACATTAACATGGAATTTCTTGGTTTTTCTTTCATAATCAGTTGCCCCTACTTCTACTGAGTAGTTGTAAAGACCACGTTTCTTTCTGATAACTTCAAGAAATTCTACAAGTTGACCTGCAACAAGTGACCATGTAATTTCATCATTCTGTTCAAAGATGAAGAACTTACAAAAGTCCTCAAATGCTCTCTTGATATAAAGTACAAGTCGAACAATGTTCAAGTCTTGTAAAGCGCTTGCTTTTGCTTGAGAAGTCAGCTGACCCCAAACAACATATCCAGGATTGAATTTCACAATCGGATTTAATTGCTTCAAGTACATTTGATCTCTCTCACCAAGTCTTGGATTGAATCTCAAATCTTTAATTGTATCAATTGCTGCTCTGTTGAAACCAGCTGCTGCAAACCAAAGTTCAGCAACAGTATCGTTTCTTGGCAGAATGTAGGACATATGATATACTGGTGAAATCCACATATCTTGTCCTGTAAATGAATCATACACTTTATTATATTCTTCGTAAAGTGCAACAAAGTAATTATTAAATGTGTTAGTGTCGTTTCTTGCTGCGAGTGCTAATGTAACAGTAGCATTATCACCATTGTCAAGAATACCGACACAGTCACGTCTTGTTTGACATAAAGTACTGATTGCTGTTTTAACATCAGATGGATATCCACAATCAAATACCATTGAGAAGTAAGTATTTTCATTGTCAAGAACTGTATCATCAATAATACCTGAGTATGCTTGATTTAGAAGCAGTGTTGCTTCAGCAGTATCTAATGAACCATCAGCTTGTAAAAGATCGCCTTCTGATCCCTTTCTTAATGGTACAGGTTCAGATGATGTAAAAGCGGTAGCAACAGAACCATATGATTTTTTTATTCTATAATCTACTTCTGTAGTAGGATCAAAACTTGTAGTACTACCATTCCATGATTGACTAGTCAACATTCTGTCTTCATAAACTGCACACAGTTCGTCATCTGTTCCACCTGCAGCTCCTAACCAACCCCATAGTTCATTTCCTTTTGCGTCTTTTACAGTTACAACATATTCAGCAGGACCAGCAGCTGATTCCCAATCGCTAAAGTCCTGTTTGTTATCTGAAATTGTTGCTGCTCCACCTGTTTCTACAACAGTTACTGTTCCAATATCCTTGTCATAAACACGAATATTTTCTTCATAACCAGCAGAATATGTTCCAAGTGATTCACTTATAAACATCTCTGCACGAAGCACTGATGAATAAAGTTCAAGGACATCAACAATCCATAATGATTCACCTGCATTATCTCTTGCTTGAGGATCGAATGAAATTTCAAATGATTCAATAATAACATCTTGACCATCTGATTGTCTTTCATAAACATCCATGATATATTGATCCCACAATGTTGGGTTTGATACTTCAGTAATTCTAACCCCCAACTTGTTGTACCATTGACCACGACCAATTGGTCTCAAGAAAGCAATTGGATATGTAGTTCCTGATTGTGCTAAGTTAGTACCAAATTCAGTTGTAGTATTCATACCTTCTACAAATGTAATTGAATAACCTGCAGTCGTATCAGTAGCGCCTATAGTTGCATCAATTCTCATGTTTGCAAACGCGGCATTATCTGACATTACTCTCATGAAATAAAGAGCGCCAGATTCACCAAGGTAGTTATAAGAACAATAAGGACCTTGTCCATAATTCTTCCCATAAGTTGAAATGTTTGGTTCCCCAAATTCTGAAATAAAATCTGCTCGGGATCCTATAAATCTAAGTTTGTTGTCTTCTCCCTTCTCTGTTAATGCAGCAATAAAACCAATTGTTGATGGTACAGCTTGCACGAATTGAGACAGGTCGATAATTTTGGTGTAAACACCTGGAGATACATTTGCCATATCTCGTACTCCTCCTATTTTAATTTCTCTAGTTTTTAATTAAACTCTATTCTTTATCTTCCTTTCTCTCCAGGTCTATAATTGAAAATGATCTTCAATTTTATACATATAAGAACCAGTTAAATATAATTCGGCGGTCAATTGTTTTGACAATTGATGGGAAAGTAACTCTTGAAAAAATATTAAAATTTCCACTATACCCGCCTGCGCTGGAAGCAGCAGTAAACAATCCTGCTTCACTTAATTGACTTCCGTTGGCATCATCAATTCCAACTGTCACAGTAATTTTTAGTACTACCCATGCGTCGTCGTTTTGTGCATCTTGCTCAAAATCAACTGTATCGAATGGTACTTTATAATAACCTTCTTCTGGATAACCAGCAGCAACAGTATGATAATCTGCAGCAGACGAATCTGTTGCATTAATCATTATCCTAGCTGCTAAATCTGTATCGGTTATGATTGGTGAAGAAGGATTAAATGGATCTCCTGGTATTACACCTCCGTCCCCAAGTCCAAACCATGTTATATATTCATCATAGTTTGGTGTTACCGAAGAATTGTTTATTGCAACAATTCTTTCAGCTATCCATTCTCTACCAATATATAGTACAAGATTATGTCTTCCAACAAGTTTTTTCTTGCCGTCTTTACCTTCCTCAAAAATCTCAACATAACCTTTTGGTTTAACTCTTTCTTTCGATAATACACTGTTCACTGAATCTCCGAGACATTCTCCATAAACGTCTACGGCTTTAACTTCTATTGTTTCTACTTTTTTGCTCATGATATTATCATCCTTTTTTTGATGAGGTAGGTTTTATATTTTGTTCTAATTATCTAACAGGTTTGGATCCTTTTTTTATCGACGGATAGCAGGAGCAAGACCAGTTTCGATCTTGCTCCCTAAATTCCTGCATTATTTAAAATTATTCTAAAAATGTTCCACAGTTAGAGCAGAACTTCGCTGATGATTTCGAAACTCTACCACAAGTAGAACATTTTAATTTTGTTTTTACTGTAACCGGTTGTCTAACACATGCAGAAGCTGCTGTCATTCCTTTCAATCTAAGAATGATCACTTCAGCTTCTTCAACCTCACCAATCGAACTATAATTAAAAGCTTGGTTACATTCAGACCCTTTTACTGTAATTCCTTCATCATCTAATGGCTGACCTAATGCTTCAACACCAAGAGAATCCATAGTTACATTACTGTCACAAAAGAATGTTTTTGTCACTGATTGATCGTCACCTCGTGAACTTCCAGCTAACATACTGAAGTCTGCTGATGAACCAATAACAGGACCTGAACTTATGTATCTCACATTTGAATTTCCAGTAAACCAATCATTGTAATTCCAATGATAGTGATCGTGGTGATGGTGGTCTTCAACAATAAGCTTTTGAATTGGTTTTGCTTTTTCATATGCAAATTCAACTCGAATGATTCCATCGTCAATTTTATCTCCACGATGTTCTTGAATCTCTTTTGTTTTATTAATGAATTTAAATCTGTTCTTTGCGGTTGCTCCTCTCAGAAACCCTTCAAGGTATGTACTTGAATTTGCATCTAATATCAACGAACTACCGTCAAGAACATCTTCTCCATCAATTGAAATGTTTATAGCAGCTCTTCTTGAATTAAGATTCTTCAAGTAGATAGAGTACTCGCTGCCAAAAGGTAGGTGAATTACATCATCTTGTACTCTCAAAATTTTTCCGTTACACTTTACTTCTACGACGAACTGATCTTTATATGTCATGGTCTTATCTCCTTTTTACAGGGTACAGACTGAACCCTCATATTTTGCTTAAAGTCTGTTAGTGAATTACCATGTAGGAATTTTTAATTTGTTCTAACTATATATATTAATAAGTGAAGATGAAAACTATTTATTTAGATTTCATCAGGGTGCTTACTGCTGGGGATTTCGAATACGGATCATATTTGAGCCCGTTCCAGTGAGCGATTGATCTACCCTGAGAATGAGACATTATAAAATGTCTCATTCTTTTTTTGTTCTTATAATGATTTTCCGTAATAGACACCATTCCACATAAATGAACCATCAATAATAATAATTGTATATAGATTGAAAAGTCCTGTTGCTGGAAGATGCTCTACAATTCCAAACCCATTAATCCAGAAGTTTGGAGCATTCTTATGATAGTCAGGTTTGATATTACATAGACAAGGAAGTGATGTTGCAGTATGATAACCTTTTCTATCAATCGGTGTCACTTTTGCATACATTTGAGGATTGTGAACATGTGCATAAACAACATTACCTTCAAATGCATCAAGGGTTTTTACTGCATGATATTTGTTCCAATAGAAACCATGAATAACATTTAGTTTTCCAACTTTATGAATTTCATTATAAGGAATAATATTATAACCTCTTTCTTCTAATTCAAGATGCCTTGAAAGATCAATCATTCCTTCTAATTCTGGATGCTCTTCACAATACCATTCTACTCGTTGTTCATGATTTCCCATCATGAATGTTCTTCGTGTATTTTCGTGTGTTATATTTTCATGTGTCTGTAATATATGATAATCGAAACCATCATATTCTTTTAACAATCGTTGACCTTCTTTCAACAAAGGTTTTCTTTTATTCCAACTTGAAATACAGTCCAACGACATTTGATCTCCCATATATACAAGTTCATCAGGTTCATAATCAATTATAAATTCTTCTACTGCACTCATTAGTTCTGGTTCATAATGTGGGTAATGAATATCAGGAAGAAGTACTGTTTTTTGAATTTCAAACATATCCTCTGTATTACCTGATATTTTTGAATTACATCTGTCTGAATGTGATCCTGCATATCTATTGACCGTTCTTGGGGAGCATCCAACTACTTTTGCAATCTCCTTATTATCTAAAATAGTGTTAGTTGCTAATTTCATAATCTCTTCTTTTAGCTGTGACATAAATAATTAATACTCCTATAAGATTTACTTTTGTTTTTTGTTCTAAAAAGAAAGGATATCAACTACATAAGTTATGTAGTTTATAATCATCTATTAAAGGTTTAAATCTGAAAAGATATTAAAGAATAAGTCTATCATCATTTTCTTGTAATAAGTAACCGCCATCTTCTTTTAATAAGAAGCTAACGGTTTCTACCAATTCTACTTCAACTAGATCCATTCCAAATGTACAATCAAATAAAATATCGTCATCAAACCCTCTCATCTGCCCTTCTTGCCTGTAAAAGTATGACTCAAAAATAGCATTTGATGAAACAGGAATCGCCCATGATAAATAATAATTTGCAGAATATATAGGCCCTGAAAATAAAACAGTAAACTCATCAATTGTTTTCTCTGTAACAACATAACTATATTGTGAAATTGATGTATCATCTGTATTAACAATTGAAAATGCTACTGTATAATTATCATAAACTTCTGATGGAACCATCGGTACAGTAAGTGTTGTCGCTCCAGCTGGAATTGCAACCCACCCATCTACAGGACTACTTGGTATTTCTCTTCCATGATTAAATGCAGTCCACCCAATTGAATAGTTTGCTGAATCCATAGCACCAGAAAATTTAACAGTAAACCCATTGACTGATTTTTCTGTAATTGTATATGTAAATATAGTTGTAGTTGAATCAATCAGATTTTCTAGTGATAAAGCAATAGAATAATTAACATTGCTTCTTGCCTGAGAAAATGTAACGGTTGCTTCATCTGAAGCAGAAGCAATTGAATTAACACCCGAAATACTTACAGTGCTTGTTGAATCAATAATACTCCATGATAAATTATAATTAGCAGAATCAAACGGAGCAGAAAACTCAACTCCAAATCCTGTCGTAAGTTTATCACATACAATTAATGAGTTTTGTAATGGTGTAACATCAGTCTCATTATAAATATTAAGTATTAATGAATAATCTGTATTTGGTTGAAGTGTAGTAAATGAAATAGCAAGACTTGTTGTACCACTTGAAAGCGATTCTACTTGTGGTATATTATGTACTTCGCTAACCATTTCGGATACAACATACCCAGTTGAATCAGAAGAAGGACATACTAAACGATCATGATATTCATCTATAAGAGTAATTTGTATTTCTTCTGGTAGATCAGTTACAGCACCAATATCGTGATATGATCCACAGTCATAATATTCTCTTGGACTGTATAATGCTGAACAAGCAGCATCATCACAACATGGCATAGAATCTCCAATTAAATAATCATGCATACTTATATCAGCAGTAGTTTCTAAACTATCCTCAACAATAATACTATTAAATAATCTGTTTTGTAATTGTAACAGTTCAAGAGGAATTATTCTTGCACGATAAGGTTTGAAAAATTCGATAACGTCTTGAAGTTGACTGAACAGAGAATCCATTCCAAAAAGAATATAACTAATATTAATGAACCCATAACTTATGTTAGCACGAACCCACTCTCCAAGGTCTTTTAATAATGTGCCTAGAACAGTATTAACACCAGTGGCAAGGCCATCTAAATTTGATTTAACCGTAGGATTCAATATTGCTAATATTGTTCCTGCATCGCTATGTGTTTGTAAAAAGTTTTCTGATATTGCTCTTGTAAATGTATCTAAATATTCTATGAGTCTTGATTTATAATCACTTCTACTAGATGGTTTTTGTGTAATATCTCTAAACTCATCAATGATATCTGCTGCAACTGTATTAGTTCCGTCATAGCATACAAATCTAGTTGCAGGAGCCCCAACAGTATATTGTTTATTGAATGTATATATTGATGCTAAATAAATTGTTAATAGCGAACATTGATCTCCAGTAATCGAAATTACTGCATCCTGTGGTAATACTGGGGAAGTATCTTCTGGAGGAAATCCTGCAGTTTCCCATGTATCATGTTGATCTTGAACACATCTTTGTAGAATACCTGTTGCCGCATCAGTTGCTTCTTCATTGAATAATGGCTTTAAAGTAAAATATGGAGATTGTGATGGAAAGTTAATAATATTCTGATTGAATAAAGTTTTGATTTGGCTTTCACTTTGTAACCAATGTGGATCACCTTGTGTCAATAAATCAAAAGGTAAATATATTGGAGACACATCTCCCGTAGTTCCTGATACAACCTTACCTTTAAAAATAAGATCGGTCGAAACCTTACTCGGACGGTCATCAAACTGCAATGACATTTCATAAAGATCAACATCAACAATACCATAATATTGAAGAACATCGACGAGAGCTTTTGGAGAACCTTTTATCTTATAAAGGTTTATAAGATCAAGAAAGAAATTAATTTTATTTAATGTTGGATTATTAGAAATCGGATCTCTTATGCCTGTTGAATACGGATAACCAAAACTCTCAAATAAATCATCCAGTTGATCATTTGGCATTTGATAAATATCTGATACATTTGCTTGAAAAGTTGTGACCGTTCTATGTGCCGCATACCAGTCTCTTAAAAAAGATCTTATTCTTGTATAGTCTCTACTGTTGTATGATATTTGATCAATGATATTTGTAAAAAGTCTTTCGGAAACAGTCTTTTCATTTTTAGCAATTGATTTTATAGCATCGGTTAATTCTGTACTATCTCCTTGAATTTCATCAAGAATTAGCCAGAAATCATCTATGGTACGAGCCATTAATTTGAATCTCCTTGATCACAATCATAAATTAGATCAGGTTCGATTACTGTCATGAAGGCAAAGTATTTATCTATTAAATATGATTCATAACAAACGTATAGCATTTCAGTCTGTGATATTAATAAGTCATTATTATATAAACTAAAATCTCCTTGTGTCTCAAGTACTAAATAGAGATATATCATTTTCGATAGCTCAGTAGAAAGAAACTCATAACTAGCATATAAAATTATTGCTGTACTATCGAATGAAGCAGAGGTTGAATCAATAATCAATAAACTTGTTGCATCATCTGCTCCATTTCTAAACGCCAACAGTGCATCAAGTAATACAATATCATCTGATCTCAAATTAAAAATATTATCACCTGAAGCATCTAATGTTAAATATTGTGATGACCCTGGATATATTTGTATTCTAGTGAATGCTGAACGTGGAATACATCCCACATTTGTTTCTTCAATATATTTATATTCATATGATTGTTTTGAATAGCTATCATTAAACAGCATTTCAATAAATGAGTTTTCTGGCATGTATGTTACCGCAATATCCACAGGCGGTGGTACTAAATCTCTATTAACTTCAGAACCTACAACAAATAAATTAAAAAAATGTTGTAACTCTGGAACTAATGAATATGAAGTTAGAACAGTTACCATTTATTCCCTCACATCTGTTTGAATTAAATCTGCCGTGCTCATCATATCAAGAATATGAATAAACATGGTTTCTGGATTGTAATCATTAAAATCAAATTTTTTATCTTTTGAAACATCAGTGCTCCATTGACCACTGTGAAACCTTATCATTTCTTCCATGTCATAAAATTGTTCTTCTGTTAATACTTTTAAAAATGTATTCTTATTTGATGATACCATATCAGCTGCTTCTTTATCATGTTTTCTATCAGTATGTTTTCTCGTACCTAAATTTCCATATTTTAAAGAATCATGTAAACCTGCCGCAAATAACATTTTGTCAGCATCGGTAGTCTTCGAATTTACATTAAACATTCTAAATAGTTTAACTGTTGAATATAATAAATGATATGCATGTTCCCCTTGTGTTGGAACTTCGCCATTCATTTTTTTATGATATTTTCCTGTTGAAGATGTGGCATTTTCCCATGTATTCGGAAGGATGTTTGAAATGCCTTTCCATAATTTAAATCCCTTTTCGCTCATATGTTTTTCAAGGAGCTCTAAAATTTTCTCTTTGTAATCTACCATTGTGTATCCTTTCTTATTTTGATATTCTTAATTCTATTAGTTCGTCTTCTATCATTTTTATCCTACTTCGACATACATCTAAATCTATTTTTAACTCTGTATTGTTTGGTTCTATTTTAAGCTTTTCAAGAAGCTCATATTTATCTGCCAATAATCTTTTATGACTATCTTTAAGATCAAATCGTCTTATTGATTTTTGCATTTTGGTTTTATTAACTGCTTCAAACCCTTCAAGAGTTTTCTGTGATAGTTGTGCAACATTCTGTTCTGCATGTTCCTCTACGACTGCTACTTCTTCATCAGTCGCAAATGTAGTATATTGCCATGTTATAGCACCTACTATCGCAGTACCTATGGCAACCAATCCGACAACTATTCCAATGCTACGTTTCAACCACCCACCTGTGCCGCTCATTATTTTTTACCCTTTTGTTCATTCATTTTTGTCAGGAACTTCGCCATACGTCTATCACCAAACCACCATGTAACACAACTGACTGTAAGGTAAATTACTATTGAAGTTGTTTTATTATAGATCTGGATAGCTTCTGTCATCTCCATAATCCCACCATTTGTCTGAATCAATTGCCATGCCATATATGTAATAACTGTTGTCATACCAGTTAAATATAATGTGATAGCTGGACGCATGAAACCTCTTAACCAATCTACAAATCCAAATGCCATTGCCAATAGTACTGCAACTGGAATAGCAAAGAATCTTCCAACCTTTCCTTCAACATTAAATAGTTTATCAATCCACTTTTCTGAAAACATTGCTTTGTTTCCAGCTTTGATTGATTCCATATATGCAGCAGAATCTGCTAACTCAACAGCACCTTCTATTTCTGCTTTAGTAATAGCGATCTGCATTTTTGATTCTTCTTTCATTGCCGCAGTTTCTAGGGCAACCATTTTTTGTTCATGTTCATTATTAAGTTTGGTGGTTCTATGATTCATCCATCCTGTAATAAAATTTCCAAGTAACCCCGTTATTCCACCTAAGATTATATCTAACCCTATCATAATTCAATCCTCCTAAAACGCTTCGTGTATTTTCAATGTAAATGGTTGTAATTCCATGTGGGTCATAAATCGTCTGACTGTAATTTTAGAATTGAGAACTGCCCACTGTCCCCATAGAAGTCCTTGATGTTTTCCTAATAAAATACATCCAGCAACATTTGTTCGATACCCTTTATGTTTGTCTCCAGCAAAATTTCCTGCATGTATTAAAATATACGATCTATCAGGTACTTCTTTGACATGATATACTTGACCATACTTGGGAGAAATTCTCATACTAACTTTATATTCTCCAGCAGGAATACACGATATACTTCTTCTATTATCCCTCCATGGCAACTCTATTGTTTGACAATGAAAAGAGTCAGCAAATAAAATACCACGAGTACCTTGATCGCTTCGTTTCATTCTGCATAAGTTTACTATTCGTTCCATAATATATTTTCCTAATAATTTTGTATTGGAAGAAATCCTGATGGTGGTGAATAAGTTTGATGTGCAGCTGAAAATCTAATTGTTAATTGATCATCAGTATATCTTAAATCACAACATGGATAAATAGGGTAATTAAGTATAGTAGCATCATCCCACCGAGGGTTTGTTCCGGCAGCTGGATCTCCCGATTGTACCCATACATTATTTTTTGCAAACCATATTTTTCCAGCATCTGCATCTAATGCCATACCAATTATATCATTTAAAGTATGAACTAAAATAGATGTATAAGAACCATCATGGTAAAATCTATTGTTTCCCATCCACGCCCAACTTTCATTCCATCCAACTCTTGTATCTTTTGTAAAATCAGCATCAGGATGACATATTCCAATTGTCATTAAATCAGAAGTGACGTGAATAGCATCTATATGTACTTCCCAATACCACTTACCTGTAGTTACAGACTTGTTACAAATAGAAGTTCGATTTGTAGCACCTGTAGTAACATTAGACATTGTGAGATTATCATTGGTTAAGAGAACACCACTATTAGTATTCAATGGATCAAATTCCCATGGATCGCTTGGTGGTGTTGGCGTTTTCCTTACATAAAATGATATTTTTTTCATTATTCATTACCCCTATTAGTTAAACAACCCTACAAAATTTGTTCCACCCGGATTTCAGCTACGCCCAGTTACTATAACCAGAAGGTGCTGAATATGTTGGTGTAGTATTAATTGTCAACTCCTGTCCGATTGCGTAAAAAGAAATCATAAGATATAAAGTTCCTGTCAAGCCGCTTGCGCCCTCACCTGTTCCAGCAACTGGATCTCCTGTCCATACACCATCTTTAGAAATCCAAAATTTACCAGCGTCTACATCAACAGCCAACCCAATTGGAGTATCTGACGCATCCCAACCACCTGGGATATAAGCGGGATCACCACCGTCATGGTAAACCCTTCCGTTTGTTGCTGCACATCCCCAACTATCATTGCCGAGTCCACAATATGTATTAAGATCGACAGACAAACTATTTGCCAATCCAATCTGACAACTATTACCAATATCAGCAGCCTCTAACTCAACAAACCATTTACCAGAAGATTTTCCAGGTAGAGCTAACACACTACTAAAAGTTCCAGCACCCGTCCAGAGTTCTGCTCTAAGGTTACCCTCATAAAGATGAATATCTGAATCTTTGTAATTCTCATTCCACTCAAGATTTTCAACAGGCGGGGTTGAACTTTCTACATAAAATGATACTGGCATCAACCCTCTCCTTATATATTTTTCGGATTCTTAGAATAAATGTTTTCCGCTTTTATTTTTGGAGCTTTTTTACATTGTAGTCTCCGTCTTAATCTCCAAATTAATCTGACACATCCATAAGTAGATTTAATAATGAACCTCCAATATTATTTTTTGGTTTTTAATATTTTCACAACTTGTTTTAGAACATATAAAGGTCGTGAGGTTTTAGCTGCTTTTTCAGCTTGTTCATAAATAATTTTTTGAATTTGAGGATTCTTTGATCCAGCTCTTTCCATATATGCATAAACGAACTCTTTATCTATAGTACGAAGGTCACTTGGTTTGAATCCTTCGTTATGTGGTTTGCCACATGATTCGTCTACTTCATCTTCTATTTCAGCATCAGATTCAGCATCAACTTCTATTTCATCTTTTTCTATTTCTTCAGCTTCATCTTCATTTAATTTTTTTCTTGCAAGCTGTTTGGCTAGCTTCCTAACAATTTTTTCTGTTAGTTTATCTTCTGCCTCTGTAAGATTTTCAGGTTCAACATCTTCATGTGTTACCTCTGTGACTAGCTTTGTTTTAAATGTAGGTGCTTCATCGTCATCCATAATCTTAGCTTCAATAACCATAGGATTAGAAAGTTGAATTGTATCTTTCCAAGGAATTAAGTAATTACCATCAGCAACAATTTCAAGTTTAACTTCTACTTTGTCACCTTCTTTTAATTTCCTTGCAGTTACACTTCTTAGTGGAGGTAAATTGACACTGATTGATTCATTCCTAACTTCAGCAGGAAACCCATACTCAATTTCATCAATCTCAATTCTTAAATAACTTTTTATTTGATCAGACTGTATGCCTCCAAGTTGGACTTCAAAGGTCAACTGTTTCTCCTGATTGACATTTAACTTTAACATTGGTTTCCTCCCTCTTAATCATCTATACTAATTAATTTAACTTTTATTTTATCTAAATAATCTTCCAAAGAATCTTTAGTTTCTATCTCAACACTACTTACTATTACTCTTGGTTTAACAATTTCTTCATTGTCTTGTCTATAAGGTGGGGCACCAGCTTTCATACACCAACCATTAAACTTGCCCATTGTTGCAATAGATATAGACATTATGTTATCCTTTTATTGTTTGTTCTAAATTTATTATTATACTTCAACTTGTTTCCATGTAGTAAATTGCCCACACTCTGTACTTTCTGATGTTATCTGATATGTTGCTAATACATTACTAGTGGTTCCAACTGATGCTGAATCTGAATATATTCTCAATCTCGCATTATCTAGATTTCCAAACTCATCATATACTGTTTGGTCAATTAATATATTTTGATGAACAAGTCCAAGAATTTTATCTATCTGAGTCTTATCTATACTTATTTGTAAATCCTCTGTATAAATTGGAGCAAAGTCATCATCGGTATTAGATACACTCCATACAATAACATAAGACCCAACTTCTTGACCTATCCATGATACACTTGGAACAATAGTAGCAATATATGATTGTGATGTAATATTAAATGTAGCCGAACCAGAAACATATTCTACTGTCACACTTGAGTCAAATATTTGGTAAGATACCGTTGCATCTTCTTCTATAGATTGGCCATCACTTTTGACCAACTGAAGTGTTAACCCAATATCTTCGCCTTTATTAACGACCACTTATATTATCCTCCAAGTTGTTTTATACAATTAATACACGACAATCAACACTAAATCTAAAGAAAAGTAAACCAGCTAAATTAGAACTTAGTATGAAGGTTAGCTTTTGATTTAAGGCAGACTGTAATACTCTAGGAGCTTTTAATGCAATATATAATGTAAACCATGAATTTACGCCATCCGAACCAGTTGCTCTAATCTCTGGTGACCCAAATTGCATGAAATCTATAAGTTGGCTAAAAGTAGTTACAAGTGTAATATCTTCATTATCATGAACTTGATAAATTATAGGACTGGATAATGCAGCTTCTCCAAGAAATCCATCATATCTCAAACTAGGCATTGTTCCATCCGCCACTGTACCAGCATAAGCATCTGCCATATTGAGTATAAAACCATCTATATATAAGTCTGTTCCTTTGTCAGGAACCAATTCAAATGTTGTTGTTCCAATCGCAACACCAGCTTCTGTAAACTTAATGTTATCCAAATCAATATATGAACCGTTCTTGTCAAGTTTCATTTGGAGACCATCAAATGTTGACCCCTGTATCTCAAGATCAGCAATTGGTATATTAAATGTTTGATAAACTCCAAGTATATTCTTATCAATATAGTCAAATACTTTCTTCTCTTTACCAATTTTAACCAGACCGTCTGATGCAACGAACTTAACATTAGCACCAGCATCAGCCAAAGATGTAATATATATCCGCCCTTGAAGTGCAACTTCGTTAGTAATAGTTATATCTGAACCTCTATCAAATAATGCAATATCACCGTTGTTACTGTTTGTAATAGATATATTCTTAGATCCTGTATCGGGATTGTTTGTATCATCAAATACCATACTTGTGCCGATTATTTGTGTAGCTGTCCACGCAGAAGAATCAGTACCATTATGTATAATCTCAGCAGGAGTATCACTAAAATTTCTATTCATATCAACACCGTATAAAGGATGCTGAAAAAATTTAACATCATGATTCATAACGTTATATTCAACAGTAGAAACCTTTAAAGCATGCTCGGCTGTTACTTCTGCTTTATATTGATTTCTAGTTCCGTCAGTGATATTTGTCTTTATCATATTAACCTCTACCTATGAAAGTAACCCATTATATTTACAGAAGATAAATCAACATCTGTAATAAAATTTACTGCAACTTCGGTATTGAGAGTGAGTCTTAATGCACCAATAAATGAAATGCCAGCCATTGACGTTGGAGGTGCATACATAGTCCCTAATAGTGTCATACCAGTTCCGCCATCAACATTAGTATTAGTATGCCTACAGGTAACATTTGCCTGATTCCCACTACCACGATTCAAGTTTGTACCTATAACTTCAACTCCTCCTACTGTACTTCCCTCGCCAACAAAAATCTGTACCATACAAGCAGCAGGACAAGAAATAACAATTCGTTCTATATGTAAATCATAACTGGCTGAATCGTTTCGTAGCCAAATTATATTTTTATCAGCACCCCAATTCTGTGTAGTAGTCCATACATATGCATTACCATTCTGTTCTGATTCATATGCAACTTCAGTCTTAGTAGTAGAATATGTGCGTAACATATTTTTATTTGTTACTTGTACTCTATGTCCCCTACCTGTTCCATCTTCTATTTGAAACCCCATTGTCTATCCTCCGCTAATATATCTATAAAGGTTTATCCATCATCATCATTGTAACTCGAACATATGCAAGTCCAGAAGTTTGATCGGTTACTAAACGCCATTCCAGTGAGTCGCCCAATCCTAAAACTAACGAACCATGCTTATTAAAAGTCATCATTGATTTATCACAATACCAACGATCTATTTCAGCAAATGACCCAGACAATATTGGATTACTATCATGACATTCAACCACTGCATCATTTCCAGATGTATTATTCATATTAACTGGAGTAACAATAGATCCATTAGAGACATATTCTCTTCCAAAACCCAATTGAAAATAAGTGTCTATATCTATTACAGAAGTGTTATCTGGATATTGAATACGCATATATGATACAGTTAGATCTTTTTCAGGATCAGTATTGGTAATGTGTAATATTGTTTTGGTTCCAGAGCTAGTAAGATTATAGTCTCCTATAACTTGATATACCTGGCCATTATAAAACGATATGTGATGCTGAAGTTCATGAGCAATCGCTGTAGTTAATAACCGATTTTCATTATCTACAGTTGCCCTGTTTCCTGTGCCTGTTCCATCTTCAAGTTGAAAAGCCATTAGTTATCCTCCTCCATGGTCATGCCACATAACTAAAAATCCACTTATAGATATAGAGCCTGTTAATGCTGTAAATATCATTGATTGATTTTGTGGTATAATAATATCAGCATCAAAATTAATAAACTTACTATCATTACTTCCTGCTATATAATAATTCCCAATTATAGTCCCATTAGTTATCCCTGTAATAGCAGTACCTTGTTGAAAAGTACCTATAGCTCTTTTAGCACTTCCCGCATATAAATTAGCAGGAACTATATCAGAACCGCCAACGGGCGTGCCAACTACTCCTATTGCAATTCTGATTATTTCATCGCTTGCACAACGAATATTAAATCCTTCACATATAATTGGAAGAGTAGATTCATTTTTAATATATAAGAAAGCAGCAGTTGAGTCTGGAGTTACAGAAAAAATAATATTATATGCATCTTGATATACAAAATTCGTATGATGTTCTTTTGAAGTTGTGGGGCCAGCAATCATTAATCTATTTTCGCTGCTAACTCCAGCTAAAAAACCAGTGCCCTTTCCGTCAGTTATTTGTTCTGTCATTTGATCTCTCCTTTACTTATAAAAAACTCTCAAAACCCCTGTAAACTTCCCAACCTCTTCAGTTGTAACTCGTAATACAACTGCATCATTGTATCCTATGATAGGAATGCCTGAAATGAGTAGGTCAGATGATCCTTTACCGAATATCACTGATGTTGCAACGATTCCTGAAGATGCAAGTGTAATGCCTTCTCCGACTCCGTCCCATATATCTATAGTAGCTAGAGCTGTTTTAGAAGATGTTAAATTTAAATTACCAGCAACTGAAACTGTGTAATTAGCAACCGGATCACCCGGAAATGCTACATAATCCCACACAGCACATTTTTCGCCAGTTACATTCCCTCCATTCCATCCAAGAACCAAGGCGGATACATACATTTTTTTATCAGGATTTAAATTTTTGAAATATATCATTGCATGAGGATTTGTAGATGTTGTAGTTAATACTCCAGTCGACATTACATAAGCTTCTCCATATGTATCACCTATATATGCTTCTTCTGTTTGAATGACAGCATCGGTTTGAGCTTTATGATTGTTATCTATTTCAAGTAAATAACCTCTTCCTATACCATCTCTTATCATTTCTGGCATAAACTTTATACCTCCACATCTTCTTTTTCTATTACATTATCAGTCATATCAGTCATATGCATATTTAATATTCTCAGCTCTTGTATCACATTGAATAACAAACCTCTTGATTCATCATCAGCAACTTTTAAAGTATCCTGTTGTGTACCAACGACACCAACGGGTTGAGTATCTCCATCTGTATCTGTTGCTACAACCCTGCCATTTGCATATACTATCATATTCGACTCCCGTACTATTATTATTTTGTTCTAAATAACACCACATCTCGGTTATACAATTTATATTTTGTTCTAACCTTATATAATATTCGTTATGATATTTTCTATTGATTTAATTACTCTTTCTGGAGTAATTGATTTTGTACACTCATACTGTCTGGGAGTTCCTTTATGTCTTGGACACCAATTCCAGTCGCCTCTATCGAATACATTATCAAGATCATTAAAGCATCCATGGCAAACATCTTCATTTATAATTCTTTCAATGTTAGTTTTAAACTCACCAAATGCATGGCTGTATCCTGAGATCATAACAACAGGTTTTCTTAATGCCCATGCAATCCATGATGGACCAGCACTAACTCCTAGAAACATTTCACTATTATAAATATTTGTTATTGTATTCTTCATGGATTGATTAGTCATATCAATAATATTTTTCAAATTGGTTTTTTCTTTTGAGATAACCATCACCTTATACCCATTATCATTAAACCAATCAATAATTTGTTGCCACCCACCTTCATAATTCCAGTGCTTACATTGAAAAGTTGACCATTCAGAAATGGTTACATACTTTTCTTTAATTGGTCTAGCACCTGGAGTAATTGCAAGGTCTGGAATGATCTCGTTATATTTTAATCCTAATGTATCGGAACATACTCGTTGAAGTGGAACGGTTCTCCAATTAACAAGATTCTTATTCAGGTCTTCATCGTAACATCCAACTGAATATGATGCATATAGATTCTCTTCTCTACTTCCTGGTTCAATAAACTTTAAATGATTGTATGTTGGGTGTCCTTTAAATAAGTTGTTATGAAAGGTTGATACTATAACATTACATTCATGTTTCTGCCTAAATAAATCAGCGTAAGGAATCCATGCTAATGTATCTCCGATTGATCTAGTATCAAAATTAATTAAAACATTTTTTCCTTTTAAATTAAACTTGTGTTCAAATACTGGTACTCCATTTCGTCTAACCTTAACCAACCAGTTTGTAAAGTATTTTCTAAATGGTCTGGTCCAAGTATTAATACTCATTGTTGTTTGATGTACGCTCGCATCATTATCCGGATCTAGAAAATCAACTGCATAATAACCCTTATCATTTGCATCACCTTGAATATCTATAATTGGGCCACCAACAAAATGACAAGAATAGGAAGCAGGTATAATTACAGCATCAGATAATTTAATAGCAACGCATTGAATCTCATGCCCCATCCCTCTATCTCCAATGCCAATATGTTCAATATGAAAATTAAAACCCTCAAGAAATGATTTAAGACTTCCAGTATTAAACCCACAAAAATGTGTATTACCTGGATGTGTTTGAGATCCAAATATTCTATGTACATCTAACCACTTTTTATTGTCTGAAGTATTTAACCATATTTTTACTTCATGCTCAAGGTCAGGCAAATATAACATAAGGACCCCATTATCTTTCAACACCCTTCTCCATTCAGTTATGACACCATACATATCCATTATACCAATATGTTCAAACACATGAGATGTAAATATTTCGTCAACTGTTTTATCGTCAAAAGGTAACTTACTAATATCACAGCTCATATCAACTTTCCCTGTGTTGTTATATCTATCAATATTTATATAACCAGGTTTAATATCATTACCACAACCAAGATTGATCTTTATTTTTTCTTCTTCAGGTCTATCATCAATATAAGGATAATATTTTTTTATTTCATTGATAGTTAGTTCTAGTTGTAGTTGATCATTTGGAGCACCGCTTCCTACTATTAAATTATCATCAAAATCAATTATATGTAAATTACTTCCATTCAATATAAAATTATGAGACATAATATCTTTATTTGAATCATCCCATTTATAATCACCCAATATATTTCTAGTTTCTAATTTCTTTATAAGATGAGAAACATTTGGATAAATTCCATTTAAATTAATAAAGGTATGTAGATTAATTCCGGGAATCCAATCTAATACTTCTGTCTTTCTTGGATTTCTAAATTTCTTTGAGTTGAAATCTGATTCTACTATAGATTTAGATCCATCAACACCTCGATTCTTCAACCTATCAACATCTACATCCTTTCTGTCAAATAATTTTTCGTATTCGTAATAAGGCCACTCCAACTCTTCTTTTTTAGTTTTACACCAAACAATAGCACTATTTGTTTTACTTGTGTGACGTTCAAACTCCCCAAGTATCGTACCTTTTCTTCTTTTTATGTTTCCAATAAAGTAATCTAAGATCTCTGTTAAATTCTCTTGACCGCAAGATCCATAGTCGTCTGATGGAGGAGTTTCTACTATCAAATTATCCCCGAGTTTTCTAAAGACTTCACATGCTTCCGCAACCTCTTCAGTTTTAAAATGATGAATAATATTTAAAGCTAAAACAACATCAAAATGTTCACATTTACTAATCTCTTTTAATTTATGTAAATTCATTCTTGTTTGAAGAACA
>JAFCCM010000069.1 GCA_017610225.1 Candidatus Aenigmatarchaeota archaeon | reverse complement strand
GAACTCACGTACCCACTAAGGGACTAGGCCCTCAACCTAGCGCGATTGACCAGACTACGCGACCCCTGCACAAGCTAATTAATGTTATAATTTGAGAAATATCTATTTAACTAAACTTTTCTTCCACGTGGATCTAATTCTGGATGTTCTTGGTAAAATCTTCTTTTATCTTTTTTTGATATTTCTCTAGCACGGTCTAATGCTTCATATGGATCTCCAGAAGAATCATAACCAATAGAAATCATAACTGGTAACTCATTTGGTAAAGTAATTTCTCTTCCATAAACTCTTAAATTACCCATTGTTTTATTTACCCAATTTACCATTTCCGTTTCTTCTTCGGTTATTGGGTTAGTTCCATTTAGTTCCAGATTTCTTACAAGATTTGATATCTCACAATATCTCCTTATTCTTTCTGAAATGCCATCTGATGTTCCTTCATCAACATCTCTGGCAATACCTACAATCTCATCTCCATGTTCTCTGTAAACTTCAAAATCTGTACTAAAGTCTGAAAGAGATTTTTGTAGAATAAGTAAAGAATATATAATTAGAGCGCTTCCAACATCATAACTATGATTATCATTTGCAGATTTCAAACCTAGAATATCTCCGAAATATAAAGAATATCCATCTTGGCTCTTCATATCTTTAAGGTCTTCTCTTAAAGATCTTTCATTGGGAAATCCAGTTAATTTATCCATTCTGGCGTCAAAGTAAGTGTGAGTTATGAATTTATCCCTTTCTTCTGGAGTTAATTTATCTAAATAATCTCCCAATTCTTCTTGAGTTTCAAATCTTGTCATTCAATTAACTACTTCTAAGTAATATATAAAGACTTATCTAAAGGAAAACATGTGTTTTAGTATATATATTAACCTTTTTCTTGTAGAAGAACCTTAAAAATAACCTTTCCGGATAAAACCTCAGTTATTTTATTCTCCCCCAAAGGTCTTGCTTCTGTAACATCTAACCCAATAATATTACCAAATTCACAAATAATCTTAAGTTTTTCAATAAATTCTCGATATTTCATTCCACCAGGTTCAGGAGTACCAACTCCAGGAGCAATGGAAGGATCAAACACATCCATGTCTATGCTTAGATAAACATCTCTACCTTTAACAAATTTCTCGAGGTTTTTGAAATCAGGGTTGACTAATATATCCTTAGAATATTCATGCTCAAACTCATCTCCACATCTCACTCCAATGATACAAACTTTCTTTTTTCCGATTATTTCACAAGTTCTTCTTAACCAGGTGTTGTGTGTATATTCACTTCCTTCCCATATCTCTTTTAAATCATAATGTGCATCAAATGAAATTATTTTTGTCCCTTTTGGCAATGCTTTGACTGCACCTAAGCTTATAAGATGTTCACCACCAAGCATTACAGGAAACTTCTTTTTTTTGATTATTTCTTTGATTTGTTTTTCTATTCTTTCTAATGTCTTTTCAGCATTTCCTCTAATAGGTTCTATATCGCCTATGTCTATGATCTTGATCTCATCCAAAAGATTTTTTTTAATTTCAATATCAAAAGGTTCAATAAAATTAGCAGATTCTCTTATGATTTTAGGACCAAATCTTGTTCCAGGCAAATAATCTACAGTAGAATCAAGAGGAACACCAAACACAACTACTTGTGCATCTTTCATCTTACTGTTGCTAGGAAATGAACTTGTAGTATAGATATGATTGTTCATTTAACCACTATTTTTAGAATTTTTCTTTTCCATTTTTTTATTTCTTTTTGAAACTACAAACACACCTACAGTACATATAATAACAGTAGTCATAATCACAGTAAACACAACTTCAGGATAAACACTCGCATTTTCTAAACCATAAACAGCAGGCAATTGTGACAATACAGCAGCCGCCAAACCACGTGGCAGCATCATTACCATCAAATCTCTATTTCTCATAAGGTTGCTATTTTTAATAGTTGCTAAGTATACAGAAAATATTCTACCTATCAATAGTAGAGAGGATAGAAAAATACTCAAGAAAACAAGATACCAGTTACCAATCATTACAATCATACCTAGATAAACAAAGAAGAATGTCCTTACAAGGAATGATATTTCTGAGTGAAATTCTTTCATAGATCTTTCTGTTTTCATCTCTTCCTTTGATCTTATTATTTTTGATATTGTTTTTGCGTTTCCTAAAACTAACCCGAAAATGAGTGAGGATATGGCCCCGTTTCCTCCCAAGCTTTCAACAAGTGAATACATTAAAAAAACTATGGCTAAAGTAAGTATGCTTCTATAAGATTCACCCTCCAATGATTTCAAAATTTTCAACCAGATTAATCCTATTATTAAACCAAACATTGCCCCTATAGAAAATGCACTTGCTATTCCATGTGTAAGTATATAACCAGTACTTCCTGAAGGTGAAACTAACAAATGAATAAGTGTAATTCCAATAACAACTGTAAGTGCATCTGTGAATGCAGATTCTAAACTCATTAACGTCTCAATCTTCTCACCAGCATTAATTTTTTTCATTAGTGGAACAACAATTGAAGAACTAGATCCACCTATCATAGCTCCTAAAAGTAGACCGGGAAGTATACTCCAACCCAAAAAAAACTTTGCAAATAAAGTTGTAATAATCATAGAAGTTACGACTGCTAATATTGCCAGAAGACTTGCTCTTGAACTCTCCTGAAAAACTCTGTAGATATTTAGATTCAATCCACCCTCAAAAAGAAGTATCATCAAAGCAAGTGCTGCAAAAATTTGGGAATAGCCTTTGAAAATACTAACATCAAATACATTAAAAATAGGTCCAAGTAAGAGTCCTAAAACCAAGAGAATAAGTATATCAGGGATTCCTGTCTTTTTGAACAGAAAATTTCCAAGAAAACCTAAGATAATAATAAAACCCAACGCACTAAAAACTCCTGGTATCAACATAGCATCTCGAATAAATTATGGGATTTAGTAGTAATATTTATTTCTTTTTAACTCAAAAGTATAGGAATGTTAACATTAGTTGATAAAAAATATGAAGAAAGACAAAATAAACAGATAGTTTCTATGTGGATAATGATGTGGATATTTTTTGGATTGTTGGTTTCTGCAATTTTTTAATGCTCCCGATGGGATTCGAACCCATGTTTCAAGCTCGAGAAGCTCATGTCCTTGACCGGGCTAGACTACGGGAGCCTGAGTAAATTAGTGATTAAGGAATTATATAAAGATTTGTTAGTTAATTTACTAACTCTTCAAAAGACCCTTCCGAAAGAAAATCGTCTCTTTCACCAGTCAAACCATCAACAACATCTACTTTACCACTATCATAGAATATCAACCAGTAAGGGTAGTAAAGCTTTTTTCGTTCAATCTCATCTGGATTAAAAAGATCAAGAACTTTGTTTGTTTTTATTGTGCTGATTTTGAATGGCATCAATTCCCCCGAGTGTTTGTAGCTAACAGTATCTCCACTTAATTGATGATTGACTACATCTTCAAAGTTTATTTTAAGAAGACTTTCATACTCATCATTTTCTTCCTTAATCAAATCCTTCTTTTTAAGAGATCCTATTATTTTTGTTAGATTTTTTTCTTTTATTTTTAGTTTTTTAGTCATATCTTCGAGTGTTGATATACCATAACTTGTTAGGTAAAGTAAGACAGCTTTTTCTTTCATTCCTAGATCTACAATTTCAGACAATCCAGATGTTCTTTGAATTACATCATCTTTTGAATAAACTAACTCTCCTGTTATACCATCCAAGAATAAATTATCAACTTTTTCCCCTTCTTTTGTATTGAACTTACAGCTCAACCTCCACAATGGATAGTAGACTAGTTTAAATTGTTCGAGTCTTTTTTTAATGCTTTTCTTAACATCATCTTCAAGAAACTTTGGAAAATAGTAAAGTGTATCAGGTTCTTTTTCCTTTTTCTTTTCACCTAACATGGTAGCGCCAGCATGATTAGTTCTTTTTATTCTAATATCAACAAGTAAAGGCTGATCTATAACTCCGACTATTAATGCATTTCCAATAGGTAAAGATTTTATTTCATTTTCTATTCCTTTTGTTACTCCTTCAACAGATTCCATGATTGTTTTGATATCATTAGGATTAGTTACTCTTAGGAAGACTTGGGTATTGCATTGAGATAACACATTTTTTTCTACTCTTGCAGGTCTTTGTGAGACTACTGCCAAACCCATAGCAAATTTTCTTCCTTCTGATGCGATTGTTCTTAGGATTTGAGATGAAACAACCTGCCCGCCAAATCCTCTTTCTGGACAAAAGTTATGAGCTTCTTCAACAACAAGAAGGAACGGAGGTACTTTACCAGATTTTCTTGCTTCAAACAAATCTTTGACAACTTTATAAACTACCAATTGTTGCAGTTCAGGTTCTACTCCTTTGAGATTGAGAATAGTTAATTTATCTTTTTTTACTAAATCCTCTGGATTAACAAATTTCGAAGGATCAAATAGTTTAGTTCCTGAGAGATAATCCAACACAGTGAGGACATTCCATTTAGCTCTGCTAGTAGATTTCATTATTTCTTTTTTCAATTCATTGATTGTATATTTTTTCCCAGGCTCTGATTCCCTGACTACTGAGTAGATTATATTTAACTGACTTGAGGTTAGTTTGAACGGCAATAACTCGAATATTTCTGTTGGTGTTAATCTTCCATTTAACTTGAGTTTTTTCATTCCCTGTGCAAGATTTTTTTCGAGTGAGAAGACTTGAATATTTTTTTTATAATTTTTTGGTTGAATCCCATATTTTTCCATGTATTTGATTTCTTCCTGTTTTTCATTAGGATTTGCTAAAGATGTGTATTCTCCATGAGGGTCAATAACTACTGCTGGAATTTTACTTTCCATAAATTCTTCAAGCAACACACCAAGAAAATAAGATTTACCCATACCTGTCTTTGCCAGAACAGCAAGGTGTTTTGTTATTAATTTTTTAGGGTCAAGATGTACTTTAAGGCCTTCGGAATTTTCAAGCAATCCAACATAGAACCCAGATTGTTTTAATCCTAATACTCTTTTTATTAAATCATCATCAGCACTATAAATCATTGACCCAGGTTTGAATGGCATTCTTGGTTTTTGAACCACACCACGATTATTTGTGTAACCTATTATTGATACTCTTGCAATGGCTTGATCTCTTTCTTGGATTATTCCATCTACTCTTCCTAAAATTAAATGTCTTTCTGGGTCTCTTACGGCAATGAAGTCCATTTTTCTTATTACATCTGTGACTTGGAAGTGGAATGATTCTGGTGATGTTTTTCCAATTATTTTACCTACAAGCATGTAATCAGTATATGATTTAGAATATAAATTAAAGTTATTTGTCCTTACGGACTCTCTGCGAGAGGAAGTTGAGTTAAATATAAAAATTTGTGTGTTTTAAGTATGGGGATGGTAAAGAAAAAGAGGTGGATTGTTAGACCTTATTGTTCAGATTTAGATTGTGAGCATTGGGGAACATGTGAATATACAAAAGAATATGACATATTAAGTAGAAAAAAACCACAAATACCAACCTTGAGTAAATTTTCTTGCTGTATGAGTGAAGTAATTGAGGAAGGCAGACAAGATGATGGTAGATATCAAAATCATGATTCTGGTAAGTTAGTAACAATAGAATATCGTGTATATCCTCGAAAATAAATATTTATGCGGCCAGCGGGATTTGAACCCACGTTGCAAGCTATTTCCTAACAATTGGGAAGCTCGTGTCTTAACCAGGCTGGACCATGACCGCCTATAGAATAATTAATAACTAAACAAAAATAAAAAAGAAAAAAAGAATTTCAACTAATCTTTACCTAATTCAAAAATTGTCTTTAGGGAGACGACTAATACTGCTGGTGCAACAAATACTACTATGTTTGCGAGTATTGGATCTAAGTATGGTCCTACTAGTGGTAATTGATCAACTTGTGCTAGTCCTGTCAACATTAATGCAATTGCTGCGACAAGAAAATTAACTGTTTCTTTTTTCTGGATATTCAAAAATCCTACAATTAATCCAAGTACAACTAGTGCTAGTCCTACTGTTCCTACTGGTAATAGACTTGACATCAGTCCTGCTACTATTGCTAATAACACTCCTAGAACAAATGCCCATTCTCCCCATCCTTTTCTTTTTGCCATATAATCAATAATTGTTAAGGAAAGTGTAGGTTAAAAGATTGTGTGAGTGTTGAAGGGTGGTGAATAAAGTTAAGAAAACCATTCAAAAACAATCTATTGGCCACACTTAAAAATAACATTCCTGTTTTCTCTCATTTCAAATGCAACAGGAGATAGTCCACTGGTATCACCTGTTCTTGTACAGTCAAGGTGAATTATATAATTACCAGGAACTAACCATCTTTCATATTCCCAAAAACCATTTTTTCGAAAATCATCTAAGGAAATTGTTTCCTCATAAATAGGATCAAGATCATATAGATAACTACTTTTTCCAGTGTCTTTATAAATTCTTAAAAAAGCTTCATCATAGTTGAAGGGCCAATAACACATTTTTATTTGAAGTTTTAATTTTTTCTTTCTTGAACATGCACATAGCATATATAAAGTCGTTAATGCTGAAAATCTCATTAATTCTCTTCGACTACAAACTTTAGTTTTTTCCATCATTCTAATCAGAACCAATATAGATTTTTACTTTTGGTATGGTCAAATATTATAAATCAAACTTTTATTTCTTATTGGAATATAACTCACTCGTTTTACGCCGGGAGAGAGATTTGAACTCTCAAGTCCAAAGGACACTGGTTTTCTCTGAACATCGACGTATCATCATTAATCAGATACCTCAGGGTGTCATCATTGATTGTATTCGAGACCAGCGCATTAACCAGATTCTGCCATCCCGGCAACACTACTGTAGATATTTTTAACATTAATAAGTTAATAATTAGTCTATGCAAATAAGAGAAGCACAAGAATGGGTCAAAGATGCCTGGTCTAGAAGTGAGAAGAGGATGAGTAAACTAGCAGAATTAGCATCGTTTATCGAAGAATGCGGAGAATTAGGAGAATGTATCAGAAAAATAGAACATGGTAAAGACAAGGAAGTAGATATGGAAAAGGAAATGGGAGATATATTACTTTGTCTTCTAACCTTAGCAATAAGATATGACATTGACTTACAATACGCATTTGATAAAACAATAGAGTCAACCAAGAAAAAATATCTAGTCAAATAACGCCAAAAGTTTATATCGTCTCGAGACCAAAATAAGTTAGTGATTGAGTGGTTTTAGAAAGAATATTATCTGGAAAACATAATAGAAAGCAACCTATGATGATATTTCTACTTAGTATTTTTATCTCTATTATAGCTTTATTCATTTCTTATACAGTCTTTAAGGAAAACACAGGTTTATTCACAGTTGTTATTATTTCATTGATTATGGTTCCTTTTATGAACAGTATGATTGGACATGAGGAAGTAGAAACAGAAGAGACAGGTCATAGAGAAACTTTTTTCGAAAGGCATGGTGATATAATCCTTGCTTATACTGCTGTGTTTCTAGGAATGGTTCTTGCAATGTCTATTGTCTTTGTGGTTTTACCTGACAATATAGTCGAACAGGTGTTTGATCAACAAATCAGTGAAGTTAGACTAATACAAGGTAGTTTTACTTTTGGAAATCAATTCATTGATATATTGGCAAATAATATTAGTGTGTTGATGCTTGCATTTTTATTCTCGTTTCTACTTGGGACTGGTGCTATACTTATAATCTCATGGAACGCTTCTGTTCTATCTGCAGCTATAGGACTGATTGCAAAATCATTTGGTGGCGTGAGAGGAATACCTGTTGCTGTTCTAACATTTATTCCACATGGTAGTTTTGAGATACTCTCATACTTTGTTGGAGCGATAGCGGGTGGATTAGTTTCTGCTGCAGTCATGAGAAAAAAATCAGATAATTTTTGGTATATTGTCAAGGATTCTGTCGTTTTGTTAGTTATTTCCTTTGTTTGTCTGATTATTGGTGCTGTGATTGAGACTGTTATTATAATGGTTTAGGATTAATCTAATTATGTTCTTATTGGTCTCCCTCTAGAATGTTCCCAATATCTTGGTCCATCATCATATCCTAATCTTCTTCTAAGAACACCTTTCTCATCTACATAAGTATCACCAGCAGGACAGGTATTATTCAATATTACAATCTCAAGAGGTACTCCTTCTACTATCAATTCTTCAACACGACTAGTGTTTGAACCATTCTTCTTGGAAACTTCCATAAATTCACAAATTTAACTCCAAATAGTGTAGTGACACTTACCACAATAACTTCTAGTCTTACCATCCTTTTCCTTATGATTGGCCATGTATACACCATCACCACATCTAGGACAAGTTTTCTTGGTTTTAACTATTTTTTCTCCTTCTACTTTTAAGATTTCATGTCTTTTTGTTGATTTGTGCTTCATTTACTCACTTTTTTCTGGTTTTTCAGGCTTATCTACTTTTTCCTCAGGTTTTGTGTCTTCTTTAGGAGGTTCTTCTACAGTTTTCTTTTCTTTAGATTCCTCTTTCTTCTCCTCTTTTGGTTGTTCTTCTGACTTTTCTTGAGATTTTTGCTCCTCTTTAGATTCCTCTTTCGGGACTTCTTCTGGTTTGCTTTCTTGCTTTGGATCTTCTTTCTTGACTTCCTCAGCAGGAGGTTCAGGTTTAGTTTCCTTCTTCTCCTCTTTTTTCTTAGGTTTTTCAACTATTTTTTCTTTCCAGATAAACACTTTAACCTTAGTTTTTGCTACACCTTTTTCTGAGAACATATAAACTATTTCTGTTTTCTTAGGATCTACTTTAAACTTATCTATAACTAATTTTACTACATCTTCTGATTTAGGAGTGGCTTCCCCTTTGTGATCTAACATTAATAATATATCTTTTCTTTTCAGAATTGGATTCTCTTTTTCTTCAAGTATTTTTACATTAATCATGTTTTCAAAATAGGTGTTTATGATATTTAAAGGTTTTGGGAAGTT
>JAFCCM010000001.1 GCA_017610225.1 Candidatus Aenigmatarchaeota archaeon | reverse complement strand
GTCTTGCCATTTCTTTCCGAAAACTTGCTCAAAACTTTCACGAATCCAATGAGTCATGACTAATCGATTAGTAAATGCATAATTAACCGCACATTTCATCGCCTTAAAGTAATCCTGACCTTCCTGACTATCAATTGGAGCACAAACTAATTGTGGATCTGGAAGATAAATCCCATACTTTTTCGCTGCTTTCGCATGAATTTTAAGATAATCTGATGCAACTTGATGACCAAATCCTCTTGAGCCACAGTGAAGCATTACCACGACTTGACCTTCTTTTTCTATCCCAAATACTTTAGCAACTTCAGCATCATAAATTTTGTCTACTGTCTGGACTTCAAGAAAATGATTCCCAGCTCCTAGAGTCCCTAACTGTGGTCTACCTCTTCTCTTTGCATCATCCGAGACTTTAGATGGGTCTGCTCCTTCCATACATCCATTTTCCTCGTTTCTTTCCAAATCTTCTTCTACACCATAACCATTTTCTACAGCCCATCTAGCACCTTTAACTAGGACGGCATCTAGTTGATCAGGAGTTAAGACTAGTTTACCTTTGGAACCAACACCACATGGGATATTCTTGAATAGGGTGGAAATAAGTTCTCTAATCTTTCCTTTGACCTCGTTTTCGTCTAAATTGGTCCTAATCATCCTTATCCCACAGTTAATATCAAATCCACATAATCCTGCAGCAATTATACCTTCTTTTTCGTCAGAAGCAACAACTGATCCCATTGGAACACCATAACCAAAATGACCATCTGGAAGCATAATCGTATTCTTCACGACTCCAGGCAAACAAGCAACATTTGATAATTGACCTAAAGTATCATCTTGCATGTCGTTTAATATTTTCTCAGAACCGTAAACTACTCCAGGAACATTCATCTTCTCCCTCGCAGAAGTAGGTAATTCCCACTTGAAATCATTGATTTTTTTTAACTTTTCTTTCATCTAAACACCTCTAATGCAACAGAATTAACTGCCGCGCCCATTTCCGATGAAACTATTCGGTGGGTACGGACTAAGAGTAATTACACTCGAGAATTTAAATATCTAACACAACACTAGCAACCCAACCATTTTCGACTTGATCAACAGAATACCTGTAATAAGTAACAGCCTTAGCAACAGTAAGAACTAATTCCTGACGAATCTCCTCGCCATAACACTCAACTCTAACCTTGATTTTACCATCTCTGTCTATCTCTAACACCTTAAACTTCCTAAAAAACATATTCTCCGTGTCAATAACTGTGAGTAGTTTAGAAAGCCAGTTGTGAATAAGTTCTTTCTCATCTTCACCTTCGGCTTCTACCATTAACACTTCCTTCTCTTCAACCTTATCAACATCACAGACCACAGAAAACAATGCTTCAGCAGAATTCTCCACTAATTCTTCAAAATTATTACCATAAGCCCTAAACATCACATCTGAAGTTATATCGTCAACAATCTCGTACTTCATACATACACTTATATTCTTAAGGTTTAATTTCTAATGATTAAGTGATTGATATGATTAATAAGTCTTGTAAGGTGATAATCCTTGCCAATTTCTGAAGCCCCATATAAACGTTCCTATAAACACACTAGTTCTCGAGGAAATGAACAAAAAATTAGATGTGCAAGATGTGGGAGGCTAGTCCCTAGATGGAAGACTTTTGAAATAAGAACTGGTATGAGAATAACTGATCCAACAATCCTAAAACAAATAGACAAGAATATGCTTCATCTTATGTCAAGAAAAGAAAGAGTCTGTCCAAAATGTGCAAGATTCTATCATGTAGTTAAAAAGGGTAAATCTCGAAGAAAAAAAAGGATTTAACGCAGGAAGTCTTTAAATTTTTGTTAATGTTCCATTTTGTTCTATAAACTCAATAGTTACATCAGGACAATTAGTTTTTATCAACCCTTTCTCAAAATCACCTGGTATTTCTGTAAACTCATATGACTTAATCTTACTTGCTTCTAAGTTTTCTTCCATTGGTTTCTCAATAATTGTTCTGTCAGAGTAAAAAACATAAAGTGTTAATTTTTTGAGTTCTGTAGGCTGAAGATTTTCCAGAATAAAAAATATAGAACTTTTAGATGAGTCATATGTTCCCGAATATAAACTAAATTCTGCAATAGAACAATCTGTATCCTTTTCAGTATTTTTACCAAAACCAGAAGCCCAAAAAGATAGTCCAGCAGCAATAATTATTGTTACCGCAACTAAGACTACAGCTAAGGTTACTGGATTTACACCAAACAAAGGTTCTTCCTCTTCTGGGACTAATTGTCTAGTAATCATATTAATCTAAACTATTTTCTTTTTATACAATATCAAAAATACCATTATTCCTGTAAGTCCTGTTAGCAATGTTAACACAACTATAAACACATAGGTTGAAATTTTCCAAACTTTTGGCAAATCTGGGTTTATTGTCCTAAGCAGCATCATAAAAATGAATAAGGCTGATGCCAAAAGCATGACTAGAAGTAAATTAATCACTAATATCATTTTAAAGCTCTTTTTCCCATGATTATTTGATTTTTTTGCCATTGAGATTCCTCTTCGAATATACTATTAATTATTGGTCTTTCTGTTTTATAAATTTGTTAAAAAATAAGTTTAGTTTTAGTACGTATTCATTTTTGGGTTTTTAATTATAGTCATTAAACAAAGTCTTCTTACCATATCTCTGTAAATATTTTTGTAACGTTATTTCTGTGCCGGTGGTAGTTTCTATTGGACTCCAACCCATTGAATCTTCATAAAAATGACCTATTTCTGCCCATGCATGTGTTTTTTCATCACTTGTTACACCTATCACAACTCTACAGGGTATTCCAGAACATCTACTCATTGAGCAAAAAAGAATAGCATCAGATAAACAACAACCTTCCTTCAAAACTAATATCTCATCAGAAGTAAAAAGTTTGTTACAGACTTCATTTGTTTCTGAATCAGTTGGGTATTTTATGTTTTTCACAATCCAGTTAGCCATATTATTGACTGTCATAGATAAAGAATTCACATCAACTAAAGAGTTTGCGAGATTTTTTATATCACCTGTACAAATTACATAATTACCATCTTTCAAATAATTCCCTAACATTGGGTCATAGCTAATCCACTTATCAACATTTTCTTTATATTCATTCATTGTCAAATCCGATGTTAATTTTTTCCTCTCATCTTCTGGGATAATTAGGATATTATTAATCTCAGTTAAAATTTTTCCACTGCTTGTTTGAATATTAACAATCGATTCTTCTATACTTGACAAATTTTCCTTGAATTTATCTATATCTTCACCTTGAGTCATAATATTTTCTTTTACTGATGATACTTGAAATACCATAAAAAGATTTGATAAAACTGAGATTATAGATACAATTATTATAATTTTTTCTGTTCTATTTAGATTCATAAAACTACCTACTTAATCTCTTTTTTCATTAAAAGTAAAGGTATCAGTATAACAAGGAATCCAAAAAAGTGAATGTACATACTAAAGAATCTTAAATAAGGCTTAACCTCTGGTGATACGCCATAAACATAAATGTATGTCCTAATTATAGGATCTATTAGAATCAACAAAGACACTAGTACTATTAAACTCACAATTTTTTTGTTCAAATAAATATATCCAAGGATTCTACTATAAATATAGTAAATGAAAACTAATTCTACAATAATAATATTATAGAATATTATATCAAAAATTTCTAAAATGTTCATTTTTTAAACCTCTTAGCTCCAAAATATTTTTTTCTATATCCATCAACCAACCATTGCTTCATGTCACTGTATAGCAAAACCAAAACAACAGATGTTATAGTATAGGCAAAAAATAAGAACGTAAATCCAACTGTCCTATGAACGAGGATTGTATCCCCATAAACCATAAGATCATAAAATTGTATTGATGCAAAAACCAAAACTGAAAAGAATCCAAGATAAAGAAAAAAACACCATTCATTCTCATATTTATCTGGCCTTAATCTTCTAATCAGATAGGCTAATGCCAATAAAGGGAAACCCATCCCTAGAAGAGTAAAAATTGGTGTAATTATTGCAATAATATTAATCATAATACAGATTTGATTTTTGTTGTTTAAAAATTATCTTTTTCTCTTTCGAAATTTTAATTGCTCCTTGATATTAAAAACGATGAATAATATTACTAGAATGAATAAAAATATGATAAATGTTATATTTCTATAATCAGTTTTTTTAATATATTCTTGTCTTTTTCCTATATTTAAAATAGAGTTAGTCACTCCTGATGTTTGATCACCAGTATCTACAAGAATCAATAATTGATGGTTTTCTTCTTCCACATCTTCTGGTATTGAGAATTTAATAAAGAAAATAATTTGTTCTCCTGGGTCCAAAACAATAACAAATTCTGGTGAGATTGAAACCCAAGTTGGATAAATTCCTAATATTTTAGGTTTAATATCATTTAATCTTAAATTACCATCATTTTTAACTATCAAAGCAAATGTTTTTGTCTCATCTGTATAGATACTTATTATTTTTGGGAATTCAATTGAGATGATTGGTTTTCTTTTTCCCATTGGTATTTCTTCTAACCATTTTTTTTCATATATAACGAAGATTGAGAATCTATTTGTTTCTGATTTATAATATATCCAGTCATTATTCTCTTCCACTAATTCAGTTGGCAGATCTACCCATTGTGTAGTATATTTGGATAAAACAATATATTCCTCTCTTACATTATTTTCCTTTATCCATGTTTTGTTAATTTTGAATTCTATAGTCACATTTTCAATATCATCATTTTCTAGGTTTTTTTTATCTATTTTTAAGTATTGATAAGTTTTACCCAAGGGTTCTTTAGTTATTTCAAGTGGTTTAGCATCCAATTTCTCTACAGTCATCTTTACATTTTTCACTTCTTTATTTACGGTTAGGTCAATTTGTGTAATAGAGATTAATTCCTCAGATATTTCTAAATGAGTTTTGACCTCAGGTTCAATTTCAAACCAAGTATGAGAAATTTTTTCAACTTCAGCGGGACCAGTTATACTACCACCTGAAGGTGTTGAAGAAATTATAGTAGTTGTGGTTGTACTTGGTCCTATTGTCGTTATTTCTTTTAGAAAGGTATCAAATAATAAAGTATCATTCATCCCCCACAATTCTGCATAAATATTATAAGTCCCATTCTGAGTTACTGTAAAAGAGAATAATTTATCGGTTTCTTCGTCAACATCTAAAACAAAACTGAAATTTTCGTCTAAGATTATATTTGAATTTCTTGAAATCATGTAAGATAATGTAAAATTACCAGAAGATTCACCATAATTTCCAAAATTTATTGTTGTATTTACTATAGTATTTAACAAAGGGTTTTCATCTGACACTGTTATATCATTTATTTCCCCAAGAGGACTTGGTAAAACTGTTACATTTGAAAGTGTTGTTAGGACTTGGGAAGCCATAAAAGTAAGAACATTATCAATTATTCCAAAGTGAAATAAGAAAAAAACTAGAATCGTTATGAAAATTACCAAAAATATAGAGTATTTTGACTTATCTTTAATTGACATTGTTAATAACTTTGTTTTTTCTAGTATTTTTAGTTAGTTTCTTTTAATTCTCCACCACACTTTGGACAAAATTTATTCTTTTTTATAAAATATTTATCGCATTTTTTACAATACATCTTTTTAATTTTAGGTATTTTTTTCAAGAGTTTCAAGAGGAAGAATACCATGATTATTATTAATAAACCTGTGGTGAAAATGAAAGTCTTGAATGTCTTCATAGAACCAACCCTCAGAAACAACGGCGCTTGGACAGAAGATACAGTAGAACTACCTGAGCCAGATATTCCTCCTGGCATAGCACCAGCTAGAATCACACCTTCTAACTTTTGTGGATAAAATGGTGGCCATCTGAAAATTTTAGATTTAAAACAAACCTTCGTTTCTTTATTATTTTTCAATTTTTGGTTGTTATCATCTGGAGAACCATCATAAGCTTTGAGTAAAAAATTATTGGGTTCTATTGTTGTCATCAAAGGTTCTATATCCCCTGCAACACTTATTTTTGCTGTCACATCAGAGTTAAATGGGTTATATATTTTATAAGTTACACAATTTTCTTCAAACTCTCCTAATGTTAAACTTTCTTGAAAATATGTGATACCAATACCTACATCCGCATTAGTTTTAGGGAGGATTAATAAGAGGGAGACAAATATGGTAATAATTATATTTTTAAACATAAGTTATTTTAACACTCAGAGAATTTATAAATTAACAAGAGGTTATATTTTCTGTTGCTTTAAATGAAACTTGATTTGTATATGTTCCCGCTCTTGTTCCAGCTGGAATGTCCAGAGAAAATCTAAAGGTTACATTTAGAGTGCCACCTACCATGTCCTTATCTTCTAAGATTTTTGCATAAGTAGTTGTTATTACAGTTACTGGGGGCCAGTCAGGATCTGTATGATTACTAAATCCTAGACTTTCATTCCAAGAATATTTATAATTTGTATTAGATATGGTGAAAGAATTATCATAATCACTTCTTAATGTATCGTTAACATTTATACAAAGGTCAACTGGTACATTTGTTGTTGAGTCTATAGTTACCACAAAACTTGTATTTTCATCTGTAGCATTAAAATTTCCAGTTGCATTACGTTCATTACCGGCAGTTACAATGCCGAATATAATTCCTGCTGTTAAATTGTTGGATAAAGATATCGCAACATTTTTTTCTATAGTTGCATTAGATGTAGAATTTGAACTGGCTGAAGTTACATCAGCCGATATTGAGATTTTTAATAATGATATTAAACTTAACCCAACTAATGTTATAAAGAATAAGAGAGAGGCTGTTTTTATTGTTCCTTTGTTTAATTTTATGACGACCATTTTACCATCTGATACAACCTTTAGTTCTACTAAATAATAAATCTATACATAATTTATGAATATACCTTATATTTAAATATTACTGTTAATCATTATTGTTAATCATATATGAAATTAAGGTGGAGATATATCACTTCTACCTCCCCAGATTTGAATAGTATTATTGTAAAGACCTGCTTTTTGTGAAGAAGGAACTGTTAGAACGTATTTTAGATATATTTTATCATTATCATTTAACAGTGATCCGATTTGATTATCAGCAAAATTAGTTGTAAGAGAGATGTTCTGGAGGCTTGTATCAACTGTATTGTCAGATGTGGAATTTCTGAATTTTTCATTTGAAAGTGTGATCAAGGCTGTACCGTTTTTTAAATCATCATTTGCTTTAATAGAAACATTCATTGTATTTGGAGTACAACCACTTATAGACACGGTAACATAATAATCAGTAACTAAATTTCCGTTATTTCCTACAGCATCATTATTAGTTCCTTGTCCAATATTTCCAAAAGTTACACCGTCGGATAAAGGATCTGATAGTGCTAAAGCGACTGAACATGCTGAGAGCTCAGTTATATTAATGTAATAAGTTTGACTATCACTGGTGTAATTCTCATTACCATTCCACCATCCAGTAACATTTATCTTTACTCCATACTTTGATGCGTACATTAATTCTGAAGTGTTCTTATAAGGAGTTGGATTGGATGATTGAGACCAGTCTGTTCTGTTTGTAGTCATGTAGACAGTTGTTCCTGTGACATTGTTTACTACACTTATGTTCATTCCAGTGTTGTTGACTATATTAGTATCACCTTCTGTGTCGTTGATGAATAGTGAAATGTTGCTTGTTCCTTTGCTAACAGTAAATACAAAATAATCACTTCTATTTTGATTACCCGAAGTATCGTTACAAATAAAAGAATAGTTTAACATACCGACTGCCATGCTGGTAATATTGGCGTAAAATATATCTACAGTATCATTAGAACAAGTTATATTAGCTAATGAACCTGTTACATTGTGTTCAAATAATACGTTGTATATTTGTGTTTCATCAGTACAGTTAACTTGGAACCCATAGTTTGGTGAGGATGAATAAATTGCTGGATCTACTGTATTTTCAAATATATCTTGCCATATTGGCTTGGTTTCATCTACTGCGGTAAAACTAACATTCATATAAACCTGATTCACGAATAGATTCTTGGAATTACTTGCTGTCCTAGTATAAGTAACTCTAACTTGTGCATTTTCTGCATCAGTTTCAGTATTTATGTATGAACTTACTTCATAAGAATAAAGGGATTCAGTTCCCTGACAAGTAGTTGATACTGAACGCCATGTTGATGCATCATACTCATAAACCTCAATCAAACAAGAATCAGCCGTATCCTCAACATACCATATCATATAAATAGTAGCAGAAATGCCAGTAGCTCCACTTGGTATATCTTCATCTACATGCTCGGTGGTGACTTGGGCTGGATTGCTTTTTCTTGTTGCTATTCCATAATCTTGAACCGCATAATCTCCATCATCTGCTCCGACTTCTGTACAGGTACAGGATGCAGGACTTCCATCATTTACAGCAGAACATGCTGAACAGTCCTGCTGAATTGTTTCTGGGGAGTTATATGCATATTCAACATCATCTCCAAACCTGAATTCAAGAGTATGCTTCCCAGCTATCAAAACTTTACTAATTTCATAACCAGTCTCATTACAGCTATAGTTTTCAACAAAAACAACATCATCAGTAAGTTCGGTTGTTAAAATACTATCTCCACATCTTAACTCGATGAATTCTATATCTCTTCCAAATTCAGTTCCATTCATATCTGTAATAGTTAAATTAGCAGTTCCTTCGGTAGTGAATCTAACAGTCCAATTACCGTAAAGTTTTGGGTAAGATTGAACATTAATAATAGTTATGTCAATTTCAACTAAAAAATTCTGTTCGGACAACTCAAAAACTATCCATTCTAATCTATCAATCAACCCATTGCTGTTACTGTCAATAAACTTTACATCAAATCTAGGATCATTCCCAACATCAGTCTTTTTACCATCAACCAACCAGTAAAGATGAATTTGGTTTTCTTCAGATTCTTTAATATCAGTGTAACTAAGAACATCCTTATAGTGAATAGATGCATCACTCACAACCTTAAGTTCCTTTTTCCATTTTCCATTTTCTTCTTTTACGGAAATTTCAATCTTTCTTGGAGCAGGGGTTTCAAAATTAACAATATATTCTTTTTCTTCAGATGGTTTAAAATCTTCTGAAAACTCAACTTTTATTTTGTTCTCACCATCCAGACTTTGGTTTATTTCATGATCAATTTTTTTTTTCCATTTAATATTTGCTAATAATTTAACTTCTTTTTTGATTTCAATATTGCTAGAACCTTTTGGAAGTTCAAATTCAACTTTTTTATTTACTTCATTTTCTTCTTGATTTTCTACTGAAATAATCTTTTCCCATTTAACTGGTTTGTCTATTTCTGCTTTTCCTTGAACTAAACCAAGAGTTTTTTGATCAATCTTTCCATCTGGTAAACCTTCAACAACCACATTTATATCATCTAATATCTCGATGTTTGTCAATGTACTTGTTTCAGAAGAAGTTGTTGTAATAATTGTAGTGGTTATACTGGCTGGACTTGTTGTGGTTGTCGAAGTAGTTGTAGAAACCCTAACTAAAACTTCATTCCCATTCCCTATTTTCCCTTCAACCACAAAAACATTTCTTCTAATTTTTGGAACAACCCATGAAACATAGTCTACTTTTCCATTATCATCTCGATCCAGTTTTTTAAAACTATAATCTTCATTAGTAGAAATCCTTTGTTGAGTTCCATCACTAAACCTCTTATACAATTCAATATTATCAATATCCTCAGGAACACTAACCAAAACGAAGACGTATGTATACTCTTTCCCATCATCACTGTATATCTCTAATCTTTTAGACCAGATATTTCCAAATATTTCTGGTTCATATTCTTTTTTTTGAACACCAGAGAGGTCAGCTTTGATTAATGATGTATGAGTTATTGTTGTTATTAATAGTGAAATTAGTAGTAAGATTATCCCTATTTTCATCATAGATTTCTTTCCCATTTTAAAAGAAAATTCAGAAGGTCCAAAAATAGGGTGGAATAAGGATCTTCTGAGAAAAATATGAGTACTTGATACACTTTCCAAAATAACTAGAATTCTAAATAAATCTTTGTTTATTATACTATTTCACCCCCTAAAATAGAAGATAGTATTATATTTTATTTCTACATTAAAAATAATTTGTAAATAGGTAAAAAAGTATTTTTATATCAACTGACATGAATTAAAAAAATAAGAAAAGGGACTAAATCATTTTTATATTTGATCTCTTCAAGTCATAGATAAATAACTGATAAATCGGTAGTGTTATCTTGCTTTTGAATTCATTCTCCAGTTTAAGAATGTCATCAAATCCTTGGACTACAAGTACTTTTTGTATCAAGTTTTTACCATTTGTCTTTACTTCTTCAACCTCATTAGGATTTGCTTTTGAATACCTATCAACTAGACCAATAATCTTATCAATATTATTTACTATCACAAGTTTATGTCCTTCAAGAAATTTTTGCTGAGTCCTGAATGCGTTTAATTCTCTTTTAACAATTGTCAGTTTTGTCTTTAATGTCGGGTCATTTCCCCTTAAAAGTAATCCATCACAAAAGTTAAGGAGATATCTCTTTGTATCAAACAAATCTTGCGTGGCTAAACATAAACCTATAGGTCTAGTATCCTGCATTGTTAAAACCATACAGTCACTAATTAATTGTTTGGAGTGGAATAATAAATAGGTATTACAAATGATAAGACAACCAATAGTCGCAGTTTTGGGTCACGTAGACCACGGCAAAACAACAATCTTAGATTCAATTAGAGGTAGTGCTGTCCAGAAAGGTGAAGCAGCAGGTATAACTCAACATATAGGAGCATCATTCATTCCGATTGATACAATAAAAGGGTTTTGTGGTGATCTTCTAAAAAAACTAAAAATAGATGTTAAAATTCCTGGATTACTTTTTGTTGACACTCCGGGTCATGAAGCATTTACTACATTAAGAAGGAGAGGTGGATCTGTTGCTGATTTAGCTGTTCTAGTTGTAGATATCAACAAAGGATTTCAACCACAGACTGATGAAAGTTTGGAATATTTGAAGAAATTTAAAACTCCATTTGTTATTGCTGCTAACAAGATTGATCTTATTCCAGGATGGTTTCCTAAACCTAAATCTTGTTTTATTGATACAGTGAAAGAACAAGGTTATGATGTTAGCGGTGATTTAGAAGATAAATTGTATACATTAGTTGGTCAATTATCAGAAAGAGGTTTTGAATCTGAAAGATTTGATAGAGTAGAAGATTTTAAAAAACAAGTTGCTATTGTTCCTTGTTCTGGTAAAACAGGTGAAGGTATTCCTGAATTATTAATGGTTCTTGGTGGACTATCACAACAATTCCTAAAAGAAAGACTAGAAGTAACAAATCAAGCAAAAGGTTCTGTTCTTGAAGTAAAAGAAGTCAAAGGTTTAGGAACAACTATTGACGCTATAGTTTATGATGGAACTATTCATGTTGGGGACCATCTAATCATTGGAGGAAAAGAACCAGTAGTTACAAAAATTAAAGCATTACTTAGACCACCCCCACTAAAAGAGTTAAGAGTTGAAAAAAGGTTTGAATATATAAAAGAAGTCTCGGCAGCAGCTGGTGTAAAAATTTCCGCCCCAGGACTAGAAGATGTAATTGCAGGTAGTCCAATTATCTGTGTATGTCATGAACATCAAATAGAAGAAGCGAAACAAAAAATACAAAAAGAAGTTGAAGAAGTTGAATTCTCCCTAAATGTAGATGGTGTTGTTGCAAAAGCAGATACACTTGGTAGTCTAGAAGCCTTGATAAAAATGTTAAAAGATAATGACATTCCAATCAGAAAAGCTGGAATAGGTCCAGTAATAAAACAAGATGTTGTAGAAGCAGATACAGTTCAAGAAGAAGAGAGACGTGTAATAATTGGATTCAATGTCAAAATACTTAATGATGCTGAAGAACTTACAAGAGATTTGAAAATAAAAACATTTTTTAATAATATTATTTATCAGTTGATCGAAGATTATCAGAAATGGTATAAAGATAGTAAGGAAAGAAAAAAACAATCTAAACTTGAAAAGTTAATCAGACCTTGTAAATTCAGAATCCTTCGTGGACTAGTTTTCAGGAATAGATCGCCAGCTGTATTTGGCGTGGAAATTCTTGCAGGAGTTTTAAAGACAGAGACTCCAATGAAAGTTGAAAAGTCAGGAAAGGATGTTGGTCGAGTTAATCAAATCCAGAAAGAAGGTAAAAATATTCCTGAAGCAAAGACTGGTGATAAGGTTGCAGTATCAATGGAAGAACCAACTATTGGTAGGCAGATAAATGAAGCAGATGTTCTAGTTTCTGTTATTACTCGAGGTAATGTTCAAGGTCTAAAAGAAGTCTGGGATAAATTACAAGATGATGAGAAATTGTTGTTGAAAGAGTTAGGGTTAGTCTAGGTTTTTTAATTTTCCTAAATAAGTTCCATCGAGAAGATAGATTTCTGATTTTTTTAAATCAACCATATTTTGTCTAAGGATTGGTGATATGATTTCTATTTCTTCGTTTATTTTATTAATTGGATGTCCACCCAGTAAGTCGTTAAAAGATGGGACTAAAATTATTTCTATTTCACCTTGTTTATTGACTTTATATTTTTTAGAAAAAATTTCTTTTTTCACTTTAATCTTTAACCAAACAGATTTTGATATTTTATAACCAAACTTATCCCTGAATTCAAATACTGGATGAACATGACCTAAAATCAGATAATCACAATCCAAAAAATCTTCAGAAGGCCATTCATGACCATGATAGAAAAAATAATTTTTGATTTTGAATCCACCAGCAGGATGAATTTTAATTTTATCTGAGAGTATTTTTTCAAGATGAGTGTCGTGGTTACCTTTACATATATGAATATCAATCTTATTGGAAAGTTTATTTAGAAATTTTGGAATCTCAACAACTTCAGGATAAGTTATCCCTGGTACTTCATGTTTAACATCTCCAATTATTATTAATTTTTTAGCTTTGGTATTTTTCAAAAGTTTTACTAATCTTTTTTCAATATCAGGAAGTATAGATGGTATAGTCACTCCTTTTTTGTAGAGTTTGTAAGCTAATCCTATATGAAAATCTCCAACTATCAGAATAGATTCTTTTTCTATTAACAATGCTGGTGAGTTTTTAATGAACTTCATATTTAATTTTATTAATCAATGGATTTTTAAGTGAGTTCATGAAGATAGACAAAAAGTTGATTTATATATTACTATTCTCAATTTTCTGGTCCATTTCCATTTTTGTAAATAAAGTTGCACTAAATTCTGGTGTGAAAGAGGTTCCATATACAATTCAAACTACTATAGTTAGCTGCCTCTTACTTACTATCTACAATATCTTGACTAAAAGAAAAGAATTTAAGAAAATCAAACTCGAACATCTAAAAATCCTACTTCTCATTGGGATTTTTGTAGGGACAGCTTACATACTGAGTATATATGGTTTAAGGCTATCAACATCAATCAATTATGGGTTTCTCATCAAAAGTTCCATAGTTTTTACACTCCTATTGGCGTACATCTTTCTAAAAGAAAAAATGGGTAAAGTTAAAGTTATTTTAATGATTGCTTTTATTATTGGAGTATATCTTGTTACAACTAAAGGAAAAATGATTATTCCTAAAACTGGTGATCTTCTCATATTAGCAACTGCATTTTGTTTCTCAACTGCACTAATAATACAAAAACCATTAACAGTAAAAATTCATCCAGATATAGTTAGTCTTGGGAGAGTTTTTTTCGCATTACTTGTCATTTTGTTTTTGATTCCAATAATGAAATTGAATATTTTGAAAATAATCGGGCTAAAATATGTATTAATTTCTGGTCTCTTTGCTGCAAGTCTTACAATATTTTTAAGTAAAACAATTTCTATTTCAAGTGCTAGTTACTTAACTATGATGTCCATGATGGTCCCAGTTATTGTTGCTGTTCTTGGACTAATTTTCCTAAAAGAACCCATGAACATTTTCCAGATAGTAGGTGGGTTAATGATAATAGTCAGTGGTGTTCTAACACAAAAGAAAAACATCTAATCTTTATCTCTTTTCTCACCAATAATTGTTATTATGACAAAAACTATCGGGACAGTAATTTCCAATTTTGACGGACCTTCAACTTTTAGGTTTGATTTTGTTATTAAAGATTCTGAAGGGATACCAGTTCACAAGGGTCAATTTATCCAAGTAAAAACAGAAAACAAACAGATATTTTATGCAAGCTGAGTCTGTAAGAGAATTTGAAAAAAGTGGAAGACCTCTAAATGAAATGTTTCCCGTTGACCGATGGGAATACTTAGTTGCAAAAACAATTCCACTTGGTATATATGATTCTGGTCTAGTAAAAAGAGTAACTTATCCCCCATCACCCGGAGTAACAGTAGAAGAAATAGATAAAAAAATACTAGTTGATTTCCTTGGACTAGATGAAAGGGGGTTAAATATTGGCAAAATTTCTTTTCATGATTTGGATGCCAGAGTCAATTTGACAAAAATGTTCCAAAAACATCTGGCAATACTTGCTATTAGTGGAGCAGGTAAGTCCTATTTGACATCAGTATTATTTGAAGAGTTACTAGATAGAATGGATGAACTTGGAAAACCATCTGTAATAGTAATTGATCCTCATGGAGAATATGTTGGATTTGGAAATGATCCTAAATATAGTAGCAAGACAAAAGTTTATACAAAAGATGATATCAGTATAGGAATATCAAAACTTTCACCATACCAAATAATGGAATTTTTACCACAAATGTCATCCGCACAAAAACGAGAATTGACAACAATTATTCAGAAATTAATGAAAGAAAAAAAATCTTATGGGTTCAAAGATCTTATTACAGCAATAGAAACGAGCAACACAAAACAAGTAATTAAAGATACAATGAAAAGTTGGTTGATGCAATTAGAAAATTCAAAAATATTCAAAAATTACACCAAACCCAATATCAAAGACTTAGCAAAACCAGGACAACTAAGCATCTTGGATATTTCCGATATCATAAATCAAAGAGAAAAACAAATGCTAGTAACTTTTTTTACAAGAAAATTATTCTGGTTAAGAAGAATAAGAAAGATTCCACCATTCATACTTGTTGTTGAAGAAGCACATCAATTCTGCCCAGAGGGTGTGAAGAGAGAAGGTGCATTATCAAGAAGTATATTGGAGACAATCGCAAGAGAGGGAAGAAAATTTCATGCATCACTTGTTTTAATTTCTCAAAGACCAATTCAACTTTCAACTACAGCACTATCGCAATGCAACACACATATTATAATGAGAGTTACTAATCCATACGATTTGGACCATATAGGAAAAAGTTCTGAAGGAATAACATCAGATGTTCTAAAAATGATTCCTGGACTAAGAGTAGGTGAAGCATTAATTGTAGGTGAAGCAGTTAATTACCCATTACTTGTAAAAGTCAGGGGAAGAAAGAGTAAAAAGTCTGATAAGGGTATTAGTTTTGAAAATGCGTTGTTGAACTATAATAAATCATTTAAGAAAAGGGATGAAGACATGAAAGCGTTTATGTAAATGTTTATAAGTTTCTATTACTCAATTATGAGAGATTTTTATGGTAATTAAAGCAATTTTATTTGACATGGATGGGACAATACTAGATAGTGAATATATGCACACAGAAGTTTTGCAAGAAGTAGTTAAAGAAAGATCTGGTATTGACATTTCAAAAGAAGAAATAAGAAAACATATTGGTTTAAAGTATAGTGAAAAATTAGAGAAAATTTTCGCAGAAAGAGGAATTAAAAAAGATACTAAAGAGTTAGGATCTATTGCAGGAAAAAAATCTTTAGAAAATTCTCACTTGGTAAAAAAAATGGATGAAGCAGATGAAATAATTCAAGAAATGAAGGAAAATTTTAAAATTGCTTTGGTCACTGGTTCATCCAAAGAACAATCTGAAATATTTTTAAAATCTGTTAATCTGAAAAAATATTTTGATATAATGATAAGTTCAAGTAACGTAAAAAGAAACAAACCTTATCCTGACTCTTATTTATTAGCTGCAGAAAAACTTAAAGTCAAACCAAAAGAATGCGTCGTCATTGAAGATTCTGTTGTTGGTGTGAAAGGAGCAAAGAGTGCTGAGATGTTTTGCATTGCCATTCCAAATATATATATTAAAAATGGGGATTTCTCAAAAGCTGATTTAATTGTTGATAGTTTAAAAGAAATAACTTTAGAAATGGTTAAAAATTTGGGCTAGAATCGTTAGTCAAAAACCGAACATAAACATGAAGTTTCTTAAATTCTACCCCTAATTTATTATCATGAAAAAATTAATTAGTTTAACTATTATTTCTTTACTTATTTTTCCAACATTCGTTTCTGCAGATGGAATGATTCATATAGAAGATCCAGATATGCACTACTGGAAAATTCATGATGAAAAACAACAATTATGTGTAATAAATTACGAAAATGGTTATCAGAAAATGATTCTTGCTGTTGATTTTGATAATATGGATAAGGATCAAAAAGGTGTTTGGATATTCCCAGTTCCAGCCTCAACAGACAGAACAGTAATAGATGTGGTAAAAGGATTTCCAAGATTTTGGGGTTATGATGTCGAAAGAAAAGTCGATGAAACAATAAATACAATGTTTTCTGTAATGAGATTATCTCAAATCTATACTTTTCCGTTTTTTACTTTAAGATATCTTTGGATGAGTGGTGGTAATATAGAATCATTTGGAGTAAAGGGGCTGGGTGGAACTGTCGATGGAGTAACTATACATGAACGTATTGTAAAATATGGTGTAACGACAGAACTTGTTAGTACAACAAACGGGGAAGCTCTCTACAAACATTTAACTGAAAGAAAAGGATTAAATTTACCAGATGATTCGATATCTGTTCTAGATGAATATGTTGGTGATGATTACTCCTTTGTTATCTCATGGTTTTCTGGCTCTGAAAAAAGTGATATTTATGAAAATAATCACTACTATCGTGATAGATTTTATGATACAATTAGCGTTTCATTAACATTCCCAACAGAAAAGATATACTATCCTCTCAAACCAACAAGTGTTTATGGAAGTAAAAGAGTTCCTGCAGTAATTTACGTCATGGGTCATGTGACACCTGATCTTTATTCTGGAATTGAAATGGATTCAGAAGTTACTTATTTTATTCAGAATGATTATTATCCTACAGAAGAATTAAAATCATTTTTTGATGGAGAACAACGAATTGAAGATTTAAAATATACCAAAATAAAAATAAATCCACCATCGAAATATTTAACTGAAGATTTATGGATAGAAAATCATTCACCATCTGAAATATTAATGAAAACTTTAATCATCAAATATTCAAAAGTTTTTGGGTTATTACTTTTCATAATAAGTTCATCTCTAGCAAGTATATTTGCAGGAATAGTTATTTTCAGGAAAGACAAACCATCATTAGCTAAATTTGGTTTATTTGGATTATGGAATTTTTTAACAATAATAGGATTTGCAATAGCTACATTATTTATGAAAACTAAAAAAATCAGCCCAGAATTAGAATCAAAACTTCGAAGTAAAAAATTAAAAGTCTGGGATAGTAGAAAAATTTCATTTATATTTTTATTTTCAATATCTTTCGTTATTATAACAATTTTACTTCAAATTCTTTTACAGTATATTTTCTAATTTATTCTTTCTATTTTTGTAAATTCATCCAATTCTTTATTTCTTGATAATCTATATAATTGACCTGTTACTGCATTTTCCATAGTTTTTTCATGTGTAATAAGAAATACTTGTTCAGCAAAATCACCCACCCGTGTTTTCAATGCTTCAGATAAATCTTCTACTGACCTTGAATCAAGATTGTGGGTAGGCTCATCAAGAACTAGCCATTTTAATTGTGGTGCAAGAACCGATGAAAATGCTATACGAAGTACAAGAGATGCCATTGATCTTTCCCCACCGGAAACAATTCCATCCACATCAATCCATTCACCAGATCTATTTTGAAGTTGAAGAACATAATCTCTTTCTATAATTGATAATCGAGCACTTATGAAATCAGGGTAAGGATATATATCAGTCCATATTTGTCCCATAGTATAATTAACAGTGTCAACAAAATTTTCACGGAGTTGGATTTGAGTTTTTTCCAAAGCTTTCTCAAATATTTTAAGATCTTTAGTTAATTTTTCTAATCTTTCTATTTCTTCTTTTTGTTTTTCCATTTGTTTGATTTTTTCTTTATGTTCTTTTTTTCTATTTTCTTTTTCAGCAACAATCTCTTCCAACCCACTTATTCTAGTTGAAAGTTCTGATAACCTAGAAACTACCTCTGTAAAATCTCGTCTAACCACTTTGATGTTTTTTTCTTCAAATTTTCTAGAATAAGTTGATATTTGTTTATTTACTTTTTCTAATTCTTCACTAAGTTCATGTTGCCTCCTACCTTTCTCAATTAAATCAATTAACTTTTCTATCAATGACCCTAATTTTTGCTGTTTTTCTCTTGATTTTCCCAAGGTCTCCTCAATATCTAAAACTTCATCTTTAATTTTCACAAGATTTTTCTTTTTTCTTGAATTAGCCTCAATTAAAGTTTTATAATCTCTTTCTTTTTCTTCTGATTCTTTCTGAATATCTCTTAGATTCTTGATTTTTTCTGAATATATCTCAAAATCTCTAGAAGCCTTTTCTAGATTTATTATAAATTGTCTTTTATTTTCAATTATTTTCTCATTTCCATTTAGATTTTTAGTGTAAGACTTTATTCTGTCTTCATATTCCTTTATTAAATCATCCCTTCTATCTTCAGAAATCTTGGATTCGCAAACAGGGCATTTATCTTTAGTTCCAGTTATTTTTGTTAATGATTCGTTTGTCTGTTCTAATTTAGTTAACAATTCAGTTATAGTCTTTTGTTTTACTTCTAGTTCCCCTTTTTCTTTTTCTAAAACCTCATTTAGATTTTTCCCAAATTCATTTTCAATTTCAAAAAGTCTTTTGCTAAATTCTAATTTTTCTTTAATTTTATTTTTAAAATCTTCTGTTTCATTTTTAAGAAAATTAATTTTTGCTTCATTCTCAGAAACATCTTTTGTCAATATTTCTTGCTCTCTCCTTTTTTTATTTAATCCCTCTTGATATTTGTCTATAAGTTTTGTTATATCTTTTAATTCTTCCTTTGATATCACTAGTTTTTTATCTTTTAGCATATCTTCATATTTTCCAATTAAATTTTCAATTTCTTTCATTGAACCTTCAATAGAATTTTTTCTACTTTTTAAAATATCTACCTCTTCTTCAAATTTTTCAAATTCTTTAATCCTATCCTCTAAACTTTCTTTTTGAATTTTTCTATTTTTTAATTCGCCTGATAGATTATTTCTAGTTTCATTTAATTTTTTTAAACTATATTCAACATCATCGAGAGATTTTTTTAATTCCTTTACATCTCCTATATCGACAACACTTTGCCTAGCAATTTTTCTTTCAGTTAATTTATTTCTTAATGTAACAGTATTTGAACGAGTGCTCTCAAATTTATCAATCATAAGTAAACTGTCTATTCTTTTCATTCTTTCTCCACGAGGTAACCTAAGAAAGTAATCTAATCCATTCTGTTCAGAATAAATAGCACGAGAAAATAATTCATAATTAATTTTCAGAGTTTTTTCAATCAACTCAGTAACTCTCTGAGCATTAGGTGAATCTAATAATTTATCGCCTTCTCTTATCTCAGAATAAGTTGTTCCTTTATTTCTTTCTATTACACGCATGACAGAATATGTTTTTCCACCAATAGTAAAATCGACTGAAATCTGTGATTCATTTTTCATAGAAGGTTTGTTCATTATTAAATCATCAAGTTTAATTTTTCTCGACTGAAGATCAGGAAATGTCCCGAATAAACCAAAACAAATAGCATTCATTACTGATGATTTTCCACTTCCCATTGAACCTAAAAGAGCGTTCGTCCCTAAAGTAAATTCTAAAGTTGAATCTAGATGTGATCTCCAATTTTTGAGTTGAACTTTATTAATCATTTACTCACCAAATTGTTTTAGAGTATGTTGCCTCTTTGTTATAATATCAAATGCTCTTTCAGTTTGATTATCTGACAAAAGTTTAAACAAATTTTCAGGATCAAATTCTTCCTTGAATTTCAACTGGGTAAGATTTTCTCCTAATATTTTTAGTCCCATCTCTTCTATGGAAAGTTTCTCTTCTCTCATTTTTTTTAGGAAATCCAGTTTCTTTTCTATTTCTTCTGACTCTAGTTTTTTTTGAAATTTTAGAATACAATCCTTCTCATATTTTTTTTCCAAGTCTTTCAAATCTTTATCTATGAGTTTAGTTTTCTTTCCAACTATTTTAAATTTTATTAAAGGTTTTTTGTTCAATTTATTTTTCAAAAATTTCTCAAGTTCACTTTCTATTTTATTTTTGATTGGTTCATCATTAAGAATAATTTCTTTGTAAAATATCTTTCTGATTTTTTCTAGTTCAACAAATCCTATTTTCTTATCTGGGAGTTGTAACTTATAGAATCCCCGAGGAACTTTAATTTCTTCTTCTTTTAATTGAGTGATAATCGTACTTCCAGGAATAATAAAATCTGTATCACCAATTTTAGTTTTATCATGGTTGTGTATATGACCATTGATTATAAGGTCAAAACCTTCAGGAAGATTATTCATATTAAGGGTAGGTGGATCTAATGGTGAGTAAACATAAGGATCAATACTTTGATGTATCATGAGAATATTATAACAATCTTTAACAGGTTTAGGGTCCCACTTGTCAAGAATAGTTTTAGCATATCTTTCAGGAACACCAGACATCCCTTGAATTGAAACTTTTTCACCATCTTTTTCAAAGACTATTCCATTGCAATGTAGATGAATTAAGAATCCAGCCTGTTCCAAAGCCTGTATTGCATTTGTCTGATCTCTCCCCCGCCTTTCATGTGTCCCATGTAAAGCAACAACAGGTATTCCTGTGAGTGTTCGTCCAGAGATTTCTTTGATATTTTTTTCAATTAATTTGACTAACTTGACTTCCTTATCTTCTGAAAGTAATGGTCTAGATAAAACTTCTAAAGATTTATCCCAAACTTCTGTGTTTGGTATTCTAGAATCAAAAATATCACCTATAATTAGAATTAAGTCACAATCTTCGGATTTTTTCAAAGCTTCTCTAGCATTATCAAAGCTGTCATTTTCTAACTTACTGTTCCAGCCATGGCCAAAATGTAGGTCTGAGATAATGGATATTTTCATAGTATACTATTGGTTCTGAAAATATTTGACTATAATAGGAAGGTTTATAAAGTTTCACTCCTAAATTACGGAATTACGAAATTTTTAGGTGATGTAATTATGCAAGATTACCCTACTTTAGGACAAATGATTAAAAATGGATTAAAACCAGGAGATATTGTTAGAATGTGTCTATATGTACCAGGAACACCTGGAGAAGAATATGTTGAACTTGAAGGTATATTTTGTAATCCTGTTTTAGAAATGCAAATTGGTGATGAAACATTTTATCCATTATTAAAAGATGATAGAGTATCAAGAGCGTTTTGTATACTTCCGAAGAGAAAGGAATAAACTTTTATAAATCTTCCTGTTAATAACTATAAAGTGAATAAAATGGGTGAATGTTTTCCAATCTGTTAATTCTTTAATTCTATCTAGTTCTAAATATATTATAAGTTTAAGGGGAAGTGGTCTAGTTTGGTCTAAGATTCCTGGTTTGGGACCAGGTGGCCGGGGTTCAAATCCCCGCTTCCTCACTAAGAGGTGCTAAAAATGTCCAAAGAATCAGGAATAACCGTAAAAAAATCTGAAGATTTCTCTAAATGGTATGATGAAGTTTGTCAAAAAGCAGAATTATCTGATCTAAGATATAATGTCAAAGGTTTCATCGTCTTTAGACCATGGGCAACTAGAATTATGAATCTTATGTATGAGATATTAGAAAAAGAACTACAAGAAAAGGACCATGTCCCAGCATTATTTCCCGCTGTTATTCCTGAATCAAACTTTCATCTTGAATCAAAACATGTAGAAGGATTTGCACCAGAAGTGTTTTGGATAACTGAACATGGAAAAGGTGAAAAATTAGAGGAAAAGTTAGCGTTAAGACCTACATCTGAAACTGCTATGTACAAAATGTACTCAATTTGGATAAGAAGTTGGAGAGACCTACCATTAAAGATCTATCAACGATGCCAAGTATGGAGATACGAAGGAAAGGCAACAAGACCATTCATTAGAAGTAGGGAATTCCATTGGATTGAAGCACATGATGTATTCGCAACAGAAGAAGGAGCTATGAACCAAGTCAAAGAAGATATGGAAATATCAAAAAATACTTTACATAAAGAGTTTGGTATACCATTTATATTTTTCCAAAGACCAGAACATGACAAGTTTCCAGGGGCTGTTCATACTTATGCTGCAGACTCATTATTACCTGATGGGAAAGTACTACAACAACCATCCACGCATCTATTGGGACAAAACTTCTCAAAACCATTTAACGTAAAATTTGTTGACAAGGATGAGAAGGAAAAATATGGATGGCAAACATGTTATGGTCCATGTGTTTCAAGAATAATGGCATCTGTGATATCTATTCACGGGGATGATAAAGGTTTAATATTACCTCCAAGAATCGCACCTATACAAGTTATAATAATCCCAATATTGAATGATAAAAAAAATGAAGTCTTGAAAAAATGTGAAGAAGTAAAAAAAGAATTAAATAAAGAATCTTTCAGAGTGGAAATAGATAAAAAAGAGGAATATACACCAGGATGGAAATTCAATTACTGGGAACTAAAAGGTGTTCCTATAAGAGTAGAAATAGGTCCTAATGATATTAAAAATGAACAAGCAGTTGTAGTAAGAAGAGACACTGGAGAAAAAACTAAAGTTAGAGAAATTAATCTTAGTGAAAAGGTCAAAGTGACATTAAAAGAAATTCAACAAAACCTGATCAAAAAAGCTGACAAGTTCTTTGAGGAACATATTTCTGAAGCCAAAACTATGGATGAACTTAAGAAAACAATTAAAGAAAAAGGTGGTTTAGTCAAAGTTAACTGGTGTGGAAGTACTGAATGTGCTGAGTGGATAAAAGAAAAAACTGGTGGTGGGGACATTAGAGGCACAAGATTTGGTAAAGAAGAAAAATCTGATAATAAATGTATTTATTGTGGAAAAGAATCTAATTCAGTAGTATATGTTGGAAAATCATACTAACAAAATTATTTAAATGCTTATATGTGTAAATTATTATTGAAAAATAGTTTCTGAGGTGTTTTTTTGAATAAAATGGAACAAGGTATAAAATCTGGAACTACAACTATTGGTTTAATTTGTAAAGATGGAGTTGTATTAGCAGCAGAAAGAAAGGCTACAATGGGATATATGATTGCATCCAAAGATGATTTAAAAATAACAAAAATTGCTGATCATATTGGCATGACACAAGCAGGAATGGTCGGTGATTTACAGGCTTTAGGTAGATACTTGAAGGCAGAAACAAAATTATTTGAATTAAAAAACAAGAAAAAAATAACTGTAAAATCAACTGCGTCTTTGTTAGCAACTATACTTTATAGTGGTAGGTGGAGTTACTTACCTTATCAGATTCAGATAATATTAGCAGGATATGATGAAACAGGACCCAATCTTTTCATACTTCATCCAGATGGATCAAAACTGAAAGAAAATAGATTTTTTTCAACAGGATCAGGATCACCATTTGCTTTCGGTGTACTTGAAACTCAATACAAAGATGGTATATCTACTGAAGAAGGAAAAAAAATCGCAGTAAATGCTGTAAAAGCAGCAGTGGAAAGAGATATAGCATCTGGTGGAAAAGGAATGGATATCGCTGTTATAGATGAGAAAGGCTTCAGATTAATGGAAGACTCTGAAATTCAAAAATTGATGAAAAACTAGAGACTCATTCTCATTAAGTGAAGATTATGGAAATAATTGATAAAGTTAAAAGTAGTTTACCTGAAGGGTTAGTTGATAGGATAGAGTTAGAAGGATGTGAAATAGTAATATACACAAAGGACAAACTCTTTTTCCTTGATGCATCAGAACAGGTAAGAGATGTTGTTAGTCAATTGAAGAAAAGAATAGAAGTAAGACCAGAAAGTAGTCTATCCTTACCAACAAAAGAAGCTGAAAAAAAGATTAGAGAAGTTATTTCTGAAGAAGCTGGTATCAATAGTATAAAGTTTCAACCCGATAGAAGCTTGGTAACCATCAATGCAGAAAAGCCTGGTTTAGTTATAGGAAGAGGAGGAGAATTATTCAAAAAAATAAAACAAGAGACTCTATGGGTTCCTAGAATAGAAAGAACACCTGAGATTAAATCATCAGTAGTAAAATCTATAAGACAACTCTTATATACAGAAACTGCGTGGAGAAAAAAATTTCTGAAAAAAGTCGGGGAAAATATATTTTCTGAAAGAACAACAAATAGAGACTGGGTAAGAATGGTTTGTTTAGGTGGATTTAGAGAAGTTGGAAGATCTTGTATATTAGTTGAAACACCAAAATCCAAAGTTTTAATGGATTGTGGAGTAAATGTTGGTGGTGGAGAAAAGAATGCTTATCCTTATCTTCAAGTGAAAGAATTTGATCCAAGTGAATTAGACGCTATAATAATTAGTCATCCGCATCTTGACCATGTTGGTATGGCTCCTTATTTGTATGAATATGGTTTTAAAGGGCCAATTTATCTGACACATCCATCATTAGATTTAGCAACAATGCTTTGTCTGGATTATATTGATGTATTGAGAAAAAATGGAACCCAACCTCCTTATACTGCAAAAGGAGTTAAAGAAATGGTTAAACATTCTATCACTCTAGATTATAATGAAGTTTCTGATGTAGGACCAGATGTTAGATTAACATTCCAACAAGCCGGGCATTTATTAGGTTCATCACTTATTCATTTACATGTTGGTCAAGGCTTACATAATATAGTTTACACTGGTGATATTAAATTTTGTCCGACAAGATTATTTGACCCTTCATTTACTGATTTCTCAAGAGTAGAAACTTTAATCATTGAATCGACTTATGGTGGGTCAGAAGATCATATGCCACAAAGAAGAGACTCAGAACAAAAATTACTTGACATAATTAAGAGAACATTAGAAAGAAAAGGTAAAGTTATTATACCAAGTTTTGCCGTAGGAAGAGCACAAGAACTTATGTGTCTACTTTCTGAGAGTGGATTTGAACATACTGTTTATATTGATGGAATGATATGGGATGCTACTGCAATACATACGGCATACCCTGAATATTTATCAAGAAGATTAGAAAGAAAAATATTCCAGGGGGATAATCCGTTTATGAATAAAATTTTCAAAAAATTAACAACTTCGGATGAAAGAAAAAAAGCGTGGGAAGATGGTCCATGTGTGATAATATCAACAAGTGGTATGCTTTCTGGTGGACCAATCATGGAGCATATAAAAGCATTGGGTGAAGATCCAAAAAATACTCTTGTTTTTGTTGGTTATCAAGGGGAAGGAACACTTGGGAGAAGAATCCAAAAAGGCTGGAAAGAAGTTCCTATCAATAACAATGGAAAACAGTCTACACTTAAACTAGGAATGGAAGTTGAAACTGTTGCTGGATTATCAGGACACTCTGATAGAAATCAATTATTAAATTTTATTAACAGATTAAGAGCAAAACCTGAAAGAATAATTACTTGTCATGGTGATAATACAACACCGTTAAATTTTGCAAGAGATTTGCATAAAATTTTTAGATTAGAAACCTTAGCACCAAAGAATTTGGAATCTATAAGATTAAGGTAATCAGTAAGGATAACCAATTCCAAGAGAAAACGTGTAAACATAGAATTCATTATCAATAACTATCACATCAACTATTGTTTCTTTTTTTGCTTCAGTAAAATAAGGGATGTTAGTTGTATTTTTTCCATTTGGTAAATTATAAACTTCCTTCCACCATATATATGGTTCCCCTGAATATTCTGGCGAAAATGTTTTGTTCATGAATATTTCGAATCCAGTATTTATAACACCATCATCGTTGTCGATTGAATAGTCGTATGTTTTATTCAACCTATCAATCGTATTTAGGACATCCTTGGTAGATAAATCAAGAAGTACAGAACTCCAGTTAGTTCTTATAGAATATTGAGGAAAAAAGTGAAAAAATGCTAGAATAAGTATAATTCCTGTTATCAAAAGTTCAAGTATGCTAATTAATCCTTTCATAATTTATACCTCAATTATCAATTCACCAAAATTTATTGTTCCGTCAGTATTATAAAAACTTGTTATTCTTCCCACAGTTGTATTCAATTCTGTTTTTGTAATTAAATTTTGTGGTGGACTACAATCTAACAAAATATCTCTCAAACCTGTATCGGTTATATTATAAAAACGAATAGAAAATGTTTGATTCAATGCGAGTTTTTTCTGAAGATTTATATAGTTATTATTAATAGGGAGGCACCAAGAATTAAGATTATCAATTTTTTCATAGGAAAGTAAATTTTGTTTATTTTCATTTTCATCAGAAAATCCTATTCTATCAGATGAATCAATATCATTATCCCAATCACTTGGTTCACCAGGATCATTCAACAACAATTCAGACAACTGATATGCTTTTGAGCGGCTATCTTCTTTTTTGATTTCATTAATAAAAACAGGTATATTAGATGAGTATTGAGAATAAATAAAAATAATCAAACCAATGAATGCGATAAAGGTAAACATATACTCTATTGTTAATTGTCCTTTCACTTAGACACCTATTACTTTTAGTTTTACAAGTATCATAAATGCTGCAACAGTAATAGAAAATAATATAAGACTATGTTTAATTCCAGCTTTCACAGAACCTTCCCCTATCTGTCCTGCAACAAGTCCACCCATTATTGCCTGAATTACAGACATACAAAAAAACAAGGAAAAGTAGTAACATGATATCGAAAGTTCATTAACCCCAAATATAGAGCAGATTTTGGAGTAAATATTACATGGTAAACACTGTAGTGTCAGACCATAAACACAAAAATTACAAGGATTAGTCCCGCCAAAATCTAAACCAACTTCAGGTGAAGAAACTGAAGTTTCAAAGATTGGTACCATTAATTTATTTATCGCAATCACTACAGCAATAAAAACAAAAGATATAACATACATTGCAGTAACATATTGCTTAAGTGAACTTTTTCTTTCTTTCTCAGTTTCTTGAATTATCACCAATGTATTTGATAACGATTCAAGAATTTCAGAAACTCTTCCTCCGGACTTATATGATTCGATAAGTATTCTCATTGTTTTTTCAAGGGTTGGACTTTTTTTCAGTCTTTTTTTTAATTGCTCTAAAACTTTTATTAAATCAATGTTCCAAGTTAATTGGTTTGACATCTTCCTAACTTCTTTTGTTAAAGGCCCATAACTATTATGACTAAGACTTATTATGGCTTTATGTAGAGGAAGTCCTGCTTTTGTTGCATCAACCAAATCTCTTAAAAAATTTGGAAAAGCAAACTCCATCTCTTTTAATTCTCTAAAACTGACATAATTCATTATTAACTGGGGAGAAATTACCAAAAATAATGAAAGAATTATTACATTACCAATAACACCACTATCACCAACTAAGAAAGCTATGAGAAGCAATAACCAAGATATCAGTATCGTTACAATTAAAATTTTTCTTTTTCTTGTTAATTTCATTTTTAACATTCTATCCTTCTCCTGGTGAAGATGTTTCAATTAAAAGTATGAAAGCCGTTGAAATCAATGGAATAAAAATGAAAATAAGGAAAAACTGTATTAATATGATGTTTGTTTGAGTAACACCACCAATACCTGACATTAAAGATGTAAGTATAGTAAAAAATATTGTACCCAAAACCAAGGCTGTTAAATAAACCTCTAGATATATTGTAAGTGACTGAGAAAATTCTTTTAAACTTCTTTTATAATCATTTAAAAATCCCTTGGATTTTTCTTCTAAAAGTTTTGGTAGATTTCCGCCACTTTCAATAGTTGATAAAATTGACCAAAAAAACTCTCTTAATTTTTTTGATGGTGTTCTATCAATCGCTTTTCTAAGACTTTCATTAATATTTAAACCAAAAGCCTTCATGTCATTAACAATATTTTTTGCTTCATTTGATATTTCCCCATATTCATCAAATTTAGAAAATATTTCAAATGTCTTATGTGGAGGTAACCCTGAACTTGAAATTGTAGAGAGATATATACCAGCAAAGGACAATGATGCATCAATAGATTTAGCTTTATCTCTTATTACAAATTTAGGATAGCTTAAAAAAATAAAAAAGAATAACAAACAAACTCCAAGAGATACTGTAGTAGCCATAAATATACTAAAGATTGCCCCTAATTTTAAGAGAGAAAAAATAAAGGAAAATAATGGTAATTCAATCATAAAAAGTATTATACATGTCAAAGATGCAATAGAGATATATTCTTGAAGAGACATCCTCATCCTACTTCTTCTCAAGTCGTCTTTTAATTCAGAAAAAAAATGCAAATATGGTTCTATGATTTTCCCTAAATATCTCATAGCTATTTTAGTATAAAATGACATTAGATCTCACCAGTAATAATATTCATTATTTTCTCTGGATATCTATAATATAAGTTAATAATTTGTGAAACAGTTTGAAAATCTGTTATATTTCTTTCTTGTAACCAGTATAGAATTACCATTCTTCTTCTAAGTTCTTCTAAAAGTTCTTTTTCTTTTAAACCAGTTTTTTTCAAAATTTTTCTTAGAGTTATACTTTTATTTTTAATTTTTATTGAGTCATTTTCTGAATCCCATTCAAATATTTGACTAGTTATAGGAATGTCATTTTCTCTATCAAAACCTGTGATTTCATATATAGATTTAACCTTTCTTGTGAATTTTCCTTTATATCTTAATTTTGATAAGAAAACAACTAAATCCAAACTTCCTATTAAACTTGATGATAAGTTAATTGGTGGTGATGTCAACCTATCTATTAACTTTTTCATTGTATCTGCATGAATTGTTGCAAAGGATGGATGCCCAGTTGCCATCTGCTGAAATAAGACATAAGCTTCTTTACCTCTAACTTCTCCCAAGATTATATAATCAGGTCTTTGTCTCATACTTTCTTTCAATAAATCAAATAAATCTACTTGTCCCCTTTCTTTTCCAACTCCAGATGAAATAGAAACCCTAGCAACATGAGGTACCCAGTGAGAATGTAATAACCTGAGTTCGGCTGTATCTTCTATACTAACAATCTTTGTATCTGGTTTAATGAATGATGATAAAATATTCAAAAATGAAGTTTTACCTGATGCAGTCCCACCAGAAACTAGAATACTACAACCATAATCAACAGCCAACCACAAGAAAGATGAAGTCTTGATATCTATTGTCCCATAGTTTAAGATTTGAGTTATTGTAAGTGGATCTTTTGTGAATTTTCTTATTGTAAAATTTGATCCTCTTCTTGCTATATCTGTTGATAATGTTCCCTGAACTCTTGAACCATCTGGCAATGTTCCCTGTAGAAGTGGATCAATAACTGAAACTGATTGTCCGCATGTCTGAGCTAATTTAATTAGATATGAGTCCAATTCTTCTTTATTTGAAAAAACTATGTTTGTTGGAATCGAACCTAACCTTGAATCTCGATGGAAGACATAAATTGGTATATTAATTCCATCACAACTTATATCTTCTATGTTTGGATCATGTATTAATGGCTCTATAAGACCCAAACCAAGGAAATCTTTCTCTATGTGATAAGTCAAAACACTTTTCTCTGTGTCTGAAAGATCTATCCTAAAATAATCAAGAAGTTTTAGAGATTCTCTTTTAAGATAATCTTTTGCTTCCTGTTTTTTCAATCTGCTAAAATCAACATCTAATTTTTCCTCTAGTATCTCTCTTAGTTTTATAATTAATCTTTTCATTTTTGGCGGGATATGCGATTGAACAACAATATATTCATGTCGGCTCTTATTCGGATTCCATTGTATTTTTGCATATGCCATGATTGGCTCATTTTTTTCTGGAACTGCAGGTATTAAAGGATAAACTGATGAAAAAATCTCACCTTCTCCTTTATGATATATACCAAATTTAGAAACTCTTTTTGTATCAAATTCTGGTATATCTAAACCTTTAAACTCTTTTAACTCTTTTTTTTCCTCTTCTTTAATTGAAACTTCTCCTCTGATTTCTAGTGGTCCTTTCGGGAATGTTGAAATAGCTTTAACAGTAGGTTTACCTTTTACTTCCCATTTTACTTTGGTTTTATAACCATCAACCAACTTTTTGAATATAAGTTTTCTTTTCATTATCTAACCACTTCTATTTTTTTACTTGACACTGTATTATTAATTTGAATTCCTATTATTTTATTCTCACTCTTTGATTCTGAATCTGTGAGTGTAAAAGTTTTATTTAAATTAAATAATGAATTTTGCCTTGAATAAAGTTTTCCTGATATCAAAGTTGTGTTCAACCATATTTGATTTAAAGAAATCCTATAATAATAGCCACCTATTTTTGATGGTATATCCTCTTGTATTTCAAGAGAATCACACGACTTACAAGTTACTCCTCTAATAATATGAGTTGAAATAAGATTATTAACTATATCTGTAAGCCTATCACCTATTCTTTCCTTAAAGAATTCATTTTGGTTGAAAAAAAAGGAACTAATTACAGCAAAAAGACTAAATGATATTAAAAAAAATAAAATGAACTCAATAATAAGGGATTGTCCTTTTCTCATCAAACAATAATATTGACTTGTGTTTTAATTAAATTACCTGTTTGACTTGAACTCAACCTTTGAATCCTGAAAAATCCCTGTGTTGATTCTTTTTCAATATCACCCGAAGTTGTGAGTGATATTTTATAGATATTCCCAGTTGTTTTGTCTTCTAATTCCCTAAACCAGATTCTATAATAAACTATTATTTTGTTATCACCTAAAGTAGATTTACCAAAAATTACACCAGGTTTGTCTATACCAAGTGTTGCAGATGTGTTTGCATTTGGTGTGTTAAGAGGAATCCAACTTGTACTATTAGCAACATTAGAAACTTTTGATTGAAATTCAAAAACAATGCTGTTATTCAATGTTGGATCTAAAGATTCAGGATAGACAGTTATCTTTCCAGGGACTCTTAGTTCCAAAGATTCTTCTCCACCATTTCTAGCTATATTGATTATCGTAGAATCTAATTTCTGAAAAAAGTTATAAACATCTTCAACACTTTTCGCATCTTTTTTCTTTTGGATAACAGATGATGCCCATGGAAATACAGCTCCAAGTATACCTAAACTTATCAAAACTATCATCAAAGCTGATACCATTTGGGATTGTCCTTTTCTCATTTAACCTAATAATAATTACAAGAAGTAAAAGAAATAGTTAATTCTTAACAATATACTACTTGCTTGACAGCATTACTTGGAGAGACTACTAAAACTGTATTAGCTCCAGAAGTTCCAGTAACAGTAGTAACATTTGTTGTATGAGGAACAATAGTACCAATACTAAAAGCCGTATTTTCTTCATTATTAACAAAGATTTTAATATCATCTGAAGTTATATCAAGTGTACCATCATTTGAAATAACTATAGTTATAATATCACTAGTACAAGAAGCGTCCAAAACAGTTATAGTCTTAGAAGTCCTACCAGTCATCATTCCTGACATAAAAACATAAGCCATTCCTGCCAGACCAATAGTAATCATAAGTAAAAGTATGGTTGCAATAATCGCGGATACACCTTTCCTCATATTTTTCATATATTCACCTTATAATTTTAGAGGCAATGGTCTTTGTTGGTTTAGAGTTGGCCTTGGTCTCATTTGTGATCTTCTCATTTTTTTACCAACATCATCTAACAATTCAAGCATTGCATCATTCCTTTCTGTTATTTTTTTGTTTGATTTAACCAATTCATCCAATTTATCAACAACAGGTTTCATTATATCCGGACTCATACCAGATACTTCCTGTTCTCCAGATGTTTTAATAAAAGAAACTAATTCTTTCATGTTAAGTATTAAATCGTCTAATCTTCCAGGTAATTTAGATAATTCAATTCTTAAAGCATCGTTTGATTTTGCCAATTCATCAACTAACATTTGATTCATTCTGACAATATCGACAACATCACTCAAAAGATCTTTTGTGAAATTTTCTCCACCTGATGTATTTTCTAATCTTTCCATCCTTTTTTCTAACCTTCTCACAGGAGACATAGGAATTAATTCATATTCACTTGAATTTTCAGTTATAACCATTTTTTCACCTAAGATAATTATGTTTTTCTTGTTTAAATTATTTAGTTTCTCAGTATAAAAAATTACTTTCTGAGAATAAGTAGTTTTTCAATAAATAAAAGAAAAAGAGTGAAATTATTTTTACATTTCAGGCATTCCCATACCACCCATTCCACCAGGTGGCATTGATGGCATTCCTTTACTGAGTTTAGATGCAGATATTACATCATCTATTCTTAAAATCATTTCTGCTGCTTCTGTTGCTGACTTTATTGCTTGTGTTTTTATTTTTACTGGTTCTATTACGCCTGCCTTCATCATATCCATGACACCGCCATTAAAAACATTTACTCCCATTTCTAATCTATTTTTGTCATGCTCTGATCTTAGTGAAACTAAAGTGTCTATTGGATCTAATCCTCCATTCTCGGCAAGGCTTCTTGGGATTACTTCCATTGCATCTGCGAAAGCGTTTATAGCAAGTTGTTCTCTTCCAGAAAATCCTTCTGCATATTTTCTTAACTCTCTTGAAACTTCTGCTTCAGGTGCTCCTCCACCTGGAACTATTTTACCAACTTCTATTGATGATGATGTTGCACCTATGGCATCTTCTATTGCTCTATCAATCTCATCAACAACATGTTCTGTTCCGCCTCTGACAAGGATTGTAACTGATTTTGGATTTTTACATTCACGAACAAAAACCATGTCCTCATCCCCGACTTTCTGCTCTTCAACTAGTTTTGAAAATCCAAGATCTTTAGATGTAAGATCATTTAGATTAGTTACTATTCTTCCACCAGTTGTTTTTGCTAATTTTTCCATGTCTGATTTCTTTACTCTTCTTGCTGCAAGTATTCCTTTTTTTGACAGGTAATGTTGAGCCATATCATCAATTCCTTTTTGGCAAAATAGAACATTTGCTCCAGATTTTTCAACATCATCAACCATCTTTTTCAGGATTTTCTCTTCTTGTTCAACAAAAGCTTGAAGTTTGGTTGGATCTGTTATCTGAATTTGTGCGTCAGTTTCTGTGGATTTGACTTCTAATGCTGCATCAAGCAAAGCTATTTTTGCCTCTTTAACTTCTTTTGGCATTCCTGGATGAACCACTTCTTTATCTATAACTATTCCTCTGATTAATTCAGTCTCGTCTGATGATCCACCTTGTTTTTTTTCTCTTTTAATATCATCAGCGTTTACTATAACCTTACCATTTTTCTTTTCTGCAACTTGTGTCACTGCTTCTACAACTAATTCTGCGAGTTTTTCACCATAACCATATCCAGATTTACCACTCATACTTGTTACTGCAATCTTTTTTAACATGCCTTTATCTGCTAATGAAACTGGTTTAGAAATTTGATTAAGTGTTTTCAAGGCTTGTTCCCTTGCAAGATTATATCCTTTTATTATTACAGTTGGATGAATATTCTGTTCCAATAATTCACCTGCTTTTCTTAAAAGTTCTCCAGCAATTACAACAGCAGTAGTTGTTCCATCACCAACTTCCTCGTTCTGAGTTTTTGCAACTTCAACCATCATCTTTGCGGCTGGATGTTCTATCTCCATCTCATCAAGAATTGTAACACCATCATTTGTTATAACAATATCCCCTATACTATCAACTAACATCTTGTCCATTCCTTTTGGACCTAATGTTGTCCTAACAGCATCTGCTACCGCCCGAGCAGCAGATATATTATTTTCTTGAGCACTTCTCCCTTTACTCCTTAAAGTACCTTCTGGTAAAATTAAAACTGGTTGTCCTCCTATTTGACCCATTTGCATTGTTCCAACACCTCCATGATTAGAATCAATTTTTCAATACTCTTATGTAGATAAACAAATTTAAATAAGTTGGTTTAAGGTTATTAATTCCAAGAAATAGTATATTTCCGATATCAATTTAAATCTAAATTCTTTAAAACTTCATTCAGTTAAATAATATCAACAAGGGCTCGTAGCTCAGTCTGGTTAGTGCACTGTTTTGTGCGACCAAAGCACCTGTCTTATAAGGCATCTGAGCGTAAAAACTGGCGGTCCTGGGTTCAAATCCCAGCGGGCCCATTATTTATTATTAACAAAAAACTAAACTGATTCCTATGAGAGTTGTTTTCGGGGGACAAAGTAGAAGAGGATTTTTTGATACTATTACCTCTAAGTTACTTGTTGTAAATGTTTTTATTTTCTTTTTAACGACCTTTAGTGACTCTATTTTCTCTCTTCTTGCATTAACACCTTCTCTTGCCGTAGAAGGAATGTTCTGGCAATTTTTAACATATATGTATGTTCATGGAGGGCTTGCTCATATATTCTTCAACATGTTCGCCTTGCTGATGTTTGGTCCTACGATTGAAGAGACCATGGGAAGTAAGAAATATTTCATTTTTTATACACTCTGTGGACTTGGATCTGGATTACTTCATATTTTAATTAATGGTGTTGGTATTATTCCTCTTGTTGGTGCTTCTGGTGCTATATTTGGAGTAGTTACTGCATATGGTCTGATGTTTCCAAGAAATATTATTTATGTCTACTTTGTCCCGATGCCTGCTATTGTTGCTATTGGTTTGTTTGCAGGAATTTCAATATTGTTTGGGGTATCAGGTGTACAAGGTGGTATTGCTCATTTCGGTCATCTCGGAGGAATGATTGTTGGATTTATTCTTGTTAAATTCTTTGGTTATGGTAGAAGAAAGGATCATGTTTATCTTTGGGAAAGTGATTGGTAAAATAATCAGCCCATTAGTTTATACAATATCTCATAAGATCTCAAAGCATCGAATCTTTCAACAAGTATTATAGTCTCTGCATAACATGATAAGAATTCAATAACGTTAATGTTTTGTTCTGCAAGGATGGATAAAACTGTAGCCAAATAACCTGGTGTCTTCTGAATTTCTTTTGGGGAACTTATATGTAAAACTGTACACTCGTCAAAAAATTGAATTAACTCGTCCTTAATATCTTTTTTGAGTTTTTCAAATATTCTCTTATCTACAATGTATATATGATAAGGTTCTATTTTTACTTTAGCCCTATTCTCAACGTCAATGTGTTTATCAGAAATTAATAGTGAAATATTATCCCAAACAGATACTTTACATCTCTTGAATATATCCAAAATCTTTTCTTCTCTTTTGTGTTTTGTTTTTTTAACCTCTTCAGAAAACCTCAATAATGCTGCTTTAACTGCATAATCACTATCGATTTTTAAATCATCTTGTACAACTCTCGCCAATTTACTCAAGTTAGCAATATCTTTTTCTATTGCTTCTAGCATGTAGGGTTTGTTTCTAAGGTATATTCTAACATCATTTGCAATACTCATATTATATTTTGTATCATTTGAAACATTTAAGTGTTATTTTGTTTCAAAAATGACGTGTTTTTAAAGTAATTTCGATGAGATAGATATATTGGTGATGTGGATGACAGGAGTTCAAGTTAGAGAAAGAGTTTTAGGTGATTGTTATAGTTGCGATGCTGAAATTGAAATAACAGATGAAATGCCTGGTGAAATTGTAGATTGTCCTGACTGTGGTTTGGAACTTGAATTAGCACTCTATAATCCAACGATGAAAGAAAGGTATGGGTCAAGATTTTGGTATGAATTCAACGGAGAAAGATGTCAATATACACTTGCCCAAGCTCCAGAAGAAAAGGAAGATTGGGGTGAATGAAAATGATGGTCGAATATGAAATTTTACGTAATACAAAAGGAGAAGTTGATGAATCTCTTGTTGAACCAACTAAAAAAAATTCAAAATTAGATTCTAATTCAAGTCGTTAAAATATTCAATTTCAACAGTACTGGTAGTTTTAAATATTTAACTTCTTATAAAAATACTACTGGTGTTAAATGTGATAGGGGAATATGAAAAGCTCTTTTGAATTTTGTTCCTTATTTAGTCAAATTTCTGTTTCTAAAAAGTTAAATAAAAAGTGATATCTACACATTGGTTTTTTTGAATTGTGTCTTATTCTGGGGCTATCAGGTTCGAATCCTAGCAATTCTTTCTAAAATTAAGAGGTGAATAAATGAGAAGTAATGTAATCGGCTTAGATGGAAAAGGTTATTATTATACACTTTTAACCAGTGTTATAGAAGAGAAGGGAGATGATTTGATAGATTCTAGATGTCTTTTCTGTTTTCCACAATCCCAGGGAGAAATACCTAATCCTGAAAATAGATGTGAAGAAATGTTGGGAAAGAGTTCTGTATTAGATGGAGAAATCTATGGAATCACACTTCAAAGAACAAGAAATGGTAGTGTTAGAATTATACCAACCCAAATATTAGGTTATTTTATTGCAAATTCCTCCTTGGTTGCTACTATTCTTAAATCAAACGGTTATAGATGCTCATAAAATTTTGGAGGTGAAAATAATGGGACAAATAGTGATTGAAAAAGTTCAAAAAAAAGAACCAAAAAATGGTAGATTATCATCTCTGTATAGTTGTGACGGAATTGATCCTTGTCGAGAAAGGGAATTTGCTGGAATGATTTTAGAAAGAGAAGAAATTCGAGGTGAACCAACAGGTCTGTTTCACTATCCACAAGAAAATGGAAGAACGATAATCTTTTATCAGTAATGATTAAAACTTACACGAGAAAATGAATTATATGGAAGAAAATAGTACAATGTTCTGGTCAGACAGACTTGCAAAATTGATGATAGAAAGAAAAAAATACAATCATCTAGATAAACCAATAGAAAAAACCGAGGTCTTCGGAGTAAAAAGTAGTACTTCCATTTCAGGAGTCCCACACATAGGCAATGCTTCGGATGTTATCAGACATGATGCTGTTGTTCGATCACTTGAAAAAATGGGTGAAAAAGTTCACTTTATTTGGGTATCAGAAGATATGGATCCATTAAGAAAAGTCCCTGCTGGTATACCAAAAGAATTCAGTAAATATCTTGGGATGCCTGTATCAAGTTTACCTTGTCCAGAAGGATGTTGCGACAATTATGTAGACCATTTCGACAATCTATTCATCAACAGTTTAAGAAAATATTTTGGCACAAATCCAGAATTAATATCAACAACAAAAGAATATAAAAATGGTGAATTCTATCCATATGTGAAAAAAGTTTTTAAAAATCTTGATTTAGTTAAACAAGTCCTTAACAAAAATAGAACTACTCCATTACCAGAAAATTGGAGTCCATGGAAACCGGTATGTGAAAATTGTGGAAAAATAATCACCACTAAAGTTACTGGAATGGATGGAGATAATGTTAGTTATGAATGTCAAGATTATTCTTTTGGCAAATTTGGTCAAGAAGCTTATACTAAACTTAAAGGATGTGGTCATAAAGGAGATAGTGATATCAAAAAAGGAAATGGAAAACTCTTATGGAAACTTGAATGGGCAGCAGAATGGCCTTTGTGGAAGATACAACTTGAAGGTGCGGGGAAAGAACATTTTATGCCTGGAGCATCATTCTGGGTAGCAGGAGAAATTTGTGAAAAAGTTTTTGATTGGCCTGAGCCTCATCCTGGTAAAAATGAAATCCAACCTTATGAATACATTATGGTAGGTAAACAAAAAATGTCTGCTTCGATTGGAAATGTAGTTGCTACATGGGACTGGCCTAAATTTGCACCACCAGAAATTCTTAGAGTAATATTACTGAAAAGGCCAAACAGACAAAGGGGATTCTTGTATGAAAAAATTCCTGAAATGGTTGATGAATTTGACAAACTGAAAGAAATCTTTTATGGTCATGAAAAAGTAGAAGATGAAAAGGAATTAAGAAACATGAAAAGATTGTATGAAAGTTGTATAATTGAAAAAGAAGATCATTATATACCAAATGTTTCGTTTAGTTTTCTCTCACTCATAAGCCAGATAATACCAGATTCGAAAAATAATTTTGATAAAGTGTGTGAATTACTTCAGAGGACTGGGCATTTGAAAGAAATTAATAATGAGATAAGAGAGGGAATTTTGAAAAGATTGTCACAAGCTCAGGAATGGATGAAAAGGTATGGTCCAGAAGATGCTAAAGTTGAATTGCTTGAAAAAGTTCCAGAAGATATAGCTGAACAATTAACCGAAGAACAAAAACAATCCTTACAAGAATTATCTCAAGTCATTCAGAAATATCAAACAGAAAAAGAAATCTGGGAACAGATGAAATCAATTGCTGAAAAAAATGGAATAAAACCAAGAGATATTTTCCAAGCTGCTTATCTAGTTCTATTGGGAAGAGAAAAAGGTCCAAGATTAATTCCATTCATCCAAGTTCTTGATAGAGATTTTGTTGTTGGGAGATTTAGATTAGAAAAATAATATAATCAAATAAAACTATAATTAAAACATGTCAATGAAAGAGTTCTGGATATATCTTACAATTTTTGTTGGATTTGCTACATTAACCATCGGTCTTCTAATGCTTCTCGGAGTGGTTGGATGAAACTAGACATAACTGATATAGGATTAGCAATAATCACAGTTGTCGGAATCATCTTGATAATAATTCTGATAAAGGAAGTCTTGACACTTCCCCACAGCCCCGAATATGTCACTTATGAAGTCTTTCTCAACACAACCACAAAAATGTACAACACTATCACAACAATAATTGGGACTTTTATAAGCGCTTTCGGGGTAATTTGGTATAAACTAGGTAGAATAGAACAAAGATTAGGAATAGGTGGAAAATCAAAAGATCTACCAGAATAAAACATTAAGTAAATAATTCAACAATCTATTATCATGAGTATTTTCCAAGATATACAAGAATCGAAAATCTACAAAAATGAGGAAGCATTATCCACCGAATTTCTACCAGATTTTCTTCCACATAGGGATACACAGATTCAAGAAATAGCAAGAAATCTTAACCCAGCAGCCAAAGGGAGAAAACCTCAAAACACATTTATTGTTGGTCCGCCGGGAATAGGCAAGACTTGTGTTACCAAATTCGTATTTAGAGAATTACAAAAATTTGCGGATGAAAAAGTTAAAACAATCTTTATTAACACTTGGGACTATAACACTGGACCAGCGTTGCTCATAAAAATTGTTGTTGAATTAGGATATCCACTACCAAGAAGAGGATTTTCAAAAGATGAGATAGTTGAAAAATTAATCGAAGTCCTAAAGAAAAAAAACAAAAGCCTGATTATCGGATTAGATGAAATCGATCAACTCGTAAAAAAAGATGATTCTGCACTTTATGATCTTCTAAGAATCAATCAGTATATTGACACACCAGTAGGATTAGTGATGATTTCGAACTATGATGATATTTTTGCAACAGTCGAACCTAGGATTAAAAGTAGTTTGGACACTGAAGAAATTAAATTCAAAAGCTACTCACTTCAAGAGATGAAAAATATTATTAAAAAAAGATGTGAAGATGCTTTCAGGTTAGGAGTTGTTCAAGAAGGAGTGGTGTTACTTTGTGCTAATCATGCTGTTAACCGAGGTGGAGATGTTAGGGTTGGATTGGAATGTCTGAGAAAAGCAGCAAAAGTTTGTGAAGATCAAGACGATGACAAACTACGAGTAGAACATGTGAAAAAAATATTACCTAGAGTTAAGTCAGTCAAACTTCAAATCATGCAAGACAGAGTAGAAGGAATTGATAAAAATATTGTTGAATTACTAAAGGGAAAAAAAGAAATAATCTTCTCTGAGTTTGAAAAAGAATATAACAAAATTTATGAACCTTTGTCAGATACATCATTAAGAAAACATGTTGAATATCTGGAATCAATTGGGTTAGTTAAAACAGAAGAATCGCGAAGAGGCAGTCAAGGAAGAAAATGTTATTTAAGTTTAGTTAAGAGGAAAAGGTTCAATAAATAGTCTTTTTTTAAATTTTCCAAGTATTTAATATCTTATTTTACTAGAAAAAGAGATTCTAATAGTTTATTTATCACGTTCACTCCAACCTTACTCTTCCCAAACCTATAGTAAATCACTTTTCGAAAAATAATCATGACAATTACTCAGATTTATCCAGAAAAATTATCCAAAAAAGAGTTAGGTTACATAGTTGGATTTTATATTGGGGATGGTTATTCCTATCATGGAAAAGATAGGTGTTACATCGTTGAATTCTATTTTAATTCAATTAGAGATATCAAAATGTTTGAATATATTAAATCTCTATTAGAAAAGATTGGATTGAATCCATTTTTGATAAAAGACAAAAGGTTCAATTCAATCAGAGTCAAAGTAAGTTCAAAGAATTTTTGGAAAAAAATAGGTAATGAAATTAAATCCATCAAAGAAAATACCAATAACGAAGATTGTCTAATCGGATTTATTTCTGGTTTTATAGATGCCGAAGGATATGTTAATAATGGTGAGATACAATTAGCACAAAAGGAGAAGGAAACACTAATTATGGTCAAAGATTTTTGTAAATTACTAAAAATTCCAACAAGAAAATTCTGGTCAGTGGACAACTACAAAAGTAAAAATAAATTATGGAGATTAAGAATATCAACTGATTTTAAAAACATTGAACATAATTCTATCAAAGTTTGGAGAAAATATAGTTTACATAATTCGTCGTAATTCAATAGCGAGGGAAAGATTTGAACTTTCGACCTTTACCCAGACAGTTTAACTGTCTTCGGGGTGTCCCAAGGGCAACCTTATGAGCCTTTCGCCCTAAGTCCGCGAGCACTCCAGGCATAGAGGATTCCTTTGAATCTTGCTCCACCTCTATAGAGTAATTCGCTACGGTTAAACCTCGCTAACTTAATATGTTAGAATAATACATATAAATGTAATCCTATACTGCTCTATTCCTATCTTCAGCCAAGTCAACATCAGGGGAAACTATTTCAAGGTCTTCAATTTTGTTCTTCAGTGAATTGATTCTACCTTCAATCTGGTCAAGAGTCTTGTCATAGGTGATTGCATTGTCGATTGTTTTGTCAAATTTTTGTGAAAGATAAGAAAGATATTTTGACATCAGGTTGATTTGATCAGTGATTGTGTTAATCTTGCCTAGAACTTCTTCCATTTCTGGCTGGTTAGAAATAACTTGAGTTTTTCCTTCTACCTTTGGTTTGAAGTCGAATGATTCTTCTTCTTTTCTACTATCCCAGAACATAATAAGATTATTGTAGGTTAAAGATTTAAGAGTGATTAATCTTGGGAAAGTCTTTCCATTGCTAGTTGTAAACTACCTTCCATCGAACTATATATACCATTCAAAAGATTCATAACACCATCTAAACCATAGTCCCCTATTGGAACACCAGATCTTTCAATAACAGATGGAGTATTCCCTTGCATATTATCTCGTATTCCCCATTCAATTTCTTCAGGAAGTCCAGAAATTCCTATGTCGAGTTCTTTAGTTGTTTTGAATGGACCTTCAGTCTCATCATTCCTAACAGTTCTTCCTGCACCATAACCTAAACTATATTCTTCATCACCAACAACCTTAGAAAATATTTTTATTCCAATAAGACATAACATTATAAAATAACTAGGATCAATATTAAGGGGTTCAAATTTCATATGACCATATGTAACTCCACCTAAAGTTTCTGGTAGATCTGTGTTTACTTCTCCAGATTTTGAAATATTTATAAAATACTTTTCTGGACTTTCTTTGCATCCATCATCTCTAGATATGTGTTCGTTTCTTTGATAGTTAATATAAATAACGAAAGATCCTAATTCATCTCTACTAGGAAGTAATGTAAGTTTTACATATATAAGTGGATTTCGAGTAAAATAAAAATTTGAATTTTCAGACCTACCAGAATTATATGCAGGTTTTAAACTAAGCCAACCATGATATCCCCAAACTCTATCACGATCTATTTCAATTCCTACAAACCCATCATAAGGACCATCAATTGGTGGAAATACTTCCAAATCATCGTCTTTTCCCATAATAAGATTATTGAAGGTTAAAGATTTAAACACTAGTAGTAATGAGTCTCTACAATAGGTTGCCATAAATTACAATATTCTTCGTCCAAACTTCCTTTGCAAACCCCTTCAAAAACACATTTTTTGTGAGAATCTAAATCAACAGCTAGATTGAAGGTACATGGATTCTTGTTACATTCACCATCCACACATAGAATCTTTTCTTTACAACAACTTCTTCCTAAAGTATAGAAAAAATCATTCATTTTAAGTATTGGATGACCAGAAATTTTTGATATCAATCTCATAGATTTGATAGATGCGCTCCTGATCTCTTCATCTGATTTTAGAGTTTCTTTATTTATCAATTTCTTTTTTAAATTCTCATCTAATATCTCAACACAACCCATTCTCATCAAAACTCGTTGCATGTGATAGTCCATAATCGGAATGATATTTTCTGGATCTCTTATTTCTAACAAACCAGATTCTATTAACAATTTTACAAACACTGTACTTTTCTTTCTCATCGGATCAGTATAAGATTCAAAATCTTCTAAAAGTTCATAAATACCTTTGCCATTATTTACAAGAAAATCATCACTTGACTCAATTAGTTTTGTTAATTTACATTCATACTTTTCCTTAAGAACTCTTGAGATATCAATAATAAATTTAGATCTTTCATCTAATCTATCCAAAGTGCAATTTTCAGGATTACCATCATCGGCGAACAAAGATTTTAGTTTTTTAGATAGTTCATTAACTGACAAACTCGCTAAATAATTTGGTTCTAATAATTCAGAATTATCTCTCATTAAATTTGTAAACACATATTTTAAGTAGTCCCATCCAATCAAATTTTTTTTCTTGTTTACCAATGTGTGAGTTTGATGACATATAGCAACTGAATAAATATATGCTCGCATCTTAGTTTCTGAATCAGTGTTAAGAGTTAAAAATTCTTCTTGATAAAAACTTGATCTGAATTTAAGATTTTTTATAATCTTTCCGATTCTTTCACATTGCTGTTTGTTTACTTCTACAAGAATGAATCTCACCTTAAGTTGAGTGGGCCCACCCAGAATTGAACTGGGCTCTCTGCCTTGTAAAGGCAATATCCTAACCGATAGACTATAGGCCCGTCTAGTAAATTAATTGAATTTTATAACTTTAAAAATGTAAGTAAAAAAAGAAAAAAATTAACTTGCTACTTCTAACATCAGATCAACAAATTGTTTGATTTCTTTTCTTGGTTTCCATCTGTATATCCCATCACCCATCTTGATCGTTCCTCTGTCGCCGTTGAAAGTCACCATGTATTTGCTGCCATTAGTCCAGTTAATCTTTGGAATTACTGAAATCATTCTTAAGGATTCTGGTTTTACTGTAAGATATTCAAGATATTTCTGGTTGCTTTCAAGTCTATTCCCACGGAGGATTTGATACCATAGTCCGTTTATATACTTGAACATCGCTTGTTTGACTTCCTCACTGTTCTGGTTAGCAATCATTAACAATTGCTGAGAATTGATATTAATTTGTTCTAAATTAACTTTCATTAATTTCTGGATTGCTTCTTTTATTCTTGCTGTGACAAAATCTGGTCCCCGATATATTTCAACTGTTTTAGCTGTTCGGTTGACAAAACATGTTATTTTTCTCTGGATTTTCTCTTTTCCTTTTTCTCTTAGATATTCTGCTATTTCTTCTGCTTCATTTGAAAAGATTCTTTTCATTCCTGTTTCTAAATCTTCCTCGTAGGAAATATCCACCTGCAATTCCTCGTCATCATATTCAGATTGCTTCACTTGAAATTTGCAATCTCCCACTCTTTCTCCATCTACCCGATAAATGATATCCAGTTTTTCTGGAACTTCACTCATCTTAAACAAAGACACCGTTACCATTCTAACCACCTCATTTCTATTCTTCTGTGTCTATACATTAAGTTCTAATAAATTATTTTATATTAGTAGTACTTAAATAATATTGTAGGGGTGATGTTGGAATGAATGAACAAAAAACGTCCAAATCAGAGGAATATGATACTAAAAATACTCGTAGAGTAGTTGAAATTTTAAATAAAAGCACTAGAGGTCTTACAATAACTGATGTAGCCTCAGAATTAGGTTTAAACAGGCATACAATAACTAAAATCCTAGACAGAATGTTAATAGAAAAAAGAGTTAATTATGACGAAAAGGGACCAGCTAAAATCTTTTATTCAACTGGGACAAGTAAGTTTGTTGGGAGAGTTGACCAAGGGAAATTTGACAAATTATGGATAGATGTATTCCAGCCAAAGTATGAGGGGGAAGAGACATTTATAAGAATCAACCAGACAAAGCACGATCATTTGATCAGATCATCAAGTAAGTTTAGAACTGTTGGAGCAATCTCAATCAATAGAAAGAATGTTATTAATCTGATTAGGATTTTGAAAGATGTTGCCAGGGATGAATTAGGTTTGAAAGTTTGATTGGTAATAGAAAATATTAGGGATATCGAACTTCATCAATAATCATTTGATTATATTCTGGAACTGAAGAAACAAATTCACTAGCATATATACTCCCTGGAATACCATGACCTATTAATAATGTCAATTGGTCCTGTGTAAATTCCCTATTAATTCTATGACCTTCTGGTACTGGAATTACACTACCATGATGTCTTTGTTCTTTACCAATAGACTGAGGATCACAAATTAGCTCCAAATATCTATCTTCTTGACGAGAATAACCAACCACAATATTCCAATTTTGAGAGATTTTTATCACCTAATTAAATTATTAGATAATCAAATTTAAACCTTTAACTCTGAATAATAAAGGAATAATATGTCAGAAAAAGAATTACAACAGAAAATGTTAGAATACCAAATGCTAGAAGAAAAGTTCAAACAAATGAACCAACAAAGAGAATTATTTGCAGCAAAAATGATGGAACTAGAACAAACCAGACAAGTAGTAGAAGAAATGAAAAAATCCAAAAAAGAGGATGATGTGCTTATCCCATTAGGTTCAGGTCTGTTCTTACCAGGAAAAATCGATAAGAAGGAAAAAATGGTTATAGGGATAGGTGCTGATATAGTCGTGGAAAAAGATTCTGAAGGAGTGAAGAAAATACTAGAAGAAAGAAAGGGGATACTCGAGAACGGTATGGAAAATCTTCAAAATAATATGTTACAAATTGCGAAAGAAATGCAAAAAATACAAACAGAAGCTCAAAAAATGATACCGAAACAACAAACAGGTTAGTATATGTTTAATGTTCTTAGAAAAAAATTAACAAAAGTAATTCAGTCAGTCACCAAAAATGTGAGCAAGACTATTGAAAAAGTTCCGAAGAAAATAACTCAAAGGGAGATATCAGAGAAAGATCTGTCACAAGTTCTTGAAGATCTGGAATTTAGTTTACTCGAAGCAGATGTTGCATTGGAAGTATCTGATAAAATCAAAGAGGATTTGATAAAAGCATTGGTTGGAAAGAAAGTGAAAAGAAGTCAAATCAAGAAAATAGTTGAACAAACAATTCGTAAAAGTTTACTTGAAATTCTAGATGTTCCCAAGATTAATCTGGAGAAAATAATTGAAAGTAATAAACCTTGTTTAATGCTCTTCTTAGGATTTAATGGTTCTGGTAAAACTACTACCCTTGCTAAACTTGGTTATAGGTTTCAAAAAGAAAAATACTCATGTGTATTTGCAGCAGGAGATTCGTTTCGTGCAGCCGCGGTGGAACAATTACAAGAACATGCAGATAAGATTGGAGTGAAAGTAATCAAGCACAAATATGGTGCGGATAGTGCTGCGGTAATATATGATGCAGTTGAACACGCCAAAGCAAAAGGAATTGATGTTGTTCTTGCTGATAGTGCTGGGAGAATGCATACAAACCAAAATCTCATGGATGAACTTAAGAAAATAGTTAAGGTCAATAATCCCCAAGTCAAAATTCTGGTTATTGATTCTATTACAGGTAATGACGCAGTTGAACAGGCAAAGAATTTTGACGAAGCTGTGGGAATAGATGGTGTTGTTCTGACAAAGATTGATGTTAATACTAAAGGTGGGGCAATACTAAGTGTCTGTAAAATCTTAGGTAAACCTGTTGTTGCTTTAGGTGTAGGTCAGGAATATAAGGATCTTAAAGAATTTGATAGGAAAGAGTTTGTTGGGAATTTATTAAAGAGATAATTTTTTGATTAATTTAATAATTTAAGTTTTCATTTTGTTAATGTTCTAGTAATAGGTGATATTTATCGCGTTAAAAGATATGGGAAAAAGTATAAGCGACCTAATGAGAAGGGTATTAACCAAAACAACCATAGACAGAGATTCAGTTGAAGCTTTAGTCAAAGGTCTGCAGAGGATATTACTCCAGTCAGACGTTGATATTAAACTAGTCTATAATCTCTCGCAAAACATCAGAGATAGATCACTTAAAGAAAAAACACCAGAAGGAGTAACTCTCAGAGAACATGTTACAAAAGTCATTTACGAGGAAATAGTCAAACTTCTTGGAGAAAGACGAGAAACACTAGTTGGAAAGAAAAAAATAATGCTTATCGGTTTATTTGGATCAGGTAAAACAACTACAACAGCCAAACTTGCCAAACACCTTCAAAAACAAGGTTTAAGAGTGGGAATGATTGCATGTGACTACCATAGACCAGCTGCCCCAGAACAGTTAAAACAACTAGGTGACCAGTTAAAAATTCCTGTTTATTATTCCGATACTAAAAGTCCTTACGAGGCATTAAAAACTGGACTAACAAAATTTCATAAAATGGACTCTATTCTCATCGACACTGCTGGAAGAGATGCGTTAGATGGAGAATTAGCAAAAGAACTCAAGAAAATGTATGATTTAGTCAAACCAGACGAATTACTACTGGTGATACCTGCGGAGATAGGGAGAATAGCAGGAAAACAAGCTGAAGAGTTTCATCGATTAGTTAACATCACAGGAGTTATTGTTACAAAAACAGATGGGACCGCCAAAGGAGGAGGTGCGCTCTCGGCTTGTTCTGCCACTGCGGCAAAAGTTAAGTTTATTGGGACTGGAGAGAAACTAGGAGATTTGGAAGTTTATGATCCTGTTAGATTTGTCTCACGATTATTGGGAATGGGAGACCTTCAAGGTCTATTAGAAAGAGCTAAAGAAGCCGAATTCAAGGAAGAAGATGTCGAGAAGATTCTCTCCGGAAAGTTTAGTCTTCAGGATTTCTACAATCAGATATCAGGAATGGAAAAGATGGGACCGCTTGACCAAGTCCTAGATATGATACCAGGAATGAAGCATGCAGTACCAGAAAATCTAGTAGAAGTGCAGAAAGAAAAATTAAAGAAATATAAGTATATCATAGACAGTATGACTAAGAAAGAAAGAGAAGGTGAAGTTGATATTCATTCATCTAGAATCAAAAGAATTGCCAAAGGTTCAGGAACAAGCGAGAGTGAAGTTAGAGGATTGTTAAAACAATATAAACAAAGCAAAAAAATGATAAAGAAACTTGGTGGGATGAAAGGTATGAAACGCGGGAATCTTGCTAAAATGGCTAAGAAATTAGGGATTAAAGTATGAAATTAAACGAAAAAGTAATTGAAATCCTCAAGGAAAAGTTTGTATGTGACAGATGTCTTGGTCGTCAAGCAGGTCAGTTACTCTCAGGTCTAACAAACGAAGAAAGAGGTCAAATCCTAAGAAAACACCTAGCCATGATCATTGACTCAGAAGAGAAAATCAAGGTTAATGAAAGTAACTTCTACGGAATTAAGTTTCATAATGTTAAAATAAAGCCAGAAAAACCAGGAAAATGTTCAATTTGTGGAGGTATCTTCAAAGAACTTAAAAAAAAAGCAAAATTAATTGTAAAAAATCTTAGTAAATATGAATTTGATACATTTCTAATAGGATGTTTACCCACACCAAAACTACTTGAAGAAGAGGAGAAATTATGGGAAAGGGTTGGAGTAGAGTGGTGTGAAACTATTCGTTCAGAGATAAACCGTGTTCTGGGAAAAGAAGTAGAGTCTCTAACAGGAAAAGTAATGGAAAGAAAAACTCCAGACATAACCGCAGTCTATGATCTAAATACAGATATAGTTGAACTCACTGTCCGATCGATTTTCATCTATGGAAAATACCAGAAACTAGTCAGAAATATGCCTCAAAGTACTTGGAAAACTAGAATCTATCCTTTTTCTGTTCAGGATGTCATTGCTAAACCGTTTATGAAGCAAACTAAAGCAGAATCTCATCGTTTGCATGGAGCGGGAAGAGAGGATGTAGATGTAAGATGTCTGGGGTGGAGACCGTTTGTTTTAGAACTGATTAACCCGAAGAAAAGACAGGTAAAAACATCAAAAGGAAAAGTAAGTATAAACAAATCAAAGAAAGTAAAAGTAAAAGACCTAAAAATGGCAAACAAGAAAACAGTAAGAAGAGTCAAAACAATAAAACCAGACAAAACATATAAAGCAGAAATAACCTTTGAAAAACCATTAGAAAACCTTGAAAAAATAAACTCACTCAATGATACAGTAATCGACCAACAGACACCTACTCGCGTGCTTAGAAGAAGGGTAGACAAAATCAGAAAGAGGAGGATAAAAGATATAAAATATAAAATCCTAAACAAGAAGAAGTTAGAAGTAACAGTAACAACCCAGACAGGAACATATATCAAAGAATTAATTCATGGAGACGAAGGAAGAACTCAACCAAATATATCAGATTTAATAAATAATAAGGTTAAAAGTATAAAGTTAGATGTAATAAAAATACATTGTGATTGAATGGTAAAAAAAGCAAAAGGAATAAGAAGTAAAACTAGGCAATTGTTCTCAAGAAGAAATCGAGAAAAAACTAGTGTGAACAAAAGATTAAAAAAGTTTAAGATAGGGAGTAGAGTAGTCATAAAAGCTGATTCATCTGAAAACAAAGGAAGACCATTTAAGAGATTTTACGGAAAATCTGGAATAATTGTTGATAAAAGAGGAAGATCATATATTATTAAAATAAAAGATAGGGACAAGGAAAAAGATATTATATCTTCACCTGTTCATCTGAAGGAGATGTAAATGGAAGAAATACTTACTGAAAGATTAATTCCAAATACTGAAGCAAAGGAAATACTTAAAGAAAGGAAGAAAGAGATAGAGTTAGGATATGAACAGAAGAATTCTCTAGATTATTTAAAAAAATATGACAAGTTGACTGAGAAGAAGGCAGAAAAGATTATTGAAGAACTAAAAAAAATTCCTAAACTAAGAGAAAGGCAAATCATAAGCATAGTAAATATCTTGCCACAAGACAATGATGATTTAAGATTAGTTATGGAGAAGGATTATACCAATTTAACAGACGATGAAAAGAAACTTATTCTTGAAACTATAAAAAGTAATATGTAGAGGAGTGGTTTTATGAAAGATGAGAATATAATAGTGTTAGATTTCTTACCTAGAGGCCATTCTAGAAGTAGAAGATCTGAACCACTCGTCCAAGGAATAGGGGATAAATTTTTGAGTTTATTAGAAGTTGGTATAAAAGATGATATAGAAGTGAAAAGTGGGGATAAATTATATATTGGTGAGAAAGAAAGGAAAGAAGTCAAATATATTAAAGGAAGAATAAAATATGATGAGTTAACTAGTTTTTCAAAAAAAGAATTGGAATATGTGTTAGATCAGGTAATTGAAAGTAATGAGAAGAGATTTGTCGATTTCTTTAATAATGCTAAACCAATTACTACCCGTATTCATAGTCTGGAATTATTGCAAGGTATAGGAAAAAAACATATGTGGGCTATAATCAAGGGTAGAAAAGGAAAGAAGTTTGAAAGTTTTGAGGAACTTAAGGAAAGGGTTGATATGTTGCCAGATCCTAAAAATATGATCAAAAAAAGAATAATTGATGAATTTAAGGAAAAAGATAGGCATAGATTGTTTGTTGGATAGATTACCAGCTTCTAGCAACATTAGTTACTTCTACTCCACGAACATCAGGGATTGATTTGATTTCTTCTGTCACTCTTTCAAGTTCTCCTTCTTTTTCTTCGATTACTTTAACAATTATTACTGCATTCAAACCAAAAGCTATAGGAACTCTTTCTAGTTTTGATGGTTTTATTTTTTCTTTTATTTGTTTTTCCAGTTCATCCAGATTAGTTTCTACTGATTCAGGCATTATTTTGAATGTTGTTACAACTGCTCCTTTCCCCATGAAATCGCCTAAGGTCCTACAAAACCACATTTTTTACAAATGTATTCATTTGACAATCTCTTACATCTTGAACATCTGAAAATTGTTTCCTTACCACAAGATGGGCATTTGAATTGAACAAAATTCTGATCTCCTAAAAGATCAACACCACAACTTGTACATATCATTTTTTCTGACATAATTATCACTTACTTTCTTATTGATTAAAGAGATTAATATTTATAACTGTTATCATTAGCCCTTGTAGTTCAATGGATAAAATACCTCCCTGCGGAGGAGGCGCTTCGGGTTCGAATCCCGGCGAGGGCATATTATTTCAACTTAACCTTCATCATATCCTTAGCAACAACAGCATCTGGAAAAACTTTGCGAGCTTCTTCTTCCAATTCTTTGGTATCAGTGTATCTTCGACTAATATGTGTTAGAATAAGTTTCTTCACTCCAGCCTTCTTTGCCAATTCAGCTGCTTCTTTAACTCCTGCATGCGCTTTAGAACCAACATCCTCCTCAAGAAAAGTTCCATCATGTATCAACAAATCTACACCTTTAGAGATTTTCAAAACATTATTACAAGGAATAGTATCTCCAGAGTAAACAGCTCTTAGTCCAGACTTGACATAACCAATATCCTCTATTTTGATCAACTTCCCTTCCCATTCTAATTCTCCATCTTTCTTTAGTTTCTTAAGCCATGGCCCTCTTTTTATTCCTAACTCATTTAGTTTTTCGTCATGAATATTCCATTTATCTTTTTCTCTAAAACAATAAGCAACTGTGGGAACTGTGTGATGGGTAGGAATACTAGTGATTTCATAATCATCTCCCTCGTCTATTTTTGTGATTTCTTCACCTTCAAAAGGAACATTAACTGCTTTAACAGGAAACCTTAATCCAAAATAACCCATGTCCATGATGTTAGATACAAACCTCTCAGCCTCTGGAGCAAAAATAGTTAACTCTTTCTCTCTGTGTTCAAGGTTCATGGTCTGTATCATTGGAATTAATCCAGCAAAATGGTCAGCATGCCAGTGTGTGATGAAGATTTTATCAATATCCATAAAACTAACATCAGACTTCATCAACTGCTTCTGTGTCCCCTCCCCACAATCAAAGAGAAATACTCCTCTTTTAGCGGTAAAGTGCTCTAGAATGATTGCTGAGTGATTCCTTCTAAGACTAGGTATTCCTGAGACTGTTCCAAGAAAAGTTATTATTATCATGAATATTCTTTTAACGTCAAATTAATTAATAGTTAATTGTGAAGATATCTCCATTGTGGAAAAGTGTAATGATTGGTTTATCTATAGCAACCCTTACTTCTTCATTTGTAATAACTAGTTTCTTATTCACTGGTATTGATTCAGTCAAAATGATGTTGATGCTCTATCTTTACTATGTTACCGGTGCTCTAGGGGGCTATCTTACATATAAATATTTGAATAAAAATCCTACCAAAATTAATTCTGGTGTTGCCAAAAAAGTTAATGAAAATTCAGAGAAAAAAAATAATCATAAAGAAGAATTAGTTGCTGAAATAGAATACAAGAAATTTTTAAATCAAATCAAAAATCTCAAGAATACTTCACTAATACTCAAAAGGTTAGTAGAAACAAGAAAAACATTAGAAAATCTAAAAGGAGAAAACAATTCTATTCTTGAAGATATTGTGGAAAAAATGGATAATAAAAGTTTAGATTTAACTAAAAATTATCTTAAGACGAGTTAATTATTTGATGCTCCCGGAGTTAGTGGTGATATTCTGAAATCTTCTCCATCGTTATTCGTATCTGCTCCATTTGGTATTCTCGCGGTTGAATTGCCCTTCACTGGTTTAGGTGCATTATCATCAATATTTCCATCATGATATGATCCGTAAGTTACCTGGTCAACTATATCTCCATGGTCCCGAAGTATTATTATATCACCGCTATTTACCAAACTATACTTGTAATATGTTCCATTGACAACAAAATATTCGCCTGATTTTATGATATTTTCACTAAGATCTTTTTTAGTTCCTGACTTTACCTCAAATGTCCATCCAGTCAAATTTACATCCTTTTCACCTGGATTATAGAATTCTATCCATTCTTCATGACTAGTAGTTTCTGGATCTGATACGAATTCATTAATCAGTATTTTTGTTCTCTCTGTTTTTGTTTCAGTCAATGGTATCTCAGATTCTTCTACTATTTGTTGTATTTTTTCAACCTCTCCCTGAAGATCTTGTTCTGCCTGCTCACAAACATCCATCACATATTCCTGATTCATTCCCTGGAAAGACTCTGTCACTTCTCCTCGTTCTTTTATTTTTTTCATCTCACCATCAGGTGTTGTACATGTCTGAGCCACAGAATCAGGTGTTCTTATTACTTCGAATTTGTATTGCTGAGTTGTTATTTTCCAAGTCGTAGTTTCAGTATTTTGATTAACACTCGTTACTTTGCCAGTTTTTGAGAGTTCCTGACTCACTTCTCCACCAGAAATAGTCATCTTGAATTTACCAAAAGCAGTTTCATAAGTTTTTTCGAACTTTTCTGAACTGAATATTTTAGTCATCTTACTTGGTGTAGATTCGACTTCACTAGCATCCATATTCAGAACTAGTTTACCTGTAGGAACAGAATCACTTAAAGGACCTGAGACAAGAAAAGGAATAGACACCAAACCAGCAATGATTGAAATAATAACTGCAATATCACCAAGTGGCATATACTCAACTTTTTTCTATTTAATCTAATACTTTCTTTTATTTGATATAAATAAGTTTTCTCTTTGATATCAGAATAATGTAACTATCATAAAGTAACTACTTACTCACACAACATCTCACACTCACTTTCAAATGGTGAGGAATATTTTTCATCATATATTTTTTGAACTATATTTAATTTATGATAATTTTCTATTCTATTCTTCAAAATATATTTCTTTATTATAATTTCCTTAACATTATTTAACAACCTATATTTTTTGATTCAACCTGCTGAATGTATAAATACTTTGGAACCTCAATAATATTAGATAGAAATGGTCGTAAACGATACTCAACTAACCAAATTATTCCTGAGGACAAAACCAGTTAAAATGATTATTAGCCTGAAGAAAGGACCAAAATATGCAACTCAAGTTTCAAAAGAAATAGATTGTACATACTCACATACAGTCAAACTTTTAGACGAATTAGAAACACTTAAACTAGTTACATTTAAAAAACAAGGAAGAATTAAAATTATAACATTAACAGAAAATGGAGAAGATCTTGCTCATTCTATTGAGGGTGTTTTAATGAAACTCTCAAGAATAAAAGAAGATCATGAAACTGAAGAGTGACGGTACTTAGCGTCAGAAAGTATTGTTCTTGTTTAAGTTGATAGTGTTTTTGTATGTTATCTGGGGGTAATGTCTCTTAGTATATATGGGTATGGTTATTACCGACATGTTTAAGTTCTGAAAATGGTATATTTTATCAATGTGTCGGTGATTAACGATGGAAATCAAAACTTGGGTAATAGGAAAAGTAGATCTCAATGAACTTAAATGGGATGAATTCCTTGAGTTAATATTACCTAGACAACCTAAAATGAGAGAATGTGCTAATAAAATCTTAAATTATGTCAAGGAAAAACCAGCAACCATGAATGAGATAATAGTCAATGAGAAACTAGCAAGAGGTACAGCATATGATACTTTCAATGTTTTAAGGCGTTTTGGACTAGTTTCTAGGAAAGACAAATATTCTCCATTAATAATTTCAGATCAATTTTCTATGGCTTTAGAAAGGATGTCTAGATACTGGAAAAAGTGGTCTAGAGAAGGTAAAAATTAGAATGTTTATTTAGGTTATATTATTTGACAAAAAATGTATTCCAGAAAAGGGTATTTTGAAGCGAAAGAATATTCTACAATTTAGTAAATTTTAACATGAGTTAAATTAAATAACAATTCAGAAATATATTAATCACAATAATAAATTTTCATAAAATTACCAATAATATTTTTTGAAATATATTTTCATTCATATAATATCTATTCACATCCAAAAGTGAGAGTTAAATTTTGAAAAGTAGAAATAGACTTTGGGTTGAAAAATAGGTAGAGAAAGGCTAAAAAGGTAGAAGAAGAGTTAAACATCTAATTAAATTCTCTAAAAAATATAAAACATGTGAGAGTGAAATTATGAAATCTGGTAAGGACTATATAGGGTTAGGCGTAGGAGCAATAATACAAAATGATAAAGGTGAGGTTTTACTATTGAAAAGACCAAATACAATTACTCCTGATAGAACAACTTCTGGTATGTGGTCTGTTCCCGGTGGAGAAGTTGAATTTATGGAAAGAGTAGAAGATGCAATAAAAAGAGAAGTGAGAGAAGAGATTGGAGTTGAAGTTGAAATAATAAAGAATATAGGATATCATGATCAGATGCTAAAAGAGTCTAAAGTTCATTGGCACTGTAATTCATTTCTTTGTAAAATAAAATCTGGTACTCCAAAAATACTTGAACCAAACAAATGTAAAAAGTTAGAGTGGTTTAATCCTAAGAAGTTTCCTGATAATTGTGGTATATCCCATATAGTTGTTCCTTCCTACAAACTTGGTTGGATTGATAAAAACGAATATAAAAGACGATTAAAAGTTACAAAAGAGAGTTGAAGTGAGAGTTTGAAACTAAAAAACAAGACTAAAAAACAAGTAATAGCAACAAAAGTCATAATAAGAGAGAAAATACATGAAATAGTCCTAGGACTGATATCATACAAAGTCAAGAACGAATACATCTACGATTATTTGAAGTTCAAGAAGTTTGGCAAAAATGACGCTATGTTGTTCAAAGTGAGAGGTAGATCAGGAATACATACATGGTTTATGAGTTTTCCTATAGTTGTACTCTTCCTAGATAAAGACTCAAAAGTAATTGAGAAAGTAAAATTAAATCCTTTTGAGAGTTATAAACCGAAGAGAGAGTATGAATCTTTTATTGAGTTAGATGCTTCAAGAGTTAAAGAAATAAATGTAGGAAATAAATTAGAGTTAAAGTGAGACGTCATGAATATTCTTGTAACTGGTGGAGCAGGATTCCTAGGTAGTCATTTATGTGAGGCTCTAGTCAAAAACAACAAAGTTATATGTGTTGATAATTTCTTTACCGGGAGTAAAAATAATATAAAACATATTATGAATAATCCAAATTTTAAACTTATTGAACACGATATTATAGAAACTCTACAGGTAGAAAATGAAAAAATAGATCAGATTTATAACCTTGCATGTCCCGCTTCCCCTATTCATTATCAACTTGATGCGATAAGAACAATAAAAACCAATATTTTTGGAACAATGAATATGTTAAATCTTGCAAAAAAACATAAAGCAAGAATACTTCAAACATCAACATCAGAAGTTTATGGTGATCCTTTAGAACATCCACAGAAAGAAAGTTATAGAGGTAACGTTAACCCTATAGGAATTAGAGCGTGCTATGATGAAGGTAAAAGATGTGCTGAGACATTAATGTTCGATTATCACAGACAATATAAAATTGATATAAAGGTTGTTAGAATTTTTAACACATATGGTCCAAAAATGTCAAAAAAAGATGGTAGAGTTGTATCTAACTTTATTACTCAATCTCTTGAAGGTAAAGACTTGACTATATATGGGAATGGGAAACAAACGAGAAGTTTTTGCTATGTTTCTGATCTTATTGATGGGTTAGTGAAGATGATGAATCAAAATGGTTTTACTGGACCAGTTAACCTGGGAAATCCAAAAGAATTTACAATATTAGAACTTGCTGAAAAAATAATAAAATTAACAAAGTCAAAGTCAAATATTGTTTTTAAAAAATTACCTGAAGATGACCCTATAAAAAGAAAACCTGACATAACATTAGCTAAAGAAAAACTTGGTTGGAAACCAAATATTGAATTAGATGATGGGCTTAAAAAATCTATTAATTATTTCAAGGGAATTATATAAGTGAAAGTAAATGAACATTCTTGTAACCGGTGGGGCAGGATTTATAGGAAGCCATATTGTTGATGCATTAATCGAGAAAGGACGTAAAGTGAGTGTTATTGACAATCTTTCTAGTGGATCTAAAGATAATCTTAACCAAAAAGCTATTTTTTATAAAAGGGATATAACTGATGATATTTCTGATATTTTTGAAAAAGTAAGACCTGAAGTTGTATTTCACCTCGCCGCTCATATAGATTTAAGAGAATCAGTTAAAAATCCAATATTTGATGCCAATAGTAACATAATTGGAAGTCTTAATATTCTGGAAAACATGAGAAAATTTGGGAGTAAAAAAATCATCCTATCTTCTACTTCAGCGACTTATGGAGATGATGTTAAAATACCTACAACTGAGAGTGAGAATGAAAATCCTAACAGTCCTTATGGGATTACTAAACTAACAGTCGAGAAATACATGCAATTCTACAAAAAAGTTTATGGAATAGAGTTTGTTTCATTAAGATATGCTAATGCTTATGGTCCAAGACAGAATCCTAAAGGTGAGGCTGGTGTTATTGCTATATTCACTGATAAAATTCTTACTGGTGATCAACCTATAATCAATGGAACAGGAGAACAGACAAGAGATTATCTCTATATCAAAGATATTGTTAAAGCAAATATGTTAGTTTTTGAAAAGAATGTTAGCGGGATATTCAACGTCAGTACTGGTGTTGAGACTAGTGTGAATGACTTATTTAGGAAGATAGTTGAATTGACAAAAATGATAGTTAAAGAAGTTCATGGACCTGCTCCTCCAGGAGAAAGGATGAGAAGTTGTATTAGCCATGAGAAAATTAAGAAAGAATTTGGGTGGGAACCTGATTATAATATTGATAAAGGGTTGAAAGAAACTATTGAATGGTTTAAAGGTAGAAAGTGAGACTATTCTTTAACCCTAACACTCTCAATAACAACATCTTCAACAGGAATAATATTAATTGTGGCTTTAACATATTTTATTCATGGATTATCAAGTAAAAGTACCATTAAAAGTTCAAAGAAAGATTAAGAAAAAATTGGATAAATATTTACAGAAAAGGATGGACAAGAAAATACAAAAATTGAAAAAGAATCCCAAAACATTTGGAAAACCACTTAGATTTCCTTTGGCTGGTGTCTGGGAAACATATTTCAAAAAGAGATGGAGGATACTTTATTTTATTGACGAAAAGAACAAAATAATCCAAATAATAGGTCTAAAACACAAAGATGAAATGAAACATTTATTTTAACTTTAGCTCTTTGGTGAATTCATCCCAATCCTTTGATCTCCCAGATTCTATATCCTCTAGACTATCCTTGATTTGCTCCATCAGTTCAGAATCAGATAGGACTTCTATGGTAGATTTCATACTTTCATATTCATCACTAGATATAGTAACCCACTGAGCCTCGTGTATCCCTTCAGTATTTGATTTTTCTACCTGCATAGTCATCACTTATTATTTTAGTTTATTGAAAATAAGTATATAAACCTTTCAAATTGACATTATCCTTTAACCCTAACACTCTCAATAACAACATCTTCAACAGGAACATCCTGATGCATACCAGCAGAGTGAGTCTTGACTTTAGCAATAACATCAACTACATCCATACCTGAAGTAACCTTACCAAAAACAGCATAACCATGAATATCATTCTCCCCAGGATTGAGAAAAGTATTGTCAGCGAGATTAATGAAAAACTGGGATGTTGCAGAATCAGGATCACTTGTCCTTGCCATAGCAATTGTTCCTTGTTTGTTTTCCAACCAACTTTTTCTTGCTTCATTCTCGATTGGGGGATAAGGAGTAGATTTTTCTTTCATTCCTGATTCGAATCCCCCGCCTTGGATCATAAACCCGTCGATAACTCTGTGGAAGATTAGTCCATCAAAATAACCATCATTAACATACTTAAGGAAGTTTTCAACTGTAACAGGAGATTTCTCTCCATCTAGTTCTAGAACGATTGTTCCTTTGTTTGTCTTCATCTCAACCATTACCATACCCAAACTATTGTTAGTAGAAGTATTAATTAGTTTTGGAATGACTAAAAACCCAACCACAATTGCTATTATTATAACTCCTATAACCAATACATTTTTTTCTATTCTGATTTCCATGACCATTATTGGGAATAGAATTTTATTAATGTTAGCAAAAATGAGAGTTAATAATCCAAAATACAATAATTATCTTGGGTATAAGTCATGTGGCAAAACAAAATACCAATTGTTATAATTATATTATCATTCTTCGTAGGTATCTATTTTTACCCACAAATGCCTGATAGAATGGCTTCCCACTGGAATATAAGAAGTGAGGTTGATGGTTATCTCCCAAAATTTTGGGGTTTATTTTTAATGCCTTTAGTTAGTTTAGTTATGTTTAGTTTGTTCCTTGCTATACCTAAAATTGATCCATTGAAAAATAATATTAAGAAATTTGAAAAGTATTATCATGGATTTATTTCTGTGATGATTATATTCTTATTTTATATCTATATACTAACGATTGGAGCAAATCTTGGCATTAAATTTAATATGGGGATGCTTCTTATACCAGGAATGAGTTTGTTGTTTTTTTACATAGGTTTAATGTTGGAAAAATCCAAAAGAAATTGGTTTATTGGAATAAGGACTCCATGGACTTTGCAGAATGATAAAGTATGGGAAAAAACACACAAACTAGGGGGTAAATTGTTTAAGATATCAGCCATCATAATCCTTGTTGGAATATTTTTAACTAGATGTATTTTCTGGTTTATTATGGCATCAGTATTTTTGACTGCTATTATACCAATTATTTATTCTTACATAATCTATAAAAAACAAAAGTGAGAGTTAACTGTAAAAACTTATACTTCAAAAAATTAATCTAATTAGAGGTGTAAAATATGGAAACATGGGAAAGAACATTATTCATGATTAAGCCTGATGGTGTAAATAGAGGATTAGTAGGTGAGTGTTTTAGAAGATTAGAAACTGTAGGATTAAAGATTACTGCTATGAAAATGGTTCATCCAACAAGAGAACAAGCTGACGAGCATTATCCAAACGAGAAAGATGACCTAGACTGGTTCAAGACTGTTGCTAAAAAAGGCAGAGAGGGTTATGAGAAAAGAGGTTTAAAATTTCCTTATGAAGACATGGAATATGCTAGAAACATCAAAAAATGGTTGGTTGATTATCTTTCTTCTGACCCTGTTGTCGCAGCAGTAGTAGAAGGTCCTAATGCAATAAGTATGGCTAGAAAGATTTCTGGAGCAACTGAACCTGGTCAAGCGCAAGTAGGAACGATTAGAGGAGACTTTAGTGTGGACACTTACAAACTTGCAAATAATCTGGAGAGACCACTTAAAAATATAGTTCATGCTTCATCAAGCGTAAAAGATGCTGAGAAAGAGATCAAAGTGTGGTTTACTGAAGATGAAATAGTCAAGTACAAAAGATGTGATGAGAAAGTAATGTTTGCTGAATTTAAAAAGTGAGAGTTTATCTCTTCTTTAACAAATTTTTCACATATCCTTTAATCATAACAAAATGAAGCAAAAGGTGAAGACCGACAATAATTACTAATCCGACTGAATTGAATGTATGCCACTTGGAAACGCTTAACCCTAAAAACATGAATCCTCTTAACCGAAAGAAAAGCATTATTCCAGTTACTCCTGAAACCAGAAAGAAAACTAGCATGATTAAATCAATTAGCATGTTTTGGTCAAGTTTCTTTAAGGCCATAAAATTAATTAGATTAGTGAGTCTTTATTTCTTTATTTTCCCAAAAAGTGAGACATGAGTAAATGGTATTGCCTAGATTGTAGGAAAGAAGTCGATACTTACATGGAATTGTTCAAAGGTTTTTCTCTATGTTGCAAGAAGTGTGGGAGTAATAGATTAATGAAAATAGATGAGATGAATCAAGAAGAATTTGATAAGTTTGTGGAAGAATTCAAGAAAAGGACTGGAAAGGTTGAGTGAAACTTCATGAAAAAAGAAGTGGTTATTATGAAATCTTTACTTAGAAAACGCACTTCCTATCAATGGAATCAAAGCAACAACAAAAATCAACCCCATTACCATTAAACAACCACCCCATTGGGTAGTCGCAAATGTCATGAAATTTATTGACATAACGAATGATTTCGGGAAAGATGATTTATAAAATCTCAACATACTACAAAATATAAATGCTTAAATTTTTGTTCTAAAACAATCACAAAATTGACTGTCGCTATTGCTAGAATTGAGTAAGATTTAAACCGACTCAAATCAAAAATTAATTATGAAGAGAATAAAACTACTTCAAAAATTAGTACCACTCTTATTTCTACTTATATTCATTGAAATTGTACTCCTCCAAATAAGGGGTAAAATATCATTAATAAGTTTTCTAGAAATGATATCTGCTTTACTCTTAACAATCCTGTATTATTTCCTTATTAGAACAGAGTTCAAGATGACATCAAAGGAATTAAAAAATGATCTAAGTGTATTAGTCAATAGGTTTGATAGAATTGAAGATGATCTGAAGGAAGAGTTGAAGATTTTATCTGAAGAAATTAAAGAACTTAAAAAAACTTTGAAAAAGAAGAAGTAAAGTATTTATTATAACAGTGTTATATAAAAGACTAATAAACATTAAAATTCTAATTGAATTAAAAGTGAGGGGTGAATGATTATGAGTGAACATAAAATAAAAGAATATGGGACAGAAATGTGTCCATGGTGCCATAGAGCAAAAGATTTTTTTAAAGAGAACAATGTGGAATTTGAATATGTTGATGTCGGGACAGATAAAGAAGCTGCCCAAGAAATGATTGAAAAAACAGGTCAAAGGGGAGTTCCTGTAATAGAGATAGATGGTGAGATTATAATTGGATTTGATGAAGTAAAGATTAGGGAAAAATTAGGTCTTTAGAGTTAGAAAAAAACTAATAGTTCTTCTTCCAATAATTATCTTAGGTGAATGATTATGCATGATGTAATAATAGTTGGTGGTGGACCTGCGGGTTTAACAGCAGCTATTTATGCCACGAGAAGGACTCTAAAAACTCTAGTTATAACTGAAGAATTCGGTGGAGTTCCAGTAAATATTCCTAGCATTGAGAATTACCCTGGGTTTAAAGAAATTAATGGTATGAGTCTGATGAAAAAAATGGAAGAGCAAACAAAAGCATGTGGTGCTGAGATTGTTTACGGAGAACATGTTGAAAAAATAACCGAAGAAGAAGATGGATTCACATTAAAAACAGAAGAGAAAGAATACAAATCAAAAGCAATTATATTAGCATTTGGTCGAACGCCTAGACACCTTGAAGTTCCTGGAGATGAAGAATTTGAAAATAAAGGTATTTCTTATTGTGTTAATTGTGATGGTCCATTGTTCAAAGATGAAGTAGTTTGTGTTGTTGGTGGAGGCAATTCTGCTTTAGACGCTGCTTTAGTAATGAGTGAGATTGGGAAGAAGGTTTACTTAATTCACAGGAGAGATAAATTTAGGGGATTTGAGTCATTTGTCCAAAAAGTAAAATCTAAGGGAAATATTGAACTAATTTTTGATTCGACTGTAAAAGAATTCAAAGGAGAGAAGATGTTAAAGTCAGTGGTAGTTGAAAATGTTAAAACCAAGGAGATAAAGGAATTAGAAGTTGCAGGTACTTTCGTTGAGATAGGATCTATAGTCAAGACTGGTTTTGTCAAACACCTTGTAAAAACAAATGAAAGTAATCTTATTGAAATCAATGAGAATTGCCAAACATTTCATCCTGATTCTGATAAAGTGAGACCTGGGATTTTTGCTGCAGGAGATGTAACCGACAATCCATTCAAACAAATTGTAGTTGCAGCGGGTCAAGGAGCAATTGCAGCATTACAATCTTATAATTATATCAAAGGTGTAGAAGGAAATCTTTATGCTGATTGGAGCCATAAGAATAAATGAGGTTGATAATTATGATAAATTTAGAAGTAAAACAAGATGAATGGGGCCCTGAAAAGATTCTGTCAGTATATGATCCAAAGACCGGAATGAAAGGGTTTACTGTAATCGATAATATTGCCATTGGTCCAGGTAAGGGTGGAATAAGAATGGTCTCTGATGTTACTGTTGGTGAAGTATTTGGTCTAGCAAGAGCCATGACTTGGAAAAATGCTTTAGCTGAAATTCCATTTGGTGGAGCAAAGTCAGGAATAATCTGGGATGGAAAGACTGATAAAGAAATCCTAATGAGGGCGTTTGCACGTGCAATCAAATGTGTTGTTCCAAGTGAATATGTTGCTGGTCCTGATATGAATACAACAGAAAAAGAAATGGCTGCATTTGCAAATGAGATTGGAACTAACAAAGCGTCAACAGGCAAGCCGTCAAGCATGGGGGGATTACCACATGAGTTAGGATCAACTGGGTTTGGTGTTGCTGAATCTACTGATGTTACTGTTGATTTTCTTGGATGGGATATGTCTGATATGAAAATAGCAATAGAAGGATTTGGTAATGTAGGGACATTTGCTGCAAAATTTTTGTCAGAGAAAGGGGCTAAGATAGTCGCGGTCTCAGATTCAAAGGGAGCAATTTACAATAAGGAAGGATTGGATGTTGAAAAATTGATTAAAGTCAAAAGTGAGACTAGAGCTGTAAAAAATTATGGTGATGGAGAAATATTGCCGTCGGAAAAATTATTCGAGTTACCTGTGGATATTCTAATTCCTGGCGCAAGACCAAATGTTATAACTGATGAGAACAAAGAAAAAGTTCGAGTAAAAGTAATAGTTGAAGCTGCTAACATTCCAATACCTATGAGTGTGGAGGAATGGTTTCATCAGAAAGGTGTTCTAGTTGTTCCAGACTTTGTGTGTAATGCTGGTGGTGTGATATCAAGTTATGTTGAATTTATTGAAGGGACAGAAGAACAGATGTTTAAAATAGTCAGAGAAAAAGTAAGAAATAATACAGAACTTGTCTTGAAAAAAGCTAAAGATAGTGAAGAAAGTCCTAGAGATGCCGCATTAAAGATTGCTCAGGAAAGAGTTAGAGTAGCGATGAGTAATAAATAAGTTATCTAAGATAAAAACCTAAAAATCAAATAATAACAAGATTAAATGAAACTAGCGTTATTCTGCAAAACAAAAGTGAACGATCACTTAAAAGAAGAAATTGAAAATCATGAGTTCAAATATTCTGAAAATAAGCCAGATATTGTCATTAGTCTAGGTGGGGATGGGACATATCTAAGGTCAGAAAGGAAATTTCCTGGATTTCCAAAGTTAATAGTAAGATATAACAGTATTTGTAAAAAAAGTGAGATTGACAATCTAAACAAAGCATTGAAAAAATTAAAGAAAGGAAAATATAAAATCAAAAATAACATCAAACTAGAAACAAAAATAAAGAGAAGAAAAATAACATGCGTGAATGAGTTCTCGGTTAGGAACAGATATGCTACCACTGCTTTAAGGTTCTATGTATGGATCAACGACAAAAGATTGGATGAAATAATTGCCGACGGCGTGGTTGTTTCAACACCTTTTGGTTCAACTGGATATTACAAATCCATGGGTGGAAAAAAGTTTGATAAAGGGATTGGGATTGGCTTCAACAATCCTACAAAAAGAATGAAAAACTTGATAGTATCTGAAAACTCTAAAGTTGAGATAAAAGTTGTGAGAGGAGATGCTGTATTTAATGCAGACAACAACCCTCAGGTTATACTACTTCAAAGAAGCGAGATTATTAAAATAAGGAAGAGTAAAAATATTGCAAGACTCGTTGATATTTAAGAATATGAAAACAACATAAAACAAATATTTAAATCTGTTTTCCCTGATAAATATAGTAATTTGAGTGATAGAATGGCTAAGAAAAAAGTAAAAAAAGAGACTAAAAAACAATCATCTTCTAAAGAAGACAAGAAAGTTGTTACGATTAAGATACCTTCTATAAACCTAAAAAAGATCGACTTAAAGTATGTTTTAGTTACTTTTGCTATTTTACTTGCTATAAGTGTGTTTTTCAATCTTAAAGGTGGATTTACCCAATCAACAGAAGGTAAATTATCTTTATCTGGTCTAGTTTATATGTGTCCTCCGCAGAATTGTGATACTAGTCAAGTCGATAAATGGTCCGAAGAACTAGGTTTTAGTGTTTCTCCTTATGAAGCTTCATGGTCAAGAGGGCCTATTGGTTTATTGTTTACAGGAAATTCTGTTGAGATTTTAGACGTTACTACAGAAAGTGGTTTTTATAAGAGTGTTTGTGATTCTACTGATAATAAAAAGGCTTGTGATGTTACAGGAGAAGCAGAAAAGGAGCAATCTGAACAATCATGTAAAACTTTAACTAAAGCGGATAAACCTGAATTAGAAGCTTTTGTGGTTTCTTATTGTCCATATGGTCTACAGATGCAGAGAATATTAGTTCCTGTACATGAAACAATAGGAAATGATGCTGATATTAAAATCAGATATATGGGAACAGTTGTTGACGGAAAAGTAACTGCAATGCATGGTGATGAAGAAGCACAAGAAAATCTAAAACAAATTTGCCTAAGAGAAGAACAACCAGACAAGTTCTGGGATTATATTTCATGTTTCATGAAATCTCAAGGACAATCAGATGCATGTTCAGAAGAAGTTAATGTTGATACTGATAAACTAGATGAATGTATGACCGATCCTGAAAAAGGTGTTGTGTATGCTCAAGTCGATTTTGATGCACAAAACAAGTATGCTGTGACTGGATCCCCATCAATATTCTTAAATGGAGAAAAAGTGAGTGAATTCAACTTTGGTGGAAGAACAGCCGAAGCATTAAAGACATTAGTCTGTTGTGGAATGAATAAGGAAGCAAAAGATTGTGAGACAGAATTAAGTACAGAACAAGCTAACACAGCATTTGCACCTCAATATAGTTCTGGTAGTAGCACTGGAACTGGTTCCTGTTAAATTTAAATTATCCTCTAGGTTTCTCAATTCCATAAATAATAAGTAATAATCCAAAAATAATCGCGATAATCTTACCAAAAGTGGTCGCGACTAGACCATAAATAAAACTCTCAAGTGTTCTTAGTTTACCCCCATTTAGAACAAGAAAAATGACTGAAATCCCAAGAAGAAGATATAATCCCATCCTAGCAATTCTACTTAAGAAGACTAGATGTTGATACCATTTGTGTTTTTCATAGAATTTTTCCAAAAATGTCTTATATTCGCGTTCAATTGAATTGATCTTCTTTTTTCTTCTGGTCATACCTAATTTAATTAATTTGTGAAGGTATAAAATTTTGTCATGATGAGAGTTCAAGATAATTTACTAATCTATCACTACTTTTCAGTGACATTTAAATCTTTAAAGTCTTATTAAAACTTTATGAACAAAATTTTGATATTTTTAAACACAACTGTCATTATCCTGATACCAGTTTTAGTCATGATTCTGTATGCGATTTTTGCAAGTGATGTAGATGTTAATATTCCAGAAACTTGTGAAGTAGATAAAGATATATGTGAGCTAGAAGTTCCAGAAAATAAAGTGGAAATAGAATTTTTAGAAAAGAATTATCAAAGCGTCATCGACCAAAAAGATGGGAATGTTCCTATGGTAATTTTCAGAGAGAGAGTAGAATTTGTAGTCAATTATAGGCCAGAGATAGGTGAGTATCTTGAGACAGACAGTTATCGCTATCAATTAACAACAGAAGCCAGGGAAAAAGTGAGAGAATTAATTGACGAAAACAGTTACTCAAGTACAGTCGAGAACATTCATGAATGGGTTACAGATAATATAGACTATTCAAGTGATAGGAATTGGTATACTGCTCAATCGACCTGGCAGAAAAAGTCTGCTAACTGTAATGGAATTAGTTTTTTGACATGCGGGATGATGAGGGAAGTTGGTATTCCTTGTGTTGTTGTTGCTAGTAAGTATCATGCCTGGACTGAATATCTTTATGTGGATGATCAAGGTAGATTAGTTTGGAATATTTGGGATCAAGGATTAGAAGGTTATCCTGTTCTTGGTAGCAATGTTTATGAATATGATTTGAGTTAGAACTTATTTTATTTGTTATTTTGGAGATATTTTGTTGTAATATTTGTGTTGTAATACAGGAAGTTAAATTGGGTATTGAAAGGAATTTTGGTAGTTGAAAAGGTAACCGGAAAAACTTACTAAAATATGAGTTTATTGTCCAAATTTTTCTATGACTGTACTATAGAAATCGAAACCATGCTCTACACATGGAATATCTCTTTCTCTAGATTTTTTAATCGCTTCTTCATTCCCAGATGTTCCTAAAAATATGGCTTCTCCTCTTCTGACTCTATCTCCTACTATTCCATAGATTTCCTCTGCCGATGAAATATCAGGAGTATTAGGATATCCAAGATTCAAATCCATTAAATAACCATGAAAAAATCTATCTTGGGTATAAAATGACATTTCTTCTAAAGTGCCAACTAAAATGACAGTATAACCTAGATCCCTTTCTAACCATCCTTTTACTGTTTGACCAAAACTACCATTATGAATACCAAGTAAAGATGTACGTTGTTTTCGGGTCATAATATCACATACCCAATATGATATTAATTAAGGATTTAAGTCTATCTGCAATGTAAAAAGCCGTCTTGTTATGTAAACAACCACCAGTTTGAGTAAACGTAGTGAACGGAAACTGGTGAAAATCTTCGCTTTATAAAGTCAGATATTTTTAGTACTATTTACACAAAACACATCCACCAATATACAAATATAACTTATCTAGTCGTCACAATAGGTTTATCCTGAACAATAATAGTCTCTTCATGCTGTGCAACTTTAGCATGAGTCTTCTCCCGGAGAGGTGGATATCCACGAATAACTTCTCGATTTTCAAGTTCTCTTAAAGCAAGATGAAGCCTTAGAGGTGTAGTAACATCCTTCAACCATCTTTTCGCAAATGGCAATGTCTTATATTCCTGACCAATCTTTTCAATTATTTTCCTTGACTCTCGAAGTCTGACAGGTCTAAGTTGAGTGAACATATAGATAAGCGTAGGTGAGGATTCATTAACCATTCCATCTCCTTTTGTTGTAAACACTTCCATCCCAAGAACAGTATCTTCTAGGATTTCAACATTACTTGGTATCTTGCCATTTGGTATAGATAATCCACCATGCTCCAGATACTGATCCATATCATGACCTGCAAGATTACGAATAGGATTAACCCCATGAGAAAGAACTACTTCCTCGACAAGAGAAGACATCTCACCAACAGTCTTACCCGGCTTGATTTCTTTAATAAACTGGTCAACCGCATCCTTCCCAGCTTTAATCAATTCTTGATCCTGTCCCCCGAGACTAACAGAAGTAGCAGCATCAGCAATATAACCATCAACATGAACACCTATATCCACTTTAACAAGATCGCCTTGCTTAAAAGTGAGAGTCTCGTCTACATCAGGAGTATAATGGGCAGCTATATCATTAATCGACAAATTAACAGGAAATGCAATCTCTCCACCTTTATCCTTTATCATCTTTTCAATCTTTTCCGCGAGGTCTAGAACTTTTACTCCTTCTTTAACTTCTTTTACAGCAAATTCTCTGACTTCCTTATGTATAGCACCAGCCTTCTGATAATTCTCAAGAATTTCTTTTTCCATTTATATCACATGAATATTTGTTTCTAATACTGAAATATTAATCTTTTTTATTAGGAAATGTTAATCTTCTATTATGAAAAAGTTGATTGTTTTTTTAATATTAATGTTGTTAATCATACCTATCTCTAAAGCAACATTCTTTTATTTTGACTACTCTAACAAAAAAAATGCAACATTTGTATCCAAGTATGATTCAAGAAGTATGGATTCACAAACATTAGATTATTATGAAAAAATAAAAGAAGACTACAACATCTACATTATCAAAGACTCATCAGTCGCAACCAACTCTCAAGAATGGAATGAAGCATATAAAAATTCTAATCTAATCTTTGTTACAAACTTGAATGATTATAGTCTAAATGAATCCAGAGATGATTTTTGTAAAAATTTAGCTGAAAGTTTAGATGAATCTGTTGGTTTAGTTTTTACAGGTAATTCTTTAATTTTCGAAGGTAATGAAACTGGTAATATGTCAAGCTGTCTTTATACTCAATATTTCAACTTTGCAGAAGGATATAATAATAGTAAACTGATAAAAAACAATTTTAAAATATCAGAATCACATGAAATAACCGAAGGTTACTTAAAAAAAACATATAATATGGATGAGGAAAAAAATATTTATCCAATTGTCTCACCTAAAAATGGGTTAACTTTGGCAACAGTCAATGGTGATCCTGATGGTTCTGGACCATTAAGTTCTGAAGATTATCCATTGATAGTCTTATGGCAAGGAATAACATACAACATTCTCTCTTTTGGGATAACTACATCTAAACTAACTGGATGCAGTGAATGTGTTGGGTGGAATTTATTTAAACAATCATTGGATTGGGTCAGTGACAAACAAAATATGGGATTTGATTTTGAAATGAATAAAAATGATTACTTTGTTGGAGAAAGAATTAATATTAACGTTACTTCTCATGTTGAAATAGATTATGTTGAAGGTGAGATAATATATCCAAACAGTGAAACTTATAGTCTAATATTTACTGGTTCTGAAAAAGAATGGGAAAGTATCTATCTACTTCAAAATGAGGACCCAACAGGAAAATATATAATATCTGTCATAGCCAACGAACTTGAAGTCAGAAAGAATATTACGGTCAATGTTATGGATATTGATGTTACTGTTGACAATAGCAGTGAAAATGTTAAAATAGATGTGGAAGTAAAAGACAAAGACGGAAAAGACCTAGATTCTGAAATAAATATAACTGTTGAAAAAGAATCTGGATTGAAAAACTATTATCATTATATTGATAATTCTTCCGTTAATTTAGAATATACTGTTACTGAAAGTGGTGATCATGTTGTTTATGTTAACGTCAAAGATAACCTAGGAAGAATGCAAAATATCCAAAAAGAATTTTATTTTAAATTAAGACCAAACATTACATTTACTCCCAAGAATATTACTGAAACTGTTAATGATGTCATCAACCTAACAAAAACAATATATCTGAAGAATGGAGGAGATGAAACCCTCACAAATGTCAGCATCCAAAAAGGTGGTGAAATATCTGAGTGGATTGGTGTTAATGAGACAGAATTTGATATTACAAAAGGATACTCTATCCCAATCGAAATAGAAATAAATATTAGTGAAGATGGGGAGGGAGAATATAAAGGTTTCCTTAATTTCAGTTCAGATCAAGGGTTTCAAATTTTTTACATTACTATTAATCTTGATTATTTAGGTAAATTAGAAGTTGAATCACCGACAGATGAAATATGGTTAACAATAGATGAAGCAACAGAAGTTGAGTTCAATTTAAAAAATTCTGGAAAAGGAAGTTTAGAAATTAAGTCAGTAACACCTAGTAAAGATATAGAAGATTGGGTATATGTTGGAAGAAAACCAAAAACCTTGATACCAAATGGGGAAGATAAAATAATAATTTTAGTATCAGCAGAAAACGTGGTTATACCAGAGACTTTAAAAACCATTATTGGAAGTTTTAATATAAGTACAGATGTTGGGGTATATTATCCTTCGCCTACTCTAACCCTAAAAATTGTCTCTGATATTTCAAGAGATGTAGAATTATTTTATCCTGATTTGATAGAAGTTGAGAAAAATTTAGAAAAACTAAAAGAAAAGACAGATGTTTCCAGTTATCAAGAAGAAGTCGATAGAATCAGAATAAAAATAGTAAATACACAAGAAGTCTATAACAATGGTCAGTTAGAAACTGCTTATCAGATGTATACTGGAATAGAAACAGATGTTAATAATCTAAAAAATACAGTTCAACAAAAAGAAAATGAACTAATCGAAGGAAAGAAAAAATTGATAAGAATTGGAATAACTTTAGCTGTAATTGTTGTTGTTTCAATAGTAGGATATCTAATCTATAAGAAAGTAAAAGAATCTGGTCATTATAGTTGGTTATACAAGAAGTGGAAAAAAAGTTAACCCTTAAGTTTGATTTGAATATGAACTCCTTGAGGGACCCGTACTCTTAGGACTTGTCTTAACGCCCGATCATCAGCCTGCATTTCTATAAGCCTTTTATGAACTTTCATCTCCCATCTGTCAAATGTAGTGTTTCCATGACCTGTTCCATCTCCACATGGTGTTTTCATTGTTGTTACTTTAAGTTTCTTTGTTGGTAAAGGTATTGGTCCTTTCCATCCTACACCAAATTTTTTGGCAACTCCTGTTATTTCTCCACAAATATCATTCAATTGCTCTGGATTTCTCCCTGAAAGCTTAATTATCGCCATTTGCATAAATATCAGATATTAAATGTAGTGTTAATGAATTTAAATGTTTTGTTTAAGTCCCTTCTTCCCAAGAATTCAAATATTTCTCCTGTTCTTGAGTCAATTTATCCATTTTAATTCCCATAGACTCTAGTTTAAGTTTGGCTATTCTTTTGTCGATTTCAGAATCTACATCATAGACTTTATTCTTGAGTTTTTTATGATTTTTAACCAAGAACTCTGCTGACAAAGCATGATCTGCAAAAGACATGTCCATAACACTACAAGGATGACCCTCTGCACCAGCAAGGTTGACAAGCCTTCCATCAGCGAGAAGATAGATTCTCTTGCCATTACTTAGAGTGTATTCTACTGTATTTTCTCTAATAGTTCTTTTACTCTTAGACATTTTTTCAAGCCCTTCAACATCTATTTCCACGTTAAAATGTCCAGAATTAGCAACTATAGCCCCATCTTTCATGATTTTAAAATGTTCTTCTGTAACAATATCCCTATCTCCTGTAGATGAAACAAATACATCACCTAACTTTGCTGCCTCGTTCATAGGCATTACTCTAAATCCATCCATAACTGCCTTTAAAGCCCTGAGATAATCAACTTCTGTAACAATAACATTTGCACCCATTCCTTTCGCACGCATCGCTATTCCACTTCCACAATACCCATAACCACCAACAACAACAGTTTTACCAGCAAACATAATGTTTGTTGATCTTAAAATCCCATCTATCGTCGACTGTCCTGTTCCATAATAATTGTCAAACATGTGTTTAGTGGGTGTATCATTGATTGCAATAATAGGATATTTCAAAGCATTATCTTTCTCCATGGCTCTAAGTCTTATTACACCAGTTGTAGTCTCTTCTTGACCACCGTAAACGCAGTCTATTAGTTCCTGACGCTTAGAATGTATTGTAGAGATAAGATCTGCTCCATCATCTATTATTATGTTTGGTTCAAGGTCTAAAACCTTGTTAAGAGACCAGTAATACTCCTTATTATCACATCCCCTCCAAGCATAAACATAGATTCCTTCGTCAGCAAGTGCAGCAGCAACATCATCTTGAGTAGATAAAGGATTGGATTGGCATAAACCTACTTTTGCCCCACCGGCTTTCAGAGTTTTCATAAGAATTGCAGTTTCTTTAGTAACATGAAGACAACACCCTATTGTTAGGTCCTTGAAAGGTTGATTTTTTTCAAATTCTTCTCTTACTTTCATGAGTACAGGCATATGTTCTTCAGCCCATTCTATTTTTAATCTACCTTGTTCAGCGAATTTAATATCTTTGACTTTATAATCCAAATTATCTACCTCCTAAAATCTCACAATATTTCTATACTTCTGATATCGTTCCTCAATACCTTCCATTTTCAAGGTTAAAAATTTACCTACACTAAAATCCTCAACAGCAAAAGATCCCATAACATTACCATAAATTACTGCTTCTTTAAGGGTTTGTTCATCCAATTTTCCTTTTTTTGAGATATGTCCAAGAAATCCACCGGCAAATGAATCACCAGCACCAGTAGGATCAATCACATCTTCCATGGGATAACCAGACGCAGGAAAGATAACATCATCAAAAAATAATAAAGATCCATGCTCACCTTTTTTAACAATCACATACTTACTTCCCCAAGATAGAATCTTCTTCGCGGCTTTGATTAAATTGGGTTCTTTACACATTAGTCTTATCTCATCATCATTCAGAACAACAACATCAACCGAAGACATCATTTTCTTGACTTGTTCTTTCTTGTTTATTATCCAATACTCAATCGTATCACATACCGTGAGTTTAGGGTTATCCACTTGTTCTAATGCTTTCAGATTCTGATCAGGGTCGTTGTTTGCAAGGTAAACATATTCTGCTTTTCTATAACTTTCAGGTAATTTTGGTTTAAAATCTGCAATTACATTAAGTTCTGTTACATTTGTCTGTCTTTTTGTGAATCCATAGTCAAATGTTGAATCGTAGAAAAATGTTTTTCCTTGATTATCTGTTTTTACCCCAGATAAATCCAATTTCTTCTGAAGAGTTTTATAATATTTGTCAGGAAAGTCTTTACCAATTATTCCAACCAATCCTGTTTTTGAGAAAAAACTTGCTGATAATCCTGAATAAGTCGCTGCTCCACCTAATACTCTTTCCACAGTTTTAAATGGAGTTCTTGTTGTGTCCAGTCCGATCGTGCCTATTGAAATTATCATAACTATCACAATAAAAATAGATTTATAAAAATAAAGAAGTTATTATACAAAAGCATTTTTTAAAGCATTTTTACATACACAAGTTCTTTCTTTCGGAATCTTTGGTATAGTATTTTCAAGTATTGTTCTTACTTTTTCTGTATTTTCTTTCATTACTTTAATTATCTCTTCTGTAGAAACCGGAACTTCAGCCCAAACATCAAAATCTGTTACAGTGGCGATGATCGCAAAGCAGATTTCTTTTTCTCTTGCCAAAATAGCTTCTGGTATTCCAGTCATTCCGATTACATCTCCAAAAGTTCTAAACATTCTACTTTCAGCCCTTGTTGAAAACCTCGGCCCTTCTACACATATATAAGTTCCTTTTTTATGACATTTAATCCCAAGAGACTTACAAGATTCTATTAATAATTGTCTTAATTCTGGGCAAAAAGGGTCTGCTAAAGAGACGTGAGCAACATTTCCTGTATTATAAAATGTTACACCTTTTTTTCTCCAATCAATGAATTGATCTGGTATCACGATATCTCCAGGTTTTAATCCTTTTTGTAAGGAACCTGTAGCACAACAAGCCAAAATCCTCTTAACACCCAATTTTTTAAAACCAGAAATGTTTGCTCTAAAATTAATTTCATGTGGTGGTATTGTATGATTTCTTCCATGTCTTGGAAGAAAAGCAATCTTTCTATTCTTAAATTCACCAACATGATAAAAATCAGAAGGTTCGCCATAAGGATAGTCAATCTTGATTTTTCTTAAATCTTTTATCATTTCAGGATTGTAAACACCAGTTCCACCAATAATACCAATTTCTGCATCCATAATCTTTAATTAAGAGTTAAATTTTTTATACTCATCTCAATAGTCTTTTTATTCGTTTTGATTTATTGGTCAATCATTTTGATTATATTGTTTCCTGCCTGATTCATTGTGTTCCCTAGAGAAAGAAATCCATGGTTTTTTATTATAATTACTTTATTATCATCAAGAACTTTCAAGACTTCTTTTACTAGTTCTTTTGTACCATAGGGTTTTTCCTGTTCTGTTGAAATTACATCTGAATTTAACAATTCATATGAATGTCCATGAAATATCGCATTTGTATCTGGTCTATTTTCATATATTGCATAATGTAACATTGATTCAGACGATGGAATTTTTATCCCAGTAACTTTTATTATTTTATTTTTAAGATCAACACCAATAACTTCAGTAAAATTATTATCAGACATATTACCAAGATCAGAATTTGAAGTTGTTATTATAAAACCAATAGATATTCTAAAAGAAAGATTACCAGATGAACCTTCCCCAACTCTAGGAGCAAGACCAAGTTTTGAGAATATTTTACACCAGTATTTGAGTTCTTCTATTTTTTTATTTTGAGGTATTTCATGCCTTATGAATTCTGTTTTAAACCTCACTCCCTGATAAATTTCTGTCATTTGAATAAACCTAGAATATTTTCTTTATTGGGTTTTATTATACCTTTTGGTGTTATTAAACCAGTTATATATTTTGCTGGAGTTACATCAAAAGCAGGATTCTTTGCTTGACTTCCTTTGGGAGAGATTCTTATTCTTCCGTGTTTCCCATTATCAAGTAGACCATAATTATATAAGACCTCATCCTGAGATCTTTCTTCTATAGGAATATCTTTTCCAGATTCACATTTCAAATCTATTGTAGATAAAGGTAAAGCAACATAAAAAGGTATTTCATTTTCTTTTGCCAAAACTGCCTTTTCATAGGTCCCAATCTTGTTTGCAACATCTCCATTCACAGTTACTCTATCAGCACCAACTATACAAATATCTATGTCTCCATTTTTCATATAATGACCCGCTGCATTATCTGCTATCACAGCATGAGGTATATCTTCCTGTAACAGTTCCCAAGCAGACAGTCTAGCCCCCTGACATTTTGGTCTAGTCTCATCCATAAAAACAAATATCTTCTTACCTTCGCTGTGTGCGAACTTTATTGGAGAAAGTGCTGAACCATAATCAACAAACGCCAAAGCACCAGTAACACAATGTGTCAAAATTCCATACCCATCTTTTATTAATTTTTTTCCATGTTCTCCTATTTTTCTACATGCCTCTTCATCTTCATCAGAAATTTTTTGTGCTTCTTTTAATGCTACTTCCTTTTTCATTTTAACTGAATTTTCTTTTCCAATAGTTTTTAACATTCTTTCAATAGCATAAAATAAATTCTGAGCAGTTGGTCTTGTATTCCTAAGAGTTTTAGATGCATCAAGAATATAGTCATCAAAATTATCATCAGGTGCTTCTATCATAGCCTGAGCCATTCCAAAACCTGCAGTTACACCTATTGCACCTGCGCCATGTATAATCATAATTTTTATCGCGTTTGCTGTTTCCTTATGATTTTTAAGTTCAGTTATTTCAAAGAAATGTGGTAGTTTAGGATGATTGATTACTTTAACAATATTTCCTTCCATCCAAACATTTTTAAACTCTTTAACTTTATTCCCAATCTTAACTTTCATACTTTAATTAAGGTTAACAAAGATAAAAAATTCTATTATACAAAATAAAAATAAGAAGAAAGAAAACAACTAAGCCTTCACTACATCAATAACAATTCCTGCAGCAACTGTTTGTCCCATATCCCTGATAGCAAATCTTGCCAATTGTGGAATATCTGTTTGTTTTTCAGCTACCATTGGTTTTGTTGGAACAACTTTAATTCTTGCAGCATCTCCTGTCTTGACAAAATCAGGTTTTTCTTTAACAACCTCACCTGTTTTTGGATCAATCTTTGCAATTATTTCTTCAATCTTACATGCGACTGAAGCTGTTCCTAGATGGAATACAGGTGTATACCCTGCTGTCATAACAGTTGGGTGGTTTAACACAACAATCTGTGCTGTGAATTCTTTGACAACCGTTGGTGGATTATTTACATGACCACAAACATCTCCACGCTTAACATCACCTTTACCTAAACCTCTAACGTTGAAACCAACATTGTCTCCTGGTTTTGCTTCTGGTTGTTGTTTGTGGAACATCTCTATTGTCTTAACTTCACCTGTTTTTCCAGAAGGTTGGAATACTACTTTATCTCCAACTTTCAAAACACCTGTTTCTACTCTACCAACAGGAACTGTTCCCACTCCTGTAATTGTATAAGCATCTTGGACTGGTATTCTCAATGGTTTATCAGTTGGCATTTCTGGTGGTTGAATCGTATTATCCAATTCATCAACTAAAACATCACCTTTATACCAAGACATGTTCTCTGATTTTTTGAATACATTATCACCTTTCATCCCAGAAACTGGAATAAACGGTATTTTACTAATATCATACCCAATCGACTGAAGTAATTTCTTAGTTTCTTCAACTATTTCATTATATCTCTTCTCATCATACTCTGCTGCATCCATCTTATTTACTGCAACAATCATTTGATTAACACCAAGAACCTTCATTAAAAATGTGTGCTCTTTTGTCTGTTCTTGAACTCCTTCTCCTGGCTTGGCTGAAACTACAAGAATAGCAGCATCAGCTTGTGAAGCACCTGTAATCATGTTTTTAACAAAATCTCTGTGCCCAGGACAGTCAATGATTGTATAATTATATTTCTTTGTCTGGAAAGGTCTATGCATGATATCGATAGTTACTCCTCTTTCTCTTTCTTCTTTCAATTTATCCATAACATAAGCAAATTCCCATGTTTCTTTTTTATATTCTTTAGCCAATTGCTCCATCTTTCTCATTTGTTCTGGCCTTATAGCCCCAGAATCGAATAAAAGCCTACCAATTAAAGTAGATTTTCCTGCGTCTACGTGACCAGATGTAATTATATTAATTTTTGGTAATTCTGCCATATACATATCCCTCCTATTCTAATATTTTATTATTACCCTATATATTTATTAACTTTCTGCATTCGGAATTTCTTCACTCAAACCCTTTCTTTTTCTTACTTTCAACACGGTTTGATCTTGTAAATTTTTAGGTAACTTCTCATAAATTACATCAATTAAGCTATAAAAACCTTTCCCACTGGTTGCTGATTTGAGTTCTGAGTTAAAACCAAACATTCCAGACACAGGCATCTTAACTTGTATCATTGTTGCTCCTCTTTCTTCATTCATATCTAGAACTTGACCCCTTCTATTTCCAACCTCTTTTATTGCTCCACCCATTACTTCTGTTGGCACATCTATTCTGATGATTTGTTTAGGTTCAAGTATGCTAGGATCGGCTAGAAGCATCCCCTGAGTTATCCCATGCCTTACACAAGGTAAAATCTGACCTGGTCCTCTGTGGACTGGATCTTCATGAAATGCAGCATCGACTAAAGTTGCTTTAATCCCATAGCATGATTCCCTTGACAAAGGACCTTCATCCATTATTGACTTAAAACCATCCTTAATCATTGCCATCGCTTCATTCAAATATTGAACACCCTTTGTTTTATCGAAAAACATGTTCCTTTCATAAACTAATTTCAATTTTTTAACATCATCTGCACTCATTCCCAAGTCTTTTAGTTTTTGAGTCAATTCAAGATTCTTTTTCTTAAAATCATATGTTGATGGAATCTCATCTTGTCTCATAGCCTCATAAAATTCTTTTTCAAGAGGTTCAATAATAAAGTAAAGTTTATTATGTTTATTTGGTGACTTGCCTTCTATTTCTGGAGATTTCTTAGATACAGTTTCCCTATAAACAACAATAGGTGGGGAAGCCGTAAATTCCAAATCTATTTCCTTAAGTTTTCTCTCAACTTTGGCATCAAGATGTAATTCCCCTAAACCAGAGACTAGATATTCACCAGTTTCTTTGTTGATTTTAACACGAATAGTTGTATCTTCACGACTGAGTCTTGTAAGGAAATTAATTAATTTTGTTAAGTCTTTTGGGTTTTTAGGTTCTAGAGATTTAGTAACTACAGGTTCAAATATGTGTTTGATTTGCTCGAATGGTTGAATAATAAAATCAGGGTCACAAACTGTTTCACCAGAAAATGCATCACTTATACCAACAATACCACAAATGTTCCCAGCAACTACTTCATCAACTTGAACCCTATGAGGACCTTTGTAAATATTGACTTGTTGTACTCTTTGGGTTTTTTGTTTCCCAATTAAAAGTACATCTTCTCCCTTTTTGATCCTTCCAGAAAATATTCTTGCGGTTGCAATAAAACCAGCATGTGGATCTGGCATAACTTTTGTAACTACTGCAGCTAATTTTCCATCAACATTAACATTACTCATGTCTTTTCCAATTTCTGATTCTGAATCACCATGCCATATTTTTGGTACCCTATACTTTTGGGCATCTATTGGTGATGGTAAATGTCTAATAATCATATCAAGAACGACTTTATGAAGTTGTGATTTTTCAGCAAGTTCATCTTCCTTTCCTTGTTCGGTCTTTTCAATTATTTCTTTAAAAGTCATACCTGTTTTTTTCATATATGGAATAGATGTTCCCCATTTTTTAAGAGCAGAACCAAAGGCAACAGAACCATCAGAAACATTAACTAAGAACTTATCCTCATATTCAGGCTCAGCATATTTTTGAATAAGAATATTAACTTCTGTAATTATTCTTACAAACCTTTCTTGCATTTGTTCAGGAGTGAGTTTTAACTCTTTGATTAGTCTATCTACTTTGTTAATAAATAAAACTGGTTTAACTCTATCTTTTAAAGCTTGACGAAGAACTGTTTCAGTTTGTGGCATTACCGATTCTACAGCATCTACTAGAAGAATAGCACCATCTACAGCACGAAGAGCGCGAGTCACATCCCCACCAAAGTCAACATGACCAGGAGTATCTATAAGATTGATTAAATAATCTTCTCCTTCAAAGTCATGAACCATACTTGCATTTGCAGACCAGATTGTTATTCCTCTTTCTTGTTCTTGGTCGTCTGTATCAAGGAATCGTCTTTGCCCTGCTATCTCAAAAGACATCATTCCAGCACCAGCAATTAAACTATCAGAAAAGGTTGTCTTCCCATGGTCAATATGTGCAATTGTTCCAATATTTCTAATTTTTTCAGGTTTATACATCAATTTCTTGACTTTTTCTATCATGTCTTCTGCCATAATTATCTAGCCCCACCAGCTTCTCTCTCAATTCTTTCCTTCTCTTTAATAGCTTCAGATTTTGAAGCATCATTTTTGTAAGCATTAACTATCTCACTAACTAAAGCATCAGCAATCGATATTTTTTTACCAAATGATTTTCTATAAGAAGATTGACAAATTATTGATAAAGCGGAATCAACTCTTCTTTGTGGAGAAGTAATTACAGCCTTTCTAATCATTGACCCACCCATCTGATAGGATGTTATCTCTTCTCTTAGAGATGCATTTTCAATAGCACCAACAAAAATTTTCAAAGGATTTTCTTTTGTTTGTTTCTCTATTTTTTCAAAAACTTCTCTTATGATATTAAAAATAGTTTGTGTCTTACCTGTGTTTCTTCCAGAACTTATTAAATGTTTCTTTCCTTTATGACCAGAAACCATTAATTTATTAGCAAACCTTTCAACAATATTCATTTTTGATTTATGAAATTTCTTTTGACTATATTTTCCTCCTGTTTTCGGAACAATAATTGGCTTAAGATTGACATAAGGTTTTAACCCAGGATCATTAACACTAACCCCATCAAATGACCATCTATTAAACATTTTGATTTCTGACATAAGATTACCTCATTGGTTTCTGTTTTTTCCCTGAAAGAATTTCTGATAATGCGACACCATTAACCATAACAACCTTATATTTCAATCCCCATTGACTTCCTATTGGACCACCTTGAGAACCACCAACACCTTCTATTATGACTTCATCATGTTCAGTGATTTGATCTATAGCCTTATTCCCAGGAACAAATGCTGTAACCTGAATGTTATTTTTTACTAATTGGACTCTAACTGTCTTAATCAATCCAGAATGAGGTTGTTTTTGCTCACATGTCCTCTTATCTATAACTATTCCTTTCCCCTGTGGTGAATTTCCCAAAGGTTCTTTTCTTTTCAGCCTTAATTGTCTCTTCATATAACTAACATCTTTCCATTTCATCTTTTTTCTACTCTTTTTGAGTTTTCTTGCGGAAAATTCTCCTCTTGCCATTATTTCACCTTTAAATCTGAGATATTATGAACTCTTTTTAATATTTCCTTATATATTTTTATCTTTTCTCCTTCTCTTCCAATAACATATCCTTTATCAGATCTATCAACTTTTATTTGTATCTCAACCGTTTCTCCATTATTTATTAGACTAACTTCCTTTGATTGTGGTATCAAATTCTTGACAAATTCAACAGGATTTGATGAATATTCAAATACCTTAACTTTTTTTCCAATTGTTCTTTCAACACTTTTTATTGAACTTCCACCCTTACCTATAGCCAATCCAATCTTTCCTTCTTCTACTATAAAATAAACATTTTCTCCACTTACATAACAATCCTTAACAGGAACATTTGTTATATTCTCAAATAAGTTCAAAAGCCTTATTGTATCCATGTCGAATACTATTGTCATTTTTCATTCCCTTTTATTACTAGTATGCTAACTGAAAATGGTTTACCACAGATTAACCCCAAGCTTACGTTATCACCTGGATATTCCTCGGTATCAATTTTTGTAAGTTTTGTATTATGTATGATATTTTTCAGCCTGTCTTTTGGTATATTATTTGCATATACAATCATTTTTGGTTTTTTTGTTTTTATTTCCTTAATGGTTCTATCATATCCTAATATTACTCTATCATCTTTTATTGCATCTTTTATAGTTTTTTTTATATCCACTAATCTTCACCTATTTTTGCCACCAACTCAAATATACCAGTACCAACAGGAATTTGTTGGTTGATCATAACATTCTCAAATATACCACTAAAGTCATCTTTTTCATTTCTAATAGAAGCCTTGACTAAATGTTTTGTAGTTTCTTCAAAACCAGCTCTTGTTAGTACAGACGATTTCATCCCAGCAACACCATATCTTCCCACTGCTTTTATTTCACCAGTAAATAACATAATGTCAGCAATTAACATTATATGTCTTTCATCAACACTTAAACCTTGTTGAGAAAGTGTTTCCTTTATTTCTCTCATTAATGATTGTCTAGCAGCTTCTATACCCAAAACTTCTCGGATTTCATAAAAATTGTTCGTATAACATTTCCTAAAATCAACCTCATCCATCTTAATTATTTGAGAAAAGTTGGAGCCAAAAGTTTTAACAACCCAATTTTTTTCTTCTCTTATAATAACAGCATTAATTACATCACTTACACCAGAAACAGTTAAATCAAGCATCTTTTTCTTTAATTTCTGTAAGTCTTTTATAGTTAATTCTTTTTCTCCATCTGATCCAACAGTAATATTATTTTCTCTAGTTTTAATTTTAACCTTTTTGAATTTTTCTTGTGTTTTTTCAATAATTTTTTCCATTTCTGATTTTTTGATTTTCTTAAATTTAATTTGAATTTTCTTGTTAGTCAAATCCAAAGATATAGATTCTAAAAACGTCTTAAGTTTTTTTTCCTTTATTTTCTTAGCAAACTTCTCAGCTCCTTTTTCTGTATTAAATTGCTTTTTGAGATATATTGTCATAATAGGTGTGGAGGGTTCTTTTCTAGCATCAAAAATTTCTATTAGACGAGGTAGACCAAGTGTCACCTGAAGCCCAGCCGAACCAGCAAAATGGTAAGTACGCATAGTCATCTGAGTTGCAGGTTCTGATAGTGATTGAGCAGTAATTATTCCTATAGCTTCTCCAGGCTCAAATGAATTTTCAAGGTATTTTTTTTTCAATAAATTAATTATTTTAGATTTTTTTGAAGAATTGACTTTTTTGATCTTACAAAGTCTATCTATTTCTCTTAGAATCTTATCTGGTAAAATTCCATTATTTTCCAATGATTTCTCTTGAAATTCGTTTGACATTGATTCCACCTTTTTGTATTTTTGACGGATCTAAACCATCTTCTCCCGGGATAAATTGTACTATTTTATTACTACTATCCCTCACAGTTCCATCATAACAAACTTTTAAATCTTTTAGTGCACCAACCAATCTTCTTTCCAAATAACCACTATGTCTTGTTTTTAATGATTTATCCATCAGACCTTCTCTACTGTTCATAGCATCAAAAAAGAATTCAAATGGGCTAAGACCTTGTTTATAACCATGAGTAACAAAACCTTTTGATTCAAGACTTTTATCCCCTTTCTTAAAGTGTGAGAATGTTCTATTATGATAACCTATATTAATTCTTTCACCTTTTACTGTTTCTTGACCAATTAAAGCTGATGACTGGACTATATTAATTATACTTCCTCTTGAACCACTTTTTGCCATCAGAATAATATTATTTTCTGGCATATCTTTTTTCACAATATCTGTAACTTTATTTAACGCTTCTGCAAGTTCTTTTTTAATATATACTTCTAGTGTTTCTTCCGAATTTTTTCCCACAATTAAATTAATTTTACCACTTTCAAAGTCCTTGATTAGCTTATCTGTAGTTCCTTTAGTTTCTTTCAATAATTTCTCTATTTTTACTCTTCCATCATCAGTTAAATCATGATCTGAAAGAGAAAGCGTGAATCCATATATAGACAAAATCTCAATCGAAAGTTTTGTCATGTCAAACAAAAATTTCTTTGCAAAAGTATGACCATATTTCTCATCAATCTCATCAAATATTCTTCCCTTAAATGCAGCTAATGCCCTCTCGTCTATTGTTCCTTCAATCAAGTTACCATCTTTGATTATAACTTTGTCACTTTTTCCATTATACTCAAAACTGAAATCTTTTGGTAAGAATAAACTGAATATTTCTTTTCCTGTAAATATTTTCTTATTTGGAATTTCTATGTCAACATTACATGATCTGACAATATTAACTGTTTCTTCTCTTGTAAATGTTTTATTTCCATGTGTCAGTAAGTATAATCCTGTTATATAATCATTTTTAAATCCAATTATAGGTCCACTGAATCTTGGACTTCTCATTTGTACTCCAACTGCTGATAATAATTCAGTTTCTGTTTGAGCTTCTTTTGTTTGAGGAATATGAATATTCATTTCATCTCCATCAAAATCTGCATTATAAGGTGCACAAACAGTTGGATTTAAACGGAATGTTTTATATGGCATCACTCTTACTCTGTGACCCATCATACTCATTCTATGTAAAGAAGGTTGTCTGTTAAAAATTAACCAATCCCCATTTCCTAACTGTTTTTCTATTGTATATCCTGGTTCTATTTCTTCTGCTATCTCTTTTTTATTAAGTTCTGTTACTTTTTTTCTTCTACCATCAGGTCTTAAAACATAATTAACAGTTGGCCAATCTGGATAATTTTTTATTAATTTTTGAAGATATTTTATATTTCTTTCTTCAGCAACAACAGGTATTGTCAATTCTTTAGCAATTACTAATGGTATTCCGACCTCATCTATATCCAACATAGGATCTGGACTAATAACAGTTCTTCCAGAGAAGTTAACTCTTTTACCAATTAAATTATGTCTAAATCTACCATCCTTTGCTTTCAATCTTTGAGTTAAAGTCTTCAGAATTCTCCCTGATCTATGTCTAGCAGGAGGAACACCAGTTATTTCATTATTTATGTAAGTTGCAATATGATACTGAAGTAATTCCCATAAATCTTGAATTATAAAATCAGGTGCACCTAAATCTATGTTCTCTCTTAATCTTTTATTTATTCTGACTATATCAACTAGCTTATGTGTCAAATCATCCTCAGACCTTTCACCTGTTTCTAAAGTAATAGAAGGTCTCATTGTAACTGGGGGTATAGGAAGTAAACTAATAATAAAATATTCAGGTCTTGTATTTCTAATACCGATATAAGCTAAATCTTCATTTGTTATTTTTTGTAATCTCTCTCTAACTTCAACTTGCGTTAACATAGTAGCTCCTTCAGTAACAGTTGTTGGTTTAATAAACTTTACCTTCTTCTGTTTTTCTCCACAATATGGACATTCAGATTTTACAAGACTTTTTAGTTTTTTTATCGATTTTTTACTTTTTTTGAATTTTTCTAAACCTTGATCATTGACAAGAATCCTTCCACATTTTCTACAAGTTAAAAGGATTATATTGTATATTAATTTAGCATAATGAACATTGATGATTGGTCTTGTTAATTCTAAATAACCAAAATGTCCAGGACATTCACCAACTGTTGCATTACATGTCCTACACCTTAAACCTGGATCAATTGTACCTAATCTTGGATCCATTAATCCTCCTTCAACTGGATAACCTTCTTGATCATATAAATCAGTTTTAGTTATCTTAGCTGCCGCCATCTTCTTGACCATTTCAGGTTTTAATACACTAAATTCAATTCTATCTATCATCTAATCCTCTTTTGTAATTATTTTTGGATATATTAACATACTCTTTAACTCATCCAATAAAAGTTTGAATGCATAAGCCATCTCAGTATCGACAATCTTTGATTCTCCGCAAACAGGGCAGAATTTCTTATTCTTAACCTTGTCATAAATAGATGGCAAACCACATTCCTTACATATAGATACAGTAGTTCTATCAGCATCAAATCTTTCTTTAAGTAATAACGATGCTCCCTGCGCAATCAAACAATCTTTCTCCATCTCTCCAAGTCTGAGTCCACCTCTTTTAGCTTTTCCTTCTGTCGGTTGTTTTGTTAATAAAGCTACAGGACCTCTTGATCTCGCATGAATTTTATTAGAAACTAAATGGTCTAATTTTTGATAGAAAACATTCCCAATTAATATATCCTGTCTATATTTTTTCCCTGTTTCTCCATTATATAGCGTTTCTTTTCCGTCATCTTTGAATCCGTATTTTACTAATGATTCTCTTAGATAATCTTCTGGTATTGAATGAAAAGCTGAGCTTAACATGTTCTTACCTTCTAAAGCACATAATTTTCCTGCCAATATTTCTAGAAGTTTACCCATAGTCATCCTTGAAGGAATACCATGTGGATTGAAAATTATATCTGGAACAACCCCATCTTTTGTGAATGGCAAATCTTCTTCTGGTATAATTAAACCAATAACACCTTTTTGACCATGTCTACTTGCAAATTTATCACCCATTTCTGGTCTTTTAAGATCTCTGACAACTACCTTGATGAGCTTGTTACCACCAACACTTTCTGTTATAAACACTCTATCAACTATTCCCTTTTGACCATGCCTTATTTTAACAGAGGTTTCTCTAATATTTTCCAAATCTGTAATAAACTGGTCTAAACTTCCTAAAAATCTTAAAGGAGATGTTTTTCCTATGATTATTTGTTCTTCTGCTAGTTTAGTTCCTGGGTCTACAATTCCATCTTCTGAAAGATGTTTGTATGAATCTTCACCAGCATAACCTCTTACACCTGGTTCTGGAATCCCAATAACATCTTCCTGACCACCCATATATCTTTTTTCTTCAGATTCATATGCCCTAAGAAGATAACTCCAAAACAATCCTCTTTCTATTGAAGATTTATTCATAACTATAGCATCCTCGATGTTAAAGCATTTAAAAGTCATAACAGCAATGACTATATTTTGCCCGCTTGGATGATTTTCATAATTTAGAACATCATTGATATGAGTTTTGACAAGAGAATTTTGAGGATAAGCTAGGATGTTAGTTTTTGTATCTACCCTTTTTAAGAAATTCGTGGAAAATATACCAATGGCCTGTCCAACCATTTTAGAACCAAAATTTACCCTATCACCACGATTAAATTCAGGAAAAGGAACAAAAGAAGTTGATATACCAAGAATAACTAAAGGGTCAATCTCAAGATGTGTATGCTCATCCGTCAAATCTTCTGGTTTTAGAGCAACATAAGCATTTTCTTCTTCTTCTGCATCTAAAAACTCAATAATTCCATTTTGAACCAAATCATTCCATGTTATTTCTCCCTTATCAAGTTTTTCTAAATGTTCTCTTGTTAGTTTTGATTTCCCGTCTTCAATAATTATTAATGGTCTTCTTACTCTCCCAGGATCAGCAACTATTTTTATTTCATTCAGATAATCTAGATAAGATATATTGATTTGATTGGATATTTTTCCAACTCTTCTTCTCTGTCTTACAAATTTTACTAACTCTTCAGGTTTTTCTGTTACCCCAATATATCTTCCATCAATAAATACATCTACCATGATTAGCCCCTCATTTTCTTCTTAATAGCATCAAAAAATAATTTCTCATCTTTTTCTGGTATACCAGTTGTTATTTTAGTCATTATCGCCAAATATTTTCTTAAACCAATTGTAGCTCCTTCTGGTGTATGTGAAGAATCTAATCTTCCCCAATGTGTCGGATGTAACTCTCTAGCTTTGAAATGTTCTTGTGTTGATGTCAATGGTGATAAAACATTCCTAACATGGGATATTGTTTTAATATAACTGTCTCTTTCTAACCTTTGTGAAACACCTGTTCTTCCTCCAACCCATGATCCTATAGCTATTGCTGAAGCTATCTGATTTGTTAGAACATTTGACTCAACTATAGATGGTAATGGTGGAAATCTACCCCTTCTAGTAAGTTTTTGGTAATTATAATTTATTCTTGTTATTAAACCCCATTTACCAAGTAAAATTGACCTGAATAAAATTTCCAGTAAATCCCCACATAATTTTAATCTTTTGTTCGAATAATGATCTAGATAACATTCAGGTATTTTTTGTAAATGAAATTTCAATAATCTTTCAACTGCTTTTCCAAGAAACAATGCCTTTTCTTTTCTATCTTTTTTGTCTTGACCCAAATAAGGCAGCAAATATCTATCTACAGTTTTTTCAGCCCTTTCTATTCTATATTCTTTCTGAGGTATTCTCAAATGGGCACCTATTTCTTCTACTGCTTGCTTAACTTTTGATGATTCAGTCTCGAAAAGGTTGGGATAAAATTCTTGTTGAACATCTGGATCAGAAGATATAGCATCAATTATATCTTTATCAGATTCAATCCCCAAAGCTCTTAGGAGAATAATAATAGGAAGTTTGTTTATATTCGCAAAATTGATTCTTATTATACCATCTGATCTTCTTTCAATTATATGCCTTTGAACATAACCATCTTTTGAAGAATGTATTCTTACAGTTTCTGTTATATTAGATATATTTGATTTCTCGACAATAATCCTATTTGGAGATATTTCCTCTATTAAAACTAAAACTCTTTCTGTTCCGTTAATAATAAAATAACCACCAGGATCATCTGGGTCCTCACCCGATTCTATAAGTTCTCTTCTGCTCATTCCAGAAAGTGAACATATTTTAGATTTAATCATGATAGGTAAATCCCCAAAATTTACAAACATTGTTTCACTTTCTATTTCATTTAATATAGGAGTCATCTCAATGTACATTGGTGCTGCATATGTAAGATTTCTCATCCTTGCTTCCAAAGGTAATATATTCCTTATAGAACCATCTGCTTCCTTTACAGAGGGCTTACCAATTTTAAATTTTCCAAGTTTTATTTTAAAATCTCCTATGTCAGGAACTTCTGGTTTAATCTCCTTGATTTGTTTTATTATCTTCGGTATTTTTGTTCTAATGAATTCATCAAAAGATTCTATCTGAAATTCAACAAAACCTTCATCTCTAACAAATGAATCCAATAATATTTTAAAACCATCCATTTTCTCATTTTTCTTCTCATTAGTATTTAATTTCTCATTTTTTACTTTAGTTTCAACATTCTTCAATTCATCACCAATCTACGCCCTGGAGGGGATTTGAACCCCTGTCCTGGGAGATCTGCCTAGAATAAAATCATAACTAAGTTGACAGTCCCAGATGATAGACCGAGCTACACCACCAGAGCAATCTATTTTAAAAAAATTATTACTTTTAGAAGAAAAATTTGTAGTTTGGGCTCTGTGAATCAATAGACAACACCGGGGAAAATTATTAAAAGTTGGCAACTTCCTGGATTTCCCACCAAAAGGCAGTACACTCCAAATCACTAGAAAGTTTAACTTCCGTGTTCGAATGAGAACGGGTGTTTCCTTTCCGTTTTGGTCGCCAACTTTATTATTTTATACCAATATGTATTTAAATCTAATCAATAACGTGTATTTTTGGGAAAGAAGATATAAATGTTTATGTTTTGGAAAAAATAAATCCCCCCGGCCGGGGTCGAACCAGCAACCTCACGGTTTCTGCGAACACACACTGATAACGAGTGCAAATCAGCAAACATCTACAGCCATGCGCTCTACCATTGAGCTACAGGGGGATTAACTTAATTATTAAAAATAGGATAATAGTTTATTTAATCTTTCCTGTTATAGAGACTGATTTTGAGACTATTCTACTTTCTCTTCTAAATTTACCCTTATATGTGAAGAAGGATTTTGGTAATGTTAATTTTCCGATGACATCAATTAACGGTTTGATTTTATATGTTAAAATTAATTCTTCTCTTGGTTTAATCTTGTCTATTCTCCACACCAACTCAGTACCACTTGATTTTATTCTAATCTCTGGTGTTCTTGTATCAAATTTTTTAACTACCTTTGCTATTGGTGGGACAATATCTCTTACGATTACATTCTTCAACATTTTCCTTCTCTTGTTTTTGATGGTTAATGTTACCTTAAGTTCATCTTCTCCAGACAAAATTCCGTAATATTTTTTCTTTAACAATGGTTTAGTTATATATTCATAGACTAAGAGTATCATGATTGAAAGAACTAGCACTGTTATTAGAACATTGAAAAATCTTAGTTTATACCTTATTGTTTTTGTTTGACCAGGATCTAGGTTCTTAATTTCCCAAATATATAGCATTCTGTTATCCTTCTCTTCTTCTTTGTCAGGTTCTGTTTCTGGATAGAAAAAGTATTTGGTTATTTTTGGTAGAGGTTCTTCTATATTATATTCAGAATCAGGAATATTACCTTCATTTGTAACTTCAATTGTCATCAACGTATAAAATAAACCATATTTTTTTGTCTTATATTCAGTTATTTCAAAATGTTTTTGTATTTCAAAATTCTTCTCATCCTCATCCAAAAGTTTATTCAAAGAATCTTTTAACTCTACTTTTACTTTATAATTACCATATTCCTGTATCTTATCTATTTCATAAAAGTTTTTTATTATCTTGACTGATCTTGGACTTAATTGGATAGACTCTTCAAACTTCTTGACTAATCTTTCTTCATTATCTATAATTTTAGTTGTTAAGAAGACTTTGTGTTTTTGGGTTTTGTGTAGATTTGTAAGAACTGATTCTATTTCTAATACCTCATCCGGATTAATTAATTCTTTATTTAATTTTACTTCAGAAATGAAGACATTAGTTTTTCTTTTGATATTTAAAAATAATGAATTAGTACTAGTTTTATTTGTGTTGAGTGATTGGGTTGTAATTGTAAAAATATGTATTCCTTCTTCAACATCTTCGGGTGGTGTAACAAAAAGTGATAGTAACTGAGATTCGTCCGAATTAATTGTCAGTCTATATTTTTCTAAAGTGACCCATTGAGTAGGCCAAACAGTAATGTAAACACTATCAGTTTCTGCCCCATCATTCTTTATTGGGACTTGAACTTCATTTGTCTCACCAGCGTAAATAATTATAGCAGATTCTGGAGAGAGAATCCTCATTTCTTGTGCAAAAGTTATACTAGAAATCGACAAAACTATCATCAACAAAACAATAAGGAATGTTTTTCTGTTCATAAAATCTATAGAAATATTGTTTTTTTAGAATTAAAAGTTTCTATTTATTGGATTTTTTGAACAGATTTTTTACTCGTGATGTCAAACTAGATTCTTTCTTTTTCAAATCTTTTCTTTCTTCTCTAAGTTTTTGAAGTCTCCTAGATAATTCTTCTATTTGTTGATCTAAAGGTTTCCATTCAAATCTACTTTTTCTGCTATAGTCCATAAGCCATTTGACTTCCTGACCATATCTGTCTTGCCAAGTTAATCTTTCGAATGGGATTCTATTCACTTTTTGTTGTTGTTCATAAGGTATTGGAAAACCGACTGTTACCATACCCGTGACTCTAAATTTGTCTGGAATTTCTACTATATTTCCTACCTCATCTTCATCAAAAGCACCGATCCAACAAGCACCCAAATCTAAGTCATGAGCAACCAAAAGCATATTTTGAACGCAAGCTGCTGTATCTTGAAGTGCATAAACTTGCTTTCCCCTTTCCTTGTATTTTTCTCCTATTTTTTCCAAATTTGCAAGAACAACTATTACTACTGGTGCTTCGATTAGTTGAGATTGTCTTAATGATGCTTCAGATAATTTTCTTTTTTTTTCTTTATCCTTAACAACAATAAATTCCCATTCCTGCATATTGCCTGCAGAAGGAGCATATGTTCCTCCAGTAAGAATTTCTGCTATCATCTCATCAGGGACATCTTTCTTGTCATATTTTCTCACTGATCTTCGAGATTCAATGCAGTCAAAAGTTTCCATGATTAAAATTGGGATTGTAAGATATTAAATTTTAGGATGGGACATACTAACTTGTTCAAATATTAATATTTATTAAAATTTGATTTAAAATTAAGAAAAATTTTTTCAGTCGTTATCTAAAATTGTACTTTTAAGTTCTGATATTATAGATTGAGAGTTTCGTTAAAAGCCTGTTAGTTTCAATAAACGGTCGAGTTAAATAATGTCAAAATTTTCAATTTTGAAGAATTAATAAAATAAGAGAACGCCTTATTTAGGAATATAATTTAAATCTAATCCCTCGTTCGGAAATCTTGCTGTTAAATTTTCTCGCAGAATATATTCTCCAAAACCAGCAATTGCTAATGCCATTGCTCTAAGTGGATTGACACCTACCATCTTTTTTTCTTGATATGGATGAAACGTTACCCAAACTGAATGTTCTAAACCACCAATTTTGTCTGCCTCACTCAATCCAAAACAAAAACAACCCTTTGTTACTTGAGTATGAACAGTCCCGGGTTCATAGTCAAAAAATAGTTGTCTTCCTCCTTCTCCATCACCAACATAATTCCATGAATCTCTTATTCCATCTTCTTGAGGAGAATTTCTAAATGCTTGCGTTACATTAGAAAATAATTTATCTGGACTTCCATATAAAAAAACTAACCAATTATCATTTATTTTCAATTCGTATTTTAGTTTATGTGGATCTTCACATCTTCTAATTTCATCCAGATATGATCTTAATGTTTTTTTACTCGTCATAAAAAATGGGTAAATTTGTATAGTTATAAATCTTTCGGTTATTCACTACTCCAAGAAAACAATTACCCCTAAAAAACGTTCGCCGTCTACTTTGGATTTTTCGACTTTGTCAAACTTTGCACTAAAAATCAATCCCTATCGGGAGAATATAACATCAAACATTCAAACCACAAACTATTAACTTTTAGAAAAAGAATAAAAAACTATGAAATACTCCATCCTCACAGATACCTACGAAAAACTAGAAAAAGAATCTGGTAAATTAAAAAAGACAGAAATCCTATCACAACTACTCAAAAAAACTTCTACTGACCAACTACCAAAAGTCGTTCTCTTAGCATCAGGAAAAATATTCCCAACTCAATCTGAAGAAAAAACAGGGATAGCTGACAAAATAATCATTAAAACATTAGTAAGAACAACAGGAATAACAGAAAAAGATATCATAAAAAAATTCAGAGAACTCGGAGATTTAGGTATAGTAACTGAAGAATGTATCAAATCAAAAAAACAAGTTTCACTTTTCAAAAAGGAATTAACAATAGACTTAGTTTTCAACAACCTCCAACAACTATCCAAACTAGGAGGTAAAGGTTCACAAGAAAGAAAAATGGATCTTATCTCACAACTACTCTCATCATCCAAGCCACTAGAAGCAAAGTATATCGTGAGAACTGCTCTCGAAACTCTAAGAATAGGTGTTGCCGAGGGAATAATAAGAGATTCAATTGCACAAGCGTTTGATGTTGATAAAAAGACTGTTGAAAATGCATGGTTTTTAAATCCTGATTATGGGGAAATAGCAAAAATAGCAAAAGAGAAAGGAAAAAGTGGACTAAAGAAAGTGAGTCTAACAATGGGTAAACCATACATAATAATGCTCGGAGAAAAATCACCCAGTCTAGAAGAAGCCTTGAACAAGTATGAAGAAGTAATGTTAGAATACAAGTATGATGGTATAAGAACACAAATACACAAGAAAGGAGATGATATTAAATTATTCACCAGAAGATTAGAAGACATAACAAATCAATTTCCTGACCTGGTTGAATTAGTTAGAAAAGGAATAAAATGTAAAGACTGTATAATAGAAGGCGAGACAATAGGAATAGACTCTGAAAATAACCAACCAATACCTTTTCAACAATTATCCAGACGTATTAAAAGAAAATATGATATTAAAGAAATGGTTAAAAAAATACCTGTCAGAATCTACCTTTTTGATATAGTTTACGTTGATGGAAAAAACCTAGTAAATGAAAGTTATAAAACAAGAAGAAAAGAACTTGAAAAAATAATCAAACCAATAAAAAACAAGTTCGAATTGTCACATGCTCTTATAACAAAAAATCTCAAAGAAGCTGAAAAATTCTATAAAGAATCCCTAAAAGAAAAACAAGAAGGACTTATGGTAAAAAATCTACAAGCAAAATATCAGCCCGGTCGAAGAGTAGGTCAATGGTTAAAAGTCAAACCAATCCTTGAACCTTTAGATTTAGCAATCATCGGAGCTGAACATGGAACAGGAAAAAGACTAAAATGGTTTGGATCATTTACTTTAGGATGCTTGAAAGACCCACATTCCAATCAATATCTTCCATGTGGAAAACTCGGAACTGGTTTAACAGATGAAGAATTTGAAGAATTAACAAAACGACTAAAACCTTTAATAATACAAGAAGAAGGGAGAGAAGTAAAACTAAGACCAGAAGTTATTATAGAAGTTGCTTATGAAGAAATACAAAAATCCCCAAAATATGAATCCGGGTATGCCCTTAGATTTCCAAGGTTAATAGGATTTAAAAATGACAGGAATTTACCAAATGAACTAGAAAAGTTAGAAAGACTATTCAATCAACAATTTAAAAGTAAAAAATAAGAAAAATAAACTAAATCAAATAGAAAGAAAACTCAGTTAATATTATAAAGTAATAAATAAATTCTTAAATAGTCAATCACTATTAAGTAATAGGGGGGTGTAACATGTTAGCCTCATCTGAAGTTATGGATGCGTTAAAGACTATTGGGTTAAACCTATATGAGAGAAAGCTTTGGGTAGCACTTCTTGCCAAAGGCGTAGCAACAGCAGGAGAATTATCAGCTGTCGCAAGTGTTCCAAGATCAAGAAGTTATGATGTTTTACAAACATTAGCAGACAAAGGTTTTGTAGTAGTTCAAACATCAAAGCCACTCAAATATGTAGCAGTGTCACCAAAGGAGTCATTGAACAAAGCCAAAGAAAAATTAAGAGAATACTATGAATCAAACGTTGAAAGAATAAACAGACTACAAAGTTCAAAAACTATTAACGAATTAGACGGAATACATAAAAGAGGACTAGAATTAGTATTACCAGAAGATTTAACAGGGTCACTAAAAGGAAAATATTCTGTTCTGCAGCAAGTCGACAGCATGTTCAAAGAAGCAACATCTACTATCAATATTGTAACAACACCTGCTGGATTGAATGAATTATTTGAAAATCAACTCAGTATTCTAAAGAAATTGAAAAATAAAGGTGTGAAAATAAGGATAGCAAGTAAAACAGACGAAAAATGTTCAGAGGCCATAAAAGCATTATCAGGAGTAGCAGAAGTCAAAAATATATCTAATATGAAAGTTCCTTTATATGGTAATTTTTATATCGTTGATGGAAAACAATTATCAATGGGACTATCAGATCCAGAAACTGTTCATACATCACAACAAATGATGTTTTGGACAAAATCTAAACATGCAGCAGAAAATCTAGGAGAACCTTTCTTTAATCTTGTTTGGCAAAATTCAGAATCTTTAGCATCTGGAAAAAAGGCGAAATAAATTTTTTCTTTTCTCTTTTTATTTTAACCAACAAATATTGGTCTTTTTGAAAGCATTTTTGGTAATGACAATTTCTTGAATGGTTTGTCTTTAACTTCATCTTTTATTTTCTTTACTAAATCCCCTAGTTTCATTTTTACCTGTTTACCCTTTTCCAATCTCATTCTTATACTAAATTCTTGACTATCTTTTTCTCTTTGCCCAATAACCAATGTGAATGGAACCCATTCTAACTCTGAATCTCTGACTCTTTTCTGAACTGTAAGTTGTCTATCATCAAGATCTACTCTTACTTTTTCTTTATCTAATCTCTCCATTATTTCTTTTGAGAATTCCACGAAATCATCATTTAAAGGAACTAGCCTAACTTGAGTTGGTGATAACCATAATGGGAATTGGGGTATCCCCCCCGCCTTTTCTGTTAGATAGGCTCTTTCCAATAATGCATATATATCTCTTTCAATCGCACCACTTGGGGAGCAATGAAGTATTATCACATCTTGTTTTTTTCCTTTTTCGTCAATGTAAGTTATACCATAATTCTTTGCATTCTCAATATCTATTTGATCTGTTGCTAGAGCTGAACACTTGCCCAATGCATCTACTATATTCAACTCATATTTGACAACAAAATAGAACGCTCTCTTGTTCCACATTTCAACTAATGCTGGCTTGCCATGAAGTTTTAACAACATTTCTATTAGATCTTTATGTTCATTGTAAAAATCTTTTGTAAATCTAATCGCTAACTCATAGTCTTTTTTCTCAAATCCAATACCCTGAAGAACTTCCTGGCACATCTTAAATCTCTTCTCATATTCTATTATGGCTTGTGGAATATCTTTACAGAAAGCATGAACATCTGGCATTGTGAACGCCCTTAATCTTCTTAGTCCAGCAAGTTCACTTTTTCTTTCTCTCCTAAAACTATATCTTGTCAACTCATACAACCAAACTGGTAAGTTTTTATGGGATATTGACATATCATTTGCCATTGTGAACTGACCGAAGCAAGCGGCGAATCTTAAGAAAAATTCTCTATCACCTGATTTTATTATATATTGCCTTGCTGGGAATTTGTTTAGATAAGATACAGCTGCAGGGTGTTCCACACTATACATTAATGGAGTCTCAACTTCCATCCCACCATAATCAACAACCGTTTTAGTTACAAATTCTTCTAATAATGATTTGATTAGTCTGCCTTTGGGGTAAAATCTTAGATTCCCTGGATCACTTGCATCTTCATAATCAGCTATTTCCATCTCTCTCATCATTTTGATATGTGGTGGTGCTATTGTTACTTCTCTATTTTTTGCAAGTTCATGTAAAGCAAATTTTTCAAGATTAGGATATTTTTTGAAATCAAATTCACCGACAATCTTATTGTTTTCAACTTTTATTGGAATTAATTTTCCGTCAGTATCCATAACATGCCAATATGAAATAATTTTTTCTTCTTCTTTTAGTGCTTTTGATATTAACCCTTCATCTTTTTTGGCATCTTTACTTGTAATTGTCTTAGCCTGTTCGGCCAAAGGATGACCTTTTATTCTAAGTTCGAATTGTTTATTCCACCCAAATGGAGCACGATGAACTTTCAACTCCAACTTCTTTGCTGCTGATTCCATTTCTTTAACTACTTTTAATGCTTGAGATGGCTTTGCAAGATCGCTGCTTAAGTGAGCAAATGGATAGATAAGAATTTCATTACATTTGATAACATCTAGACTTTCTTTGACTTCTTTCATTGCTTTTCTAGAAACACTGAGATTATCATCCTTTTCTGCAGCAACAAAAACTACTGCAATATTTTCAAATCTATTTTTCTTTTTCTCAGCATCTTCAGCTATTCTAATCTCTTTTTTGATTGGTTTATATTCTATGAAATCAACATGAAATTGTAATATTCTCACATCAACACCTCTTAATTATTTCCTGATTATACTTAAATTATAATCTAATTGCCTCAAGCAGATTTGGTCTACCTGCACTTCTATTTCTAACTTCCACCTCAACATTTTTTTCTTTAATTAAATCAAAAATACTAGACTCTGACCTAGAATAAACATAGTTTGAAAAAGAGAATTTTTTGATCTGTGAATGATTTTTCAGAATCCACTTAACTAATCTTTCACTAGCAAATTTTCTGAAGTGTATAACTTTTACTTTCGGTGAGATTTTTTTAAGGTCTTTGTAGCTAGAAATAGACAAATGTTTTACATTCCCCTTGTCCGATATTCACCTGACACTTCCATCACTAGGAGTTTTTGGTTGTTTAGGTATAAATATGTTTTGGAATTGTCACTGAACAATATCCTCAACCAAAGCATCATTCAACTTAACAATATCTTCAGGTTTAATCTCTAACAAAGACTTATTCGTTCCCCCACCACCAAAAGTAGTTTCCATATCTAAAACTTTTTTATCAACAATAACTTTGTTAATTTTTCTATAACAACAAGGAGGAGTAGCACCAGGGTCATAACCACTAAATCTATGAGCATCATCAGAAGGACAAATCCTTATTTTTTTAACTCCAATTATTTTTGCAAGTTTTTTTGTATCTAATCTCTCATTTCCAGTAATTATAGCAACAATTGCTTTATCACCAGCAAGACAAACAAGTGACTTTGTTATTCTTTCAAGAGGAATTCCAGTTTTTGCTGCTGCATCTGCTGTGTGGACTGTTGATTCTTTTTCATGAATTTTATACCATACTTGATGATCGTCAAGATATTTTCTGAGAACTTTATCATTGAACATACTAATCTCTAAATATTTATGAAAATAAATGTTAAAAAAGTTAATTAATTTTTGAGGTGTGTTAATGAAAACAATTGAATTAGTAGGATTTGATAATTTTGATAATGAAACGATAGAAGAAGTCAAAGAAAAAATGATGCCATTAGCAGATAAATATGGTAAAATGTTTGGTACAGAAAAAATTCAGGATTTTAAACTTGTGGTAGATACATTCAAAAAAGACGGGGGAAAAGATCTGCATGAATTAGTCATGTCACTCAATACAACTGAAGGGAATTTTAGATCTCAGAAACAAGGTTGGGAAATACTGGTATTAGTTGACGAAGTAGAATCAAATCTGGAGAGACAAGTGAGAAAAAAGAAGGAAAAATCACTCAAAGAACGAGAAGGTAGAAATGCTTAAATTTTAATTCTTCTTATTCCTAATTGTTACTTAACAGTCCCGTGGTGTAGTGGTCAAGCATAGGAGCCTTTGGAGCTCTTGACGGCGGTTCGAATCCGTCCGGGACTATTTTTGCAAAGGTAAACTCCATGAAAAAAGAAATTATAGACCATTATCTTCAATTCAGTACATTCACTAACCCTGGTTGTTACAAAAAAATGCTTCAAGGTCTTCCTGACGATATCAGAAAAATTGGTTCATTAATAAGAAAACAAATTATTCATAGAGTAACTTTAAGGAATGGGAATACTGGTTCTAATACTGATTTGAGATATGGAGATATGAATAAAGTTCCTTGGTGGAGATTGAGATGTGAGGATGATATTTTGTCAACAACTTCTGCGATGATATCAGAACTCATTAGATTAGATGATAGGGGATTTGTACCAGATCGTGCTACCGAAAACAGAATTATTGTTACCTGTAGATATGTCTCTATTCTAATGGCTTCAATTCTGAAAAGTAAAGGTATTCCTTGTAGGGTAAGATCCGGATTTGCTCCTTATTTTCCTCAATTTTCTGGGAGTGGAGACCACTGGATAAATCAATACTGGAATAAGGTTCAAAAAAGATGGATTACAATAGATGTTGATGGAAGTCTGGAAGACGTAGGATTTGATCCATTTGATGTTCCAAAAAATAAATTTGATTGGGCTGCCAACACATGGATTGGAATAAGAGAAGGAAAATTGAATGAGAACAATATTATTAACGCGTGTGGATCTAAAGGATTAATGCCTGCTTCATGGACGGTTTTTTATGATTTTCACAGCTTAATGAACAATGAAGTCTTGTATGTACAAATACCAAATCACATTAAAAATAGATTTGACAAGATAAATGAAAAAGATTTACAAGAAATTGATCAACTGGCAGAAATAATGATTAAACCTGATAAGAATTTTGACGAACTAAAAAGTATATGGAACAAAAGGAAAAAATTCAGAATCCTAAGTGGTGGGTTAATAGGGGAGAAAGACCATGTTAAATGGAAGTGAAATTCATGGACAAATATCTTCAAAAAACATGGGACACACTAGCAGATTCATGGACTAATGTTAGAGCATGGCCTTACCCAGAAGTAAAGGAATTTTCAAAAACTACAAGTGAAGGTTTAGTTGTTGATGTAGCCTGCGGAAACTGTAGGAATCTTCTTCCATTCAAAAAAAATCCTTGTGTGGGAATAGATTTTTCAAAAGGCATGATTCGTGAAGCAAAAAAATATTGTAAAAAGAAAGGAATGAAAGTAAATCTCATTATCGGAGAAGTCACACAATTACCAATAAAAAATAATATTGCTTCAACAATTATTTACACTTCAACTATATCACACTTGAGAACAAAAAAAGAAAGAGTAGAATCATTAAAGAAAATCAAAGGAATTGGAAAAAAAGATTTCAAAATGATACTAAGTATCTGGAATCGCTGGCAAAGAAAATTCATCTGGGACCTAATAAAAAATTACTTCTTCGGAAAATATCCTAACGTCTATGTTGACTGGAACTATCACGGAAAAAAACATAAAAGATTCTATCACCTTTACACAAAGAGAGAAATGGGAAAGGAATTGAAACAAATAGGTTTAAAAATAGAAAAAACGACTAAAGACAAACACGGTGGAATATGGTTTTGGGTGATAGGATGGAATTAAAACCTGTAGTAGTTGGATTTGTGCTAGAAAATAAAAAAATACTCCTTACATTTGATGATGATAATGAATATAAAATTCCTGGTGGAAAACTCAAAGATAACGAAACATTTCAAGAAGCTCTAAAAAGAGAAATGAAGGAAGAAATAGATTGTGAAATCGAAGTGATTAATTTTATTGATACTTTTATGAGAGTTTACAAAGGAGTGAAATACACTATGTTTAATTATAGAGTGAAACTACTGTCAAAACCCAAACCAAAAAATGAAGTAAAAACTATAGGATGGTATGATTACAAAGATTGTAAAAAATTACCTCTTTCACCAGATTCAAAACATCTAGTAGAATTATTTCACCAGAAAGGTGAGTTTTAATGAAATGCTCATTCTGCAACAAAAAATCTATCTACTTTCGAAAAAATGAAGGTCATTATTATTGTGAAGATCACTTTACCAGAAGCATAGAAAAAAAAGTGAGAAAAACTATTCGAGAAAATAATCTAATTGACAAAAAAGACAAGATAGCAGTAGCATTGTCTGGTGGTAAAGACAGTTCGACAATACTTTACTTGTTAAAAAAAATATTCAAAAATAATCCTAATGTTGAAATAATCTCGATAACAATTGATCCAGGCATTGATTATATAACTAAATATTGTATCCCATTTTCAAAACAACTATGTAAAGACCTTAAAGTGAAACACTATGTATTCTCATTCAAAGAGGAGTTTGGAAAAAATGTTAAAGAAGTAATTAAAAATAATCCAAAATCAAGTTATTGTGAAATATGTGGTGTCCTAAGAAGATACTTAATCAATAAAAAAGTGAGAGAACTTGGTTGTAAAAAAGTGGTAACTGGTCATAATCTCGACGATGAATGTCAAAGCATCCTAATGAACATACTCAAAGGCGACATGATGAGATTAGTAAGAGTAGGAGCAATGCCAATGATTAATAAAAATTCTAAGTTTGTTCCTCGAATTAAACCATTGATTAACATACCAGAAGATGAAGTGAGTTTATTCGCAAAAATTAACAAAATAAAATACTCTTCTAAAAAATGTCCCTACAGAGAATTTAATACATTTAGAGGAGATACAATTCAATTTCTTAACATACTAGAAAAAAATTCCCCTGGGATTAAACATAGTCTACTAGAAAGTGCAATTAAACTTAAACCTTATGTTGAAAAACAATTCAAGAAAGAAAGCATAAGATTATGTGAAAAGTGTCAAGAGCCCGCAAGCAAAAAAATTTGTAAAACCTGCGAAGTACTTGGGGGTGTACTATGTTAACGGGCTCTTTGAGTTTGAATTGTCTCGATTTGAGACACTAAAAATTTGATTCTGTCTTGCAAAAATTTGAGTTGCTTGACATTTTTTGCATTAAACAATTTATTCTTGGCTTCAAATAATTCTTCTTGATAGAATCGAAGTTGATGGTATGTTTGACCGTTCATATAAATCTGTTACTATATGGTAGTACTGGTATATATATGTTACTACTATCAAAGGAGAAATAAGAGGAAAGGAAATGATAAAAAAAGGTATATGTGAGGAAATAATCAAGGAATTAATGATTTTAGATTACCTAGACGATAAAATAATAGATAAAACATCGAAAAAAGTCGCTAAAAGGCATAATCTAAGAGATATTCCTAACAAAGTTGAAATTCTAAGAACTTGTAATGAAGAAGAAAGGAAAAAACTGAAAAAATACCTGCAAACCAAGCCTTCTAGGTCGATTTCTGGGGTCTCTGTAATAACAGTAGTAGTCAAACCTGCTGATTGCCCAGGTAATTGTATCTACTGTCCTCGAGGATCAAACGCGCCTCAGAGTTACACTGGAATGGAACCTGCCATTCAAAGAGGTATAAGGAACGATTATAACCCATTTTTACAAACTAAGGATAGATTAAATCAATACAAGTTAACAGGACATTCTTCTAACAAAATAGAAGTAATAATTATTGGAGGAACATTCTTAGCATTAGAAAAAGACTATCAAAACTGGTTTGTTAAACGTATTTTCGACGCTCTTAACGGAAAAGAAAGTAAAACCTTGTTAGAATCTCAAAAGCTGAACGAATCTGCTAAGCATAGGTGTGTGGGAATGACAATCGAAACCCGTGCAGACTACTGTTATGAAGAACATATTAACCAGATGTTTAGGTTAGGAGTTACTAGGGTGGAAATTGGTGTACAGTCAGTTTATCCTGAGGTTCTTGAAAAAGTTAAACGTGGTCATGGGGTTGATGCTATTGTAAAATCAACTAAACTTGCTAAAGATAGTGGTCTGAAAGTGACTTATCACATGATGCCTGGTCTGTTTGTTGATTTAAACAAGGATTTAGAGCAGTTTAAGACTATTTTTTCAGATGATAGATTTAAACCAGATTCTCTCAAGATTTATCCTGCACTGGTGATGCCAGATACTGAATTATATGATCTTTGGAAAAAAAATGAATATAAACCCTTAACCACAGAAGAAGGAGTTAAACTGATTTCTGAAGCAATGAAATATATTCCCAAGTATTGCCGGGTCATTCGTGTACAAAGAGATATTCCTACTGATAAAGTTGCTGCTGGGATTAAAAAAAGTAATCTTAGGGAATTTGTTGAGAAAGAATGTGAGAAAAATAAAGTGAGAATTCAAGAGATTAGATATCGAGAAGTTGGGCATAAAATGGCTAAAGGAGTAACTCCAAATCCAGATAAGATTAAACTTTGTCGAGTAGATTATGATGCTTCTAATGGTAAGGAGATATTTCTTAGTCTAGAAGATGTTGAGAATGATGTTTTGTTTGGATTTATCAGATTAAGAATTCCTAGTAAACCATTTAGACCAGAGATTGATGAGAAGACAGGAATAATTCGTGAACTTCATGTGTATGGTTCTGCTGTTAAGATTGGAAAGAAAAAAGAAAGTGCGTGGCAACATAAAGGTTTTGGTAAGAAATTACTGAAAGAATCTGAGAGAATTGCTAAAAAAGAATTCGGAATGAAAAGGGTAGTTGTTATTTCTGGTGTTGGAGTGAGGAAATATTACAGTAGGTTTAGTTATAAATTGGATGGAGTTTATATGTCGAAAATTTTTTAGTTAGGAAGAATTGTATTTAACTATTTTTTTCTTCTTTTTTTAACAATTATTAAAATCAATAGGAAAATGGTAAACAATCCCAATACATGAATAATGGGGTTAAGGATTAAATTATACTTCAAACTTCCAATTAATCTCTTGTGTAATGGTTGACAAGTTTTTTGACCTCCATGAAATGGATGTATATAAGGTTTACCTTCACAACATTCTTCAAACTGAGGAAAAACATATTCACCCAACTTTTTACAAGGAAATTCTTTTATATATCCAGATCCACATTCACCATCGTAAAACTCCAACAGTTGACATTTATTCCCATCGTCGAAAAGACAATAATAATCATTTTTTTCTGACACAACCTCATAACCTTGATTTTCACAAAAAGGTTGAAATGGTTCCATAGATGCGTTAATGGGATTAAAAGATAAAATTAATATCAAAATCAAAGGTATATATGTTCTTTCCATATTCAATATTACGATTTCTTCCTTATAACAATTATTAAATAAAAAGATTCTCTCAGATTCTAATTATCAGAAAATCTAAAATAATTTTTCCAAAACTAAACTCTTTATACAAAAAACAACAATAATTAAAGGATTTTATAATTGGAATGTCAAATTTAAGTTATGAAGAAAAATAGAAAGAAAAGAATTATGTTATTCATAGAAGAAAAGATAGTAAATGGATTATTTCTTGTACTTGATTTAATAGCAACTTTTTTTATTATAGGATGCTTCAGATCTAACAGTTACTCAAAAATTTTTTTATGGACTATAATTCTCGTCATTTCAGTAATTTTCCAGATACTCTATTATTCCAAAATTCGAAAATAAGTAAAATAAAAACCTTTATACAAAAACTAACAATAATATAACATATGCCATCACAAAAAACTAGAGAAATTTTGAAAGAAGTTCTGAAAGAAATCAAACCATCATTAGAGCAGAGAAAAAAA